>CALQEM020000031.1:0-22940 GCA_943329595.2 Bifidobacterium breve
CCAAGGAGTTCCGAACGCATGACTGCCGCTCCCGACTTCAAGGTTGCTGACCTCTCGCTGGCCGAGTTCGGTCGCAACGAAATCCGACTCGCCGAGCACGAAATGCCCGGCCTCATGGCGATGCGCGCCGAGTTCGGCGCCTCCAAGCCCCTGACCGGTGCCCGCATTACCGGCTCGCTTCACATGACCGTGCAGACCGCTGTGCTCATTGAGACTCTGGTGGCCCTCGGGGCCGAGGTGCGCTGGGCCTCGTGCAATATCTTCTCGACCCAGGACCATGCCGCGGCTGCCGTGGTGGTGGGTCCCAACGGCACGCCTGACGACCTTCGCGGCGTCTCCTGCTACGCCTGGAAGGGCGAGTCGCTCGACGAGTACTGGTGGTGCACCGAGCGCGTGCTCAGGTGGCCCGACGGCGGCGGCCCCAACATGATCCTCGACGATGGCGGCGATGCCACGATGCTGGTGCACAAGGGCACCGAGTTCGAGCAGGCGGGCGTCGTTCCTAACCCCGCCACCGCCGACTCCGAGGAGTACGCGGTGGTACTGACCCTCCTCGCACAGTCGCTTCAGGATGACCCCGCGCGCTGGACCACCATTGGCGCTGGCATCAAGGGAGTTACTGAGGAGACCACCACGGGGGTTCACCGCCTGTACGAGATGATGAACGCCGGCAGCCTGATGTTCCCGGCGATCAACGTCAACGACTCGGTCACCAAGAGCAAGTTCGACAACAAGTACGGCTGCCGCCACTCGCTCATCGACGGCATCAACCGCGCCACAGACACCCTCATTGGAGGCAAGGTCGCGGTCGTGTTCGGCTACGGCGACGTAGGCAAGGGCAGCGCCGACTCGCTGCGCGGCCAGGGTGCCCGGGTGATCATCACCGAGGTTGACCCCATCTGCGCTCTCCAGGCGGCGATGGACGGCTATCAGGTCACCACCATCGATGAGGTGGTGGCTATCGCTGACATTTTCATCACCGCCACCGGCTGCTACGACGTCATCACGGCCGACCACATGAGCCAGATGAAGCATCAGGCCATCGTGGGTAACATCGGGCACTTCGACAACGAGATCGACATGGCGGGGCTCGCCACACGGCCTGGCATGAAGCGCACCGTGATCAAGCCGCAGGTCGACGAGTGGATCTTTCCCGATGGCCACTCGATCATCGTGCTGAGCGAGGGGCGCCTGCTCAACCTCGGCAATGCGACCGGCCACCCGTCTTTCGTGATGTCGAACTCGTTCACCAACCAGGTGCTCGCCCAGATCGAGCTGTTCACCAAGCTCGACCAGTACCCGCTCGGCGTCTACACCCTGCCCAAGCACCTCGACGAGAAGGTGGCACGCCTGCACCTCGCCGCCTTGGGGGTCAAGCTCACCGAGCTCACCAAGGTTCAGGCCGAGTACCTCGGCGTCGATGTGGCCGGCCCGTACAAGCCGGAGCTCTACCGCTACTGACACGCCTCTGCCGCAGACGCTGGCGAAGGGCCGTCCCCGAGGGGGCGGCCCTTCGTCGTTGTCATGTGCCCCGCGGACCTGCGGACCTGCGGTCCTGTGGTGCGAAGCGACACGTTCTGTGGTGGCAGACGACACCGACCGGTGTCGGTTTCCACCATGAAAGCGGGGGCAGCAGATCGTCCGCTACGTGCCCGCTACGTGCCCGCTACGTGCCCGCTACGTCTCGCCGGTCCGGCACGTAGCATGAGGTCGTGACCTTGCCCGCGGCGTCATCGGCCGCCTCGTTGCTGCCACCGGTGATCGACGCCCCGTGGCCAGGCGCCCCCGCCACAGCCACGGAGGCGTGGCAGGGCCGCATCCCGCTGCGCTACCCGCGCTGGGGGTTCGGGGACGCGTGGATCGCCCTGCTCGGCGCCTTCGTCGCCTCGGTGGCGGTGGGCGCCCTCCTGCTGCTGAACGAGGGGTCGAACACGTGGCAGAACGTGATCGTGCTGCTGAGTCTCGTGGCCCAGTGGGTGCCCATGCTGGGCTGGCCGCTCGTGGTCACACGCTGGAGAGGCAATGGCGTAGTTCTCGACCTCGGCCTCGCCCTGCGCCGGCCCGACCTCGCCTGGGGAATCGGCGGCGGGTTCGTGGTGCTGGCAACGGCCGGAGCCATGGGAGTGCTTACCCAGTGGGTCGTTGGAGACTTCAGTTCCGCTGCGGGTGATCTCCTCGAGCAGTTTCGGCAGGACCCAGCGCTGCTGGTGCTGTTGGCTGTCGGAATCGGCGTGATCGCGCCACTCGTCGAGGAGGTGTGCTTCCGCGGGCTGTTCTGGGGTGCCCTTGCCAAGCGTGGGCTCGATCCGTGGTGGGCGACCTTCTGGACAGCCATTGCCTTCGCGGCCTTCCACCTCGAGCCGACTCGCATGCCGCTCCTCTTCGTGACCGGCCTCCTGCTTGGCTACCTCAGGCAACGAACGGGGCGCCTAGGTGCTGGAATCCTGGCTCACATGGTCAACAATCTCGTGGGAGTCGCTGCACTCTTTCTGGTGTGACCTGCGGAACTGACGTCTCCGCGCGTGCGTTCCTTCCACATGATCACCTCATGGAGTTTTCCCCCCACCGGCAGCGGTTCAGCAGCCCCGTCTTCACCGAAATCGGACTTGTGGGGTGCGCCGCGGCAGGTTGATGCCACGATGAGGGGTGTGAAGGGACGTGTGCTGGTCGTCGATGATGACAATGCCCTAGCCGAGATGCTGGGTATCGTGCTGCGCAGTGAGGGCTTCGAGCCGTTCTTCTGTGGCGACGGTGCTCTTGCGCTGAAGGCGTTTCGTGAGACCAAGCCTGATGTGGTGCTCCTCGATCTGATGCTCCCCGGAGTCGACGGCATCGACGTATGTCGCGCGATCCGAGCCGAATCAGGCGTGCCCATCGTGATGCTAACCGCCAAAACTGACACGGTTGACGTGGTGCTGGGGCTCGAGTCCGGCGCCGACGACTACGTCATGAAGCCGTTCAAGCCCAAGGAACTCGTGGCACGGCTGCGGGCCCGAGTACGGATCAACACCGAGCAGCCACCCGAGTCGCTGAGCATCGGCGATATCGACCTCGATGTCGCGGGCCACTCCGTGCGCCGCGATGGGACGCCGATCTCGCTCACCCCCCTCGAGTTCGACCTGCTGGTTGCGCTGGCACGCAAGCCGTGGCAGGTCTTCACCCGCGAGACGCTGCTCCAGGATGTGTGGGGTTACCGCCACGCGGCCGACACCCGACTGGTCAACGTGCACGTGCAGCGACTCCGCTCGAAAATTGAGTTGGACCCCGAGAACCCTCAGGTGGTCGTGACGGTTCGCGGTGTCGGTTACAAGGCCGGGCCACCATGATGCTCGGTCGCCGGCAGGGCTGACCGTGCGTCGACTGCGTTCGAAGTGGCGTCGCTCGCTGACGCTTCGGGTGGTGTCGACCACCATGCTGGTGTCAGTGCTGCTGATGGGGCTACTCGGCTACCTACTACTGACCCGGGTCACGAGCGGGCTGCTGGAGGCCAAGCAGCGCTCGTCGCTGACCGAGGCAACCGCAAGTCTCGGTGAGGCCCAGCGCATTCTCGCGGCGGCAGACACCGGGCCCTCCACCCCCGGCGCCGCGAGCCTCGTCGATGCGGTGATCGCGACCATCGCCACTCGTGCGGGCCAGGCCGGGCTCTACGAGGTGCTCCTGCTGGCAGCCCCGGGTATTCCAGGCGCCCCCGAGCGCGCCACCAACAACGTCGCCGAGGTCAGCATCCCCGCGGCATTGAGAGTGTCGGTGGCGGAGTCGAATCGGCAGGTGTGGACCTACTCGACCATCACCTACCTCGACGGCCGCACGGTGCCGGGGCTGGTGGTCGGCGCGTCCCTGGTGGTGCCCTCGGTCGGTGGTTACCAGCTCTACTACCTCTTCCCCCTATCGCAGGAGCAGGACACCCTGCTGCTGGTCCGCTCGGCGGTGCTGGTCACCGGCATCCTGCTCGTTCTTGGGCTCGTGGCCCTGTCGTGGATGCTGACCCGCGTAGTGGTGCGGCCGGTGCGGCAGGCGGCGCGCACGGCCGAGCAGTTCAAGGCGGGCAAGCTAACCGAGCGCATGGCGGTGCGAGGGGAGGATGACCTCGCGGCTCTGGCAACGTCGTTCAACCAGATGGCCGCGTCGCTTCAGGAGCAGATTCGCCGGCTCGAGGGCATGTCGCGAGTGCAGCAGCGGTTTGTCTCAGACGTGTCCCACGAGCTGCGCACGCCGCTCACCACCGTGCGGATGGCGGCCGACGTCCTGCACGAGTCGCGCGACCAGTTCGACCCCGCCACCGCACGCTCTGCCGAACTGCTGCAGCAGCAGCTCGACCGGTTCGAACTGCTGCTCACCGACCTCCTGGAAATCAGTCGCTTCGATGCCGGGGCCGCGGTGCTCGATACCGAGCCGATCGACCTCGTGTCACTTGCCCGCCGGGCGATCGAGGCGTCGACGCCCCTAGCAGACCCTCGTGGCATCGATCTCGAGCTGGTGGCACCGGTCGGTCCGGTGAGGGTCGAGTGCGATCCCCGCCGCGTCGACCGCGTCGTGCGCAATCTCATCGTGAACGCCATCGAGCACGGACGGGGGCGCCCGGTCACCATCACCATCGGCTCTGACGATATGTGCGCGGCGCTGTCGGTCCGCGATCGCGGCGTGGGTTTGCGGCCGGGCGAGACAGCACTGGTGTTCAACCGATTCTGGCGGGCCGACCCGGCGCGCTCGCGCAGCATCGGGGGCACCGGCCTCGGGCTCGCCATCGCACTGGAAGATGCTCGGCTGCACGGAGGCTGGCTCCAGGCGTGGGGAGAGCCCGGGGAGGGGTCCAACTTCGTGCTCACCCTGCCCCTCCTCGCCGGCACCGAGGCGAGCAGTTTTCCCCTCGCGGTCGATCCCGAGGGAATGGAGGGGGCTGACAGCGTGGGTCGGGGGGTGCGTCATGTCAGGGGCTGAGTCGCGACGACGGAGGCTCGTCGGACCGTGCTGCACGTTGGTGCTGAGTGCCCTGCTCGCTGCCTGCGGCGCCACGATCCCCGAATCCGGCCCCATCGTCGAGGGTCCAGTGGTGGGTGCGGGGTCTGACAACCAGGTCATTCGGGTGATTGCCCGCCCGCCAACGCCCGGCGCCACACCCGTCGAGATCGTGAACGGCTTCCTCGAGGCGAGCGCCTCGTACGACGACGACTACGCGATTGCTCGCGAATACCTCACCGCCGGAGCCTCCGTGGGCTGGGATCCGGGCGTTGAGACCCGCATCTATGACGGCGCAGGCGTGAAGGTCGAGCCCGACGGATTCGATCGAGTCACCTTCTCGGCGCCCCTGCTCGGTCGTATCGACGGCGAGGGCTCGTACCTTGTCGCCGACGCCGGCGAGACCGGGCGGTCGGATTTCCGTCTTGTGCTGGACTCGGGCGAGTGGCGGATCATCTCGGTGCCCACGGGGCTGTTGCTCAGCCGTGGTGATGTCGAGCGCAGCTACCGCACGGTGAACCTGTACTTCCTCGACCCGCAGTTCACCACGCTCGTGCCCGATCCGATCTCGGTGCCGAACAGTGGATCGGGTCTCGCCACCACGCTCGTGAGGCGGCTGCTCGAGGGTCCCACTGAGTGGCTCGCGCCCGCGGTCAGAACTGCTGTTCCGAACGGGGTCTCTCTGGCCATCGACTCGGTGCCGGTGGTTAACGGCGTGGCCGAGATCAGCCTTGACCCCAGGGTGCTGACTACCGACCAGAGCACCCGAGCTGCGATGTCAGCCCAGATCGTGTGGACGCTGAGGCAGGTTCCGGAGGTGACGGGCGTCAGCATCACCGCCGGGGGCGTGTCGCTGGCCGTTCCCGGTCAGCCGTCAGTGCAGTCGCGCGACTCCTGGCCCGCCTATGACCCCAACGCGATGACCCCGAACACTGCCCCCCTTGCGCTGTCTGCACGGGGGGTCGTGCAGGTCGAGGCCGCGTACTCCGCCCCGGTCGCGGGTGCGGCGGGAAGGTCAGATCAGCCGTTGTCGACTCTGGCGGTAGCGCTCGATGAGCAGCGCGTTGCGGGGTTCGACAAAGAGCGGGTCACCCTGCTGGAGGCCCCTCTCATCGACGGTGGTGCCTTCCGGGTGAGGGCTCAGGGTGCGGGTATGGCCTCTGCGTCATTCGGCCCCGATGGGGCACTGTGGTGGGTCGAGAGCAAGGGAGTGCGCACGATCTCCGCAACGTCGAACACGGTGCAGCCCGTTGCCGTGGAAGGAATCGGAACGGGCCGAGTCGTAGGGATTGCGATCGCGAGGGACGGCACGCGCGCGGCCCTCCTGATTCGTCGCGGCCCCCAGGTTGAGCTCAACCTGGTGCGCATCGAGCGTCGTGGTGACTCGCTGCGGCTGACGGCGCCACGACGGGTGGAGGCGCGAATCAGCTCGACCGTCGATGTTGCCTGGGCCTCGGCCGATCAGTTAGCGGTTCTCGGAACAGAGGGCGCGGGCCCCCTTGAAGTCTTCACCGTGCGCATTGGCGCCCAGAGCGTGCGGTCGGTGGTGGCGCCGGCCAAGTCGGTTACCGTGGCCGCAGCCCCCGTCAGCACCATGCTCGCCGGAGTCTCCGACGGATCCGTTCTCGCTTACGACGCCCTTGCATGGCAGCAGTTGATGACCGGCTGGTCGCCGGCCTATCCGGGCTGAGCGCTCTCCACAGCTGGCCAGCGCCGGCGTTGTGCACAGTGCCGCGCGTCCGTGCCGGGTGGATGCCCTCGAGCCCTCACCATGGGGCGTGTGTCTGCCATCGTTCGCGCGCTCCTCGAACTGGTAGTTCCGCGCGAGTGCGCCGGGTGCCGACTCGCGGGCCGGGTGCTGTGTGATGCCTGCAAGCACGATCTGCTCGGCCTCACCGTGGCGCGAATCGATGGGTTCACGTGCGCGCACCTCGACCCTCTCGGAGTGGGACGGGCAGCGGTGCGTGCCCACAAAATGCGTGGGGAGCGCACCCTCACGCCGGTATTGGGCGAGACCTTGGCGCGCAGTGTCCGGCACGCGCTGGCAGCACAGGTGAGCCGAAGGGTGGTGCTGATCCCAGCTCCCACCCGCCGCGAAGCCCTACGCGAGCGTGGTGTCTCCTCGGTCGGCCTGCTCGCACGGTCGGCGGCGCACGCGATGCGGGCCTCGGGGATCGACGCTGGGGTGAGCGACCTCGCGCGTCTCGTGCGCCAGCCTCGCGACCAGCGCGGTTTGGGCAGCGCAGCGCGCGAGGCCAACGTCGTGGGGTCCATTGGAATTGGGCTGCCGCGGTCGCAGTCTCAGCGGCAGGCGCTGCTCGAATCGGTGGTGGTGGCTGTCGACGACGTCGTCACCACGGGCGCCACACTGCGCGAGTTGCGGCGCGCTCTGCTGGCTGCTGAAATTCTGCCGACGGGTGCTGCCGCCGTCGTGAGCACCCCTTCAGTTGACGCCGGGCGTCTGGTCTCGGGACTTCGGACCTCTGTCGAGACTGATCAGCGCGAGCTACGGTAGAAATGAGAAGATCGAGCGACCGGAGGTTGAGATGGACATCATCGTCAGGGGTCGGCATATCGAGCTATCGCAGCGTTTTCGCGATCACGTCACCGAGAAAGTGGCCAAGCTCGACAGATTCGGGGTTCCTCTCACCCGCATCGACGTCGAGGTCACCAAGGAGCAGAACCCGAGGCTCGCCGAGCGTGCCTTTGACGTCGAACTCACCTGCCGAGGTGGCGCTGGCGCGGTGATCCGCGCTGAGGCCGCGTCGGCCGACCAGTACGCCGCGCTCGAGCTGGCCTACGACCGGCTCGAGGAGCGGCTGCGTCGTGCGGCTGATCGCAGGCGATCTGCCCGCCGACACGGGACCCACCTCGGAGTCATCCCCACCGATGACCTGCTCCCGCCGGGCGAGCAGTCGAGTGCCGAGGCGGCTGAGGCGGCTGAGCTGGCCGACCCGGCCGAGCCTGCTGAGGGAGCGGCTGACGCGGTCTACGTCAACGGCCCCATCGTGGTGCGTGAAAAGACGCACGAGTCAGCTCCGATGTCGGTCGGCGAGGCCGTCGACCGGATGGAGCTGGTGGGCCACGACTTCTACCTGTTCACCGACTCCGACACGTCGCTGCCGTCGGTGGTCTACCGCCGCGTGAGCTTCGACTACGGACTGATCCGGCTCTCGAACTAGCTCAGGCACGAGCAGCGCGCAGGGCGGCGGCCAGCATGGGCGTCGCACTCGCCGGGCGCACGTCGACCAGCCGCACTGTGTCGCAGCCCACCCAGCGAGCGGCCTCAGTGAGGGCGAGGGCGGTGCCCTCCACGGCAGTGGTCGACACTCGACCGTGGGGAGCGCCGGTGCCCTCGGATGTCTCGAATATTGCTGCGCGCGCTTCCAGGGTGGTGCCGACCCGCTTCGGATCGACCCTGGACACCAGCCGTCCCCCGTGCAGTACCGGCATCGTGAAGTAGCCGTGCTGTCGTCGCGCGGCAGGGACGTAGGGCTCGAAGAGGTGCTCGAAGTCGAACACGCGCTCGGTGCGGCCGCGGTGCCAGATGAGGGAGTCGAAGGCTGACAGCATGGTGGTGCGGTGACGCCCCGACGCGGGTCCCGAGCTGAGCAGGGCCATGTCGGCGTAGACCGGCCCACGCCAGCCCGGAACCGACACCTCCACCAGTTGCCCGTCGGCCACGAGGTCGTCGAACACCTCCCGGAGATGGGCCCTGCTGGTGTAGCGGCCGGAGAGGCGATGCACGTCGAGGATGTCGCCCACGGTGCCGACTCCCACGGCGCGCGCCCCCAGCAAGGTCAGGTGTCGGATGCACTCGTCATCGTCAGGCTCGGGCCCGAGCACGCGCTCGGGCAGGGCGCGTTCGGCGAGGTCGTACACGCGACGCCAGCCCACGCGGCGCGTGCACACCACCTCGCCGATGTCGAGCAGCCACTCGATCGCCACCTTCGACTCCGACCAGTCCCACCACTCGCCTCCCGCCTTGGCGCCGCCGATGTCGCGAGTGGTGAGGGGACCGTCCTCAAGCAGCCTGCGCCTGATGACGTCGAGGGCCGAGTGCGTCACCCTGTGCCAGCGCTCGCCCCGGGCCTGGTACCAGCGGCGGCGAAAAGCGAACCAGGGCCACAGGTGCACCGGCAGGATGCTCGCCGCGTGCGACCAGTACTCGAAGCTCGTTGCAGGCCCCGCGCCGTCGCCCCAGTAGGCCTTGTCGATGGCTGTGCGCCCGACTGCTCCGAGGCGCGCGTACTGCACCAGTTCGTGCGAGCGGGCAAGCACCGAAATGGTGTCAAGCTGCACCGCGCCGAGGTGCTCAAGCACCGCGCGCACCGAGCGTACGCGTCGGGCGTCGGAGGAGCGGGCTGCGGTTGCTGGAGTGAGGGGATAGGGCGAGCCGATCAGGCCCTGGGCGGTGAGGACAAGTCGCCGCGCCTCGTCGGCGCTCAGCACGACCGGAGTATTCACTCCGTGCCCTCGGCTCCCTCGGCTCCCTCGGCCAGTCGACCGAGGAGTACCTCCCGCAGCGATACCACCGCCTCGGCCACGCGGGAATCGGAAAAATCTGCTGCCGCGACGGTGCGCACGCGTCGTTCGCCGACTCCGGCGAGGACCACGCCGTAGGCGAGAGGTGATCCGTGGGCGTCGCCCCAGGTGAAGCAGGCGGCCTCGGCCGGCATCGGAAGCCCGGCAGCCTCCGCGCGCACTCGCTCGTCGGCAGTGGCGGCCCTCGGCTCGTTGATGTGCACGTCGCGACCCTACTCGCACGGGCGTGGGCTGGTGCGAGCATCACGGATCGATGCGCTGTCACGCTTCTCGCCCCAGTGCCACGTGGTTCGATGAGCTATGACCAGTCGCTGGCCTGCCGAGTCGCCCGTGCTCTCCGACGGAGTGGTGACGTTGCGCGGGTTGGTTCGAGATGACGTCGACGCCGTTTTCGCGGCCTGTCAGGACCCCGAGATTCCGCGCTTCACCAGTGTTCCGAGTCGCTACCTGAGGGAGCACGCGGAGTCATTCGTGAATGATCTGGGGGCGGGCGTTGGTCGGGGCGAGCCGTCGCACATGGCCACGCTCACCCGCGAGCACTTGCACTAGCCCTCACCTAAGATCCTTCGCCACATCCCTACGCCAGTTCGGACTAGGCCCGCGCTGTGTCCAAACTGGCGTAGGGATTCGGTGACAGGGGGACTTTCAGCGTCACGCCCGCCGTGAGGCGACGGGGACCGTGGTTGCACCCCACCTCGCGGGCGTCGCCTACGATGGGGCGATGGCCATCATGGACAAATTACTGCGCGCCGGAGAAGGCCGCGTCGTCAAGAAGCTCACCGGTATCGCAGCGCAGGTCAACGCGCTCGAGTCCGACTTCGAGGCGCTCACCGACACCGAGCTGCGCGCGCTGACCGACGAGTTCCGGCAGCGATTCGCCGATGGCGAGACGCTCGACCAACTCCTTCCCGAGGCCTTCGCCACCGTGCGCGAGGCGTCGCGCCGCACCCTCGGCCAGCGTCACTACGACGTGCAGCTCATGGGTGGTGCGGCTCTCCACCTCGGCAACATCGCCGAGATGCGCACCGGTGAGGGCAAGACCCTCGTGTCCACCCTGCCCGCCTATCTCAATGCCCTAGCCGGCGAGGGCGTGCACGTGGTCACTGTCAACGACTACCTTGCCGAGCGCGACTCCGAGTGGATGGGCCGGGTTCACCGATTCCTGGGCCTCGAGGTTGGGTGCATCCTTGCGTCCATGACGCCGGCCGAGCGTCGCATCGCCTACGCGGCCGACATCACCTACGGCACCAACAACGAGTTCGGCTTCGACTACCTGCGCGACAACATGGCGTGGAGCAGAGAGGAACTCGTCCAGCGCGGGCACTTCTTCGCGGTCGTCGACGAGGTTGACTCGATCCTCATCGACGAGGCGCGCACCCCCCTCATCATCAGCGGCCCCGCCGACGAGGCCAATAAGTGGTACACCGAGTTTGCCCGGCTCGCTGAGCGGCTCAAGCGCGATCGCGACTACGAGGTCGACGAAAAGAAGCGCACCATCGGAATTCTCGAGGAAGGCATCGAGCGCACCGAGGATTGGCTCGGAATCGACAACCTCTACGAGGCCGTCAACACCCCGCTCGTGGGATTCCTCAACAACTCGGTGAAGGCCAAGGAACTGTTCAAGCGCGACAAGGATTACGTCGTGATGAACGGCGAGGTGCTCATCGTCGACGAGCACACCGGACGCATGCTCGCTGGCCGTCGCTACAACGAGGGAATGCACCAGGCCATCGAGGCCAAGGAGGGGGTGGAGATCAAGCAGGAGAATCAGACCCTGGCCACCATCACCCTGCAGAACTACTTCCGCATGTACGCCAAGCTGGGCGGCATGACGGGCACGGCCATGACCGAGGCGTCCGAGTTCCAGCAGATCTACAAGCTCGGCGTGGTTCCGATCCCGACCAACCGACCCATGGTGCGCCTCGACGAGGCAGACCTCGTCTACCGCACTGAGTCGGCCAAGCTCGACGCCGTGATCGAAGACGTAGCCGAGCGCCACGACCTTGGTCAGCCGGTGCTCGTTGGCACGGCCAGCGTCGAGAAGAGCGAGATCGTGTCAACTCTGCTGCGTCGTCGCGGCATCCCGCACGAGGTGCTCAACGCGAAGTACCACGAGCGCGAGGCCGCGATTGTGGCCCAGGCGGGCCGCAAGGGCGCGGTCACGGTGGCCACCAACATGGCAGGGCGAGGCACCGACATCATGCTCGGCGGAAACCCCGAGTTCACGGCGGCGGCCCAGCTTGCCCAGCAGGGCCTGTCCCCGATCGACGACGCCGAGGCCTACGAGGCCGCGTGGCCAGGCGCGGTTGAGGCCGCCAAGAAGTCGGTGGCATCTGAGCACGAGGAGGTCGTGGCCCTCGGAGGCCTCTACGTGCTGGCCTCCGAGCGGCATGAGTCGCGCCGCATCGACAACCAGCTCCGCGGCCGTTCCGGACGCCAGGGCGACCCAGGCGAGACGCGCTTTTACCTCTCACTGGAAGACGACCTCATGCGGCTGTTCAAGGGCGACGTGGTCGATGCCTTCCTACGCCGGTTCAACGTGCCCGACGACGTCCCGATCGAGGCCAAGATGGTGTCGGGCGCCATCCGTTCGGCCCAGACCCAGGTCGAGGCCCAGAACTTCGAGATCCGCAAGAACGTCCTCAAGTACGACGACGTGCTCAACCGTCAGCGGCAGGTCATTTATGGCGAGCGGAGGCGTGTGCTCGAGGGAGAGGACATCTCCGAGCAGATCCGCGGCTTCCTCGACGACACCGTGGGCGGTTACGTCGAGGCCGAGACGGCGGAGAGCATCGATGACGAGTGGGACCTCGACCGACTCTGGACCGCGCTGAAGACCCTCTACCCGGTTACGCTCGACATCGACGAGCTCGAGAACTCGTCAGGCGGTGCGCTGACCCGCGAGTTCCTCACCGCCGAGTTGGAGTCCGACGCCCAGGCTGCCTACGACGCCCGCGAGCTCGACCTCGGGCCCGAGGTGATGCGCGAGCTTGAGCGGCGCGTGGTGCTCAGCGTGCTCGACCGCAAGTGGCGCGAGCACCTCTACGAGATGGACTACCTGCAGGAGGGCATTGGTCTGCGCGCGATGGCCCAGAAGGACCCACTGGTCGAGTACCAGCGCGAGGGCTTCGAGCTATTCAACGCGATGATGGACGGTATCAAGGAGGAGTCGGTCGGCTTCCTGTTCAACGTCGATGTTCAGGTTGACGCGCAGCCCTCGCTCACCGATGAGCTCGCCGACTTCGGCATCGCCGACGCCACCTCGATTGAGGCGACCGCCGCCGTGATGGCCGCGGCCAAGGGCCCCGGTGCCGACTCGGCTCCGGCCATCGCCGTGAAGGGCCTTGCCCCCCAGCGGGCCGAGCGACTCACCTACACTGCGCCGAGCGACGACATCGGCAGCGTGGTCAGCGAGTCACGCGTTGCCGAGTCGGGTGCCGGGTCTGAGTTTGGTGACGTGAGCCGCAATGCACCGTGCCCCTGCGGCTCGGGCAAGAGGTTCAAGCGGTGTCACGGAGATCCTCGCAACCGCTAGCCGATTTCGAGGGCTGTGACCCGCCACCGGCCGTCGTAGGTCGTCATCTGTAGGGCGATCGCGCGGCATCTGCCTGCCACCTCGACCACACCTGAGGCCTCGATGCGCCCCTCACTGACCATAATCGTGCGAACCGAGCGCACCACGATGCGCGGTGGCGTGGCGGTGGGCCTAGCGCGTGCCGCCCGAGCGGCGACGGCGGCGTGCACCCGGGGTGCGTACCAGCGGCGCAACTGCCCCGGCGATCGAATTCCGTGCAGACTCTCGAGGGTGGCGACGATGATGCTGCGGGCCCACTGGGTGGGGTCAGGCGCGGGCTCGCGCACTCGTGAGGCGGGAAAGTCGATGACCGTCGCCGACGATTCTGACGAGTCGTGCGGGGGAGTCATCAGATCGAAGGCAAGCTGCCCGTGGTGAATCGGCCGGCCGGTTTCCTCGGCGGGCTCGTACTCCGGAACCGGATGGGCTGCGACCCGCAGCTGAAGGTGCTCGGGAGCCGGGTCGGAGAGAGCGGACGAGTTCTGAATCATGATTCCCCCTGAACGGTCGCCCCTGGCGAGGGTGCCGTAGTTGGTCAAGTCTGTCGATGGTGTGGACGATACGACGAAATTGGTGAGAATCGAATCATCCGGTCGGCTGATGAAATGGCATCTGGTTGGCGTCGTCAAGCCGAGGGCGGCCGTGCGGCCGTCGAAAATCTGTGGGGGTGGCCCGACGACGATCCGTGCGAGGGGCCACAGCCCCGACAGCTAGGCTCTGCTCGTGACTCCAGCCCTCGACACCGCAGCGCTCACCGCATGGGTTGACTCGCAGGGCATCCTCCCCGGGGAGGGTCCGCTTGCCGCCGTGTCACTCGGTGAGGGGCACTCGAACCTCACCTACGCAGTGTCGCGCGATGTCGACGGGCGCACCCTCACGTGGGTGCTGCGGCGGCCGCCTCACGGGCCACTGCTTCCCACGGCCCACGATGTGATCCGGGAGTTTCGGATCCTCTCCCTTCTGGTGGGAGACCCCGAAGGGGTGCGCGTGCCCGCGGTGGTCGCGGCCTGTCACGACGAGTCGGTGCTCGGAGCACCCTTCTACCTGATGGAGAGCGCGCCGGGGGTGGTGGTCCGTAGCGAGTTGCCCGACTTCCTCGCGGCGCCCGAGCGACGTCATGCCCTCGGGCTCGACCTGGCGTGCGCTCTGGGCGAGGTGCACAGCGCCGAGTGGCGCCCCTTCGTCGAGGCGGGCATCGGCCGGCCCTCGGGCTACCTCGAGCGCCAGCTGCGCCGCTGGTCGGGTCAACGCGAGGGAATCGAGGCCGCGGTTGCGGCGGCCGGCGGCCGGGCGCGAGAACTGCCCGACTACGACGCCGTGCGCGACTGGCTGCGGGTTAATGTTCCGGCCGAGGTGGAGCCCGCGCTGGTGCACGGTGACTACCGGCTCGACAACGTGATCGTCGAGGCGCCTGGGGTGATCACGGCGGTGGTCGATTGGGAGATGGCCACGGTGGGCGACCCACGCGCCGACATCGGCTACCTGCTGTCGTTCTGGCCCGAGCCGGGTGAGACTTTGCCGCTCATGGAACTGTGTCCCGACACCGATGGATTTCCCTCGCGTGGCGAGTTGGTCGACGCGTGGTCGAGACGCACGGGGCGCCCCGATCCCACACCCGACCTTGATTGGTTCATGACCCTGGCCATCTGGAAGCTAGCGATTCTGCTTGAGGCGTCGTACCACCGCTGGATGGCGGGCATGAGCGATGACGCATTCTTCGGGCGACTCGACACCGGGGTGCCGCAACTGCTGGCGCGAGCTCGTGAGGTGTCCGGTGCCTGAGCCTCGCGCGCTCATCGTCGACTGGGGCGGCGTGCTCACCGGCGACCTGCGGGTCGCGGTGCAGCGCTGGGCCGAGATCGACGGTGTCGACCTGCAGACCTACGCGAGCCTCATGCGCGACTGGCTCGGCGAGCCGGCGGGCATGGAGGCGCTACTGAACCCCGTGCACGCACTTGAGCGCGGAGAGATGGCCCTGCCCGACTTCGAGAGCAGGCTCGCGCGGGCGCTGTCCGAGCGCACCGGGCGACCGGTCGAGGAGCGGGGTCTGCTCGGTCGGATGTTTGAGCACTTCGAGCACGCGGAGGATATGAGCGGGCTCGTTCGTCGGGCGCGGGCAGCGGGAATCCGCACGGCACTGTGCTCGAACTCGTGGGGAAACGACTACCCGCGCGACGGCTGGGACGACATGTTCGACGTCGTTGTCATCTCGGGCGAGGTGGGTATGCGCAAGCCTGAGCCGCGCATCTTCGAGCACACCCTGAAGCTGGTCGGCGTGTCGGCCGAGGAGAGCGTGTTCGTCGACGATCTGCCGCACAATATCGCGGCGGCTGTCGCTCTGGGCATGATCGGAATCAGGCATGTGGGCTATGAGACCACGGCCCTCGAGATCGACGCACTGTTCGGAATCCACCTGTCGTCGTAGGGGCTCCCCTCTCGCGCGCGCTGGGCCCCCTGGACCCCGCGACCCCGCGACCCCGTCCGCTCATCCATACGAAAGCGTCACACCCGCGGGGGCTGAATGACGCTTTCGTATGGGTCAGCGAGTGAGACGGCTGCGGGCGAGTGAGGTCACAGCATGCCCCCTCTGGGCTCGGGTCGGGGCTACGGTGGGATCAGTGCGCGTCACCGGCCTAGTCGTGGGAGTTGCAGTGGACGAAGCAAGGCAGCGGCTGCTCGACGAGGTCGCGACACTGGCAGTACTTCCTGAGGGGCTGCCCAGAGACCGTGCTGCGGCCGCCGATCTCGTGGCGCGGTACTTCCGCTCGGTGGGCGTTGATGATCTCGTTGCCCGCCGCCCCTCTGACCTCGCTGCGATGGTCACGAGTCATGCCCGGGCCGGGGCAACCCGGCCGAGGGGAGCCGACGTCGTCGAGATCGTGGGGCCCGGTGCCATCGACATCGTCACCGATGACATGCCATTCCTCGTCGACTCGGTCACTGGGGCCCTGCTGCGGCTGGGGCGGAGCCTGTCACTGATCGTGCACCCTCAACTACGGGTGCGTCGTGACGAGCAGTCGAGCCTGCAGGCGGTGGTCGACGATCACGACACTGACCCCGAGGCGATCGTGGAGTCGTGGATGCACCTCGAGTTCGAGCCGCTGCCAGCGGACGACCTGACGGCCCTCGCCCTCAGCCTGCGCGACGTTCTGGGCGATGTGCGATTGTCGGTTGCAGACTGGGTCGCCATGCGAGACCGGGCGCTCGCCCTCGCTGACAGCGTCGGGCGGGACCCTGCCCCCGGTATCAGTGACGCCGACGTGTCCGACGCGCAGGAGCTTCTTCGCTGGCTTGCCGACGACAACTTCACCTTTGTGGGATACCGCGAGTACGCGCTTGGCGCTGAGGGCGACGGCGACTCGCTGGAGGCGGTCGACGACACTGCCCTCGGGGTGATGCGCCACGACCAGGCAACCTCCACGTCGTTCGCCAAGCTCAGCCCGGAGGCGCGGGTGATCGCGCTCGAGCCGCACCTGCTCGTGCTCACCAAAGCCAACCGGCGCTCCACCGTGCATCGCCCGGTGTACCTCGACTACGTGGGGGTCAAGAAGCTCGACGAGGCGGGCAGGGTGGTGGGCGAGCACCGTTTCGTGGGCCTCTACGCGGCCACCGCGTACTCGCAGTCGGTGACAGAGATCCCGGTGGTGCGGCGAAAGGTCGAGCAGGTGGTACAGCGCGCGAGTCTGCCGCCCGCCAGCCATGACGGCCGTGACCTGATGCAGTTCCTCGAGACGTATCCGCGCGACGAGCTGTTCGAGATCGAGGTCGACCAGCTCTTCGACTTCGCCATCCAGATGCTGCAGCTTCAGGAGCGGCGCCAGACCAGGCTCTTCCTGCGCTACGACGCTTTTGGCCGCTTTGCCTCGGCCATCGTGTACCTCCCGCGTGACCGTTACACGACCACCGTGCGCGAGCGTATGCAGGGGCAATTGCGCGAGTCCTTCGAGGCCGAGAGCATCGACTTCACGGCGAGGGTGAGCGAGTCGGTACTCGCTCGACTGCACTTCCTGGTGAGGGTTGAGACAGGACGCTTGCTTCCGCGGGTTGACACCGCTGAGCTCGAGCGGCGACTCGAAGATGCCACGAAGTCGTGGGACGACCACTTCCGCGAGGCCGTCGACGCAGCCATGTCGCCAGCGGAGGGTGCGGTGTTCGCCGCGAGCTACGAGGGCGGATTCCCCGAGGCCTACAAGGAGGACTTCTCGGCGGAGGCGGGGCTCGCCGACACCCGCCTGCTGAGCTCGCTAGGCGCGGGCCGCTCGATGGCGGTGCAGATGTATCGGACTCCGGGAGTGGCGGAGGACGTCGCCGAGCGTCGATTCAAGGTGTACCGAGTCGGTGCGGCGATGTCGCTTTCGGAAATGCTGCCCGTGCTGCAGAACCTCGGGGTGGGTGTGGTCGACGAGCGTCCGTATGCGATCCGCAGGGTCGGCCATGAGCCCGGGTGGATCTACGACTTCGGCCTGACCCTGCCCCCGTCGGGGGTGGAGTCGGCGTCGGTGGGGCTCGAGCGACGGTTCGGCGAGGCATTCACCGCCGCCTGGGAGTCGCGCATCGACCGCGACGGATTCGCAGCCCTGGTGGTGAGCGCCGGGCTCGACTGGCGTCAGGTCGCGCTCGTGCAGACCCTGATGGCCTACGCGCGCCAGCTCGGCACCCCCTTCAGTCAGCGCTACTCCGAGCAGGTCCTGTGCCTTCATGCTGAACTCGTGCGCGACCTCGTCGAGGTGTTCGAGGGTCGGTGTGACCCCCAGCGCCGCGACGACGGTGATGACGGGGCTCTCGTCGGCTCGATCAGGAAGCGACTCGACGCGATCGCGAGCCTCGACGAGGACCGCATCGTGCGCTCGCTGCTGTCAATCGTGCTGGCCGTCGTGCGCACCAACATGTACCAGCGAGGCGACGACGGGTCGGGGCCGGAGGTCATCGCGGTGAAGTTGCTGCCGCGCACAATTCCAGACGCGCCCGCGCCACGGCCCGAGTTCGAGATCTGGGTGCACTCGCCTCGAGTGTCGGGGGTTCACCTGCGCTTCGGCCGGGTAGCGCGCGGCGGCCTGAGGTGGAGTGATCGGCGCGAGGACTTTCGCACCGAGGTTCTCGGTCTGGTGAAGGCGCAGATGGTCAAGAACGCGGTGATCGTGCCGGTGGGTGCCAAGGGTGGGTTCGTGTGCTCGGCAACGGTCGACCCCACCGACCGCGAGGCGGTGCTGGCCGAGGGCATTGCGTGCTACCGGCTGTTCGTATCGGCCCTGCTCGACGTGACCGACAACCTCGTCAACGGCGTGGTGCAGCCGCCGCTGCAGGTGGTGCGGCGCGACGGCGACGACCCCTACCTCGTGGTCGCTGCCGATAAGGGCACCGCCACTTTCTCCGACATTGCGAACGCGATCTCGCTCGAGCACGGCTTCTGGCTCGGCGACGCCTTCGCCTCGGGCGGGTCGGCCGGGTACGACCACAAGGAGATGGGCATCACCGCGCGAGGGGCGTGGGAGTCGGTGTCGCGCCACTTTCGCGGGCTCGGTGTCGACGTACGGCATGAGGGCTTCCGCGTGGTTGGCATCGGCGACATGAGTGGCGACGTCTTCGGAAACGGCATGCTGCTGTCGGAGCACCTCCAGCTCGTGGCCGCCTTCGACCACCGCCACGTATTCATTGATCCCGAGCCCGACGCCTCGCGGTCATTCCACGAGCGGCGCAGGCTGTTCGACCTGCCACGCTCGTCGTGGGCCGACTATGACCCGGCGCTGATCTCGGCCGGGGGCGGTGTCTTCGCCCGCTCGGCCAAGTTCATTCCGGTGAGCGCGCAGATGAGGCAGTTGCTCGACCTCGGTGAGGAGGTTGTCGAGCTTGCGCCGAACGACCTCCTGGGGGCAATTCTTCGCGCGCGCGTCGACCTGCTCTGGAACGGCGGCATCGGCACCTACGTGAAGGCCCGCGGCGAGAGCCACCTCGATGTGGGCGATAAGGCCAATGACGGCATCCGGGTTAATGGCGACCAGTTGCGGTGTCGCGTGGTCGCCGAAGGCGGCAACCTCGGACTCACCCAGCTTGGTCGGGTCGAGGCGGCGCAGGCGGGGGTGCTGCTCAACACCGATGCCATCGATAACTCGGCGGGCGTCGACACCTCCGACCACGAGGTCAACATCAAGGTCCTGCTCGACGCGGCCGTGCGCGACGGCTCGCTGGCGGCTGACGACCGGACGCCGCTGCTCGAGTCGATGACTCACGACGTGGCGCGGCTCGTGCTGGCCGACAACTACCAGCAGAACCTGATGCTGGCCGTTGACGAGCAGCAGGTGGGGTCGATGCTCAGCGTGCATCGGCGACTCCTGCAGAGCCTTGAGGAAACCGCTGACCTTGATCGCATCCTCGAGGCGCTGCCGAGCGAGGTCGAGCTCGAGCGCCGGGCTGCCCTCGGACTCGGACTCGTTGCGCCCGAGCTCTGCGTGCTCGCCGCCCACGTGAAGATCGCGCTGACCGCTGATCTTCTGCCCGCCGGTCTGTCGCGCGAGCCGTGGTTCGCGCGGCTGCTGCGCGACTACTTCCCCGAGGCGGTGGTGAGCGCGTTCGGCGAGCGACTGCTCTCGCACCCCCTGAGTGACGAGATCGTCAGCACCATGACCAGCAACGACATGATCAATCGCGGTGGGGTGTCGTACCCGTTCCGGGTGGCGGAGGAGACCGGTGCGGCGGCCATCGACATCGCACGCGGCTTCCGCGTGGCCACCGAAGTGTTTGGGCTGCACGAGGTGTGGCGGCGCATCGAGGAACTCGACAGCAGCGCCCCGGCGCAGGTGCAGGCCGACCTGCTGCTCGAGGCTCGCCGCCTGCTCGACCGTGCGACTCGGTGGACCCTTCAAACCCGAGGTGGTGCCGTCGACGTCGATGCCGAGGTGGCCACCTTCCGCGACGAGGTACGCCGGCTCGCGCCACTCGTCCCCGGACTCCTGAGGGGGGCGGAGGCGCGTCGACTGGCGGCTCGAGTCGACGCGCTGGTCGATGCGGGGGCCCCGCGCGAACTCGCGACCGACGTCGCGGTGCTGCTCGACCTGTTCTCTCTGCTGGACGTCATCGAAATCGCCCGCAAGGTGGGGGAGGACCCCGCGAGCGTCACCGATCTGTACTTCGCGGTGTCCGAGCGCTTCGGGGGCGACCTGCTCCTGCTCCGCATCACAGCACTCACTCGCACCGACCGCTGGTCGAGCCTCGCGAGGGCGGCCCTCCGCTCGGATCTCTATACGGCGCTGGCCGCACTGACCTCGCGCATCCTCAGGTCGACCCCGGCGGGCCTCGAACCGGCCGAGCGCATCGACCGCTGGGAGGCCGGCCAGTCTGAGGGCGTGCGTCGCGCGAGGGGAACCCTGGCCGAGATCACCGCCCTCGACAGCGCCGACATCGCGGCGCTGTCGGTGGCACTGCGGGCGCTGCGCGCGCTGGTGGCTCAGGGCGGGTCCGGCGGCACCGCCACCGGCAACGGCTGAGCCATCTGGGTCGGGCTAGCCCCCTCGGCGGCCGGCGAGTCAGCCGAATGGGGGACATCGGACCGCCGATTGTCGCGCACATGGCCCCCGCACTAGGCCGGCCGGGTGAAAGCCCCTACCTACCGCAAGCAATTCGTGGCGCAGCGTGACAATCCGGCGGTGGACGACGGCACGCGGCCGCCGCGACTAGGCGGGACCGAGGCAGCCGGCCATGCCGTGAGCCTACGCAGACCCCGTCCGCCTAGGCTTACCTAACATGGCCGCCCCCGAGATCTCCGAGTCGCTCGCTGCCCTCGACGCCACGATGGCCAACATCGAGCAAGTGATCGACCTGCCCAAGCTCGTACTGGAGATCGCCGACCTCGAGGCACAGGCCTCGGTGCCCAACCTCTGGGACGACCAGGCCCACGCCCAGGTGGTGACCAGCAGACTGTCGTTCCTACAGAGTGAACTCGCCCGAGCCCGCACGCTGCGGGTGCGCCTCGACGACCTTGCGGTGATGCTCGAACTCGCCGAGGCCGAGGATGATGTCGACACGCTGGCCGAGGTCGAGGTCGAGCTCGCCTCACTCACCACCACGGTGGGTGAACTCGAGGTGCGCACACTCCTGTCGGGTGAGTACGACTCGCGCGAGGCCCTCATCACCATTCGGGCCGAGGCGGGGGGCGTCGACGCCGCCGACTGGGCCGAAATGCTGCTGCGCATGTACACGCGCTACTGCGAGCGCCACGGCTGGCCGTTTGAGGTGTACGACACGTCGTACGCCGAGGAGGCTGGAATCAAGTCCGCCACCTTTGCTGTGAAGGTGCCGTTCGCCTACGGAACGCTCTCGGTCGAGCAGGGAACCCATCGACTCGTGCGCATCTCGCCCTTCGACAACCAGGGCCGCCGACAGACCTCGTTCGCGGGGGTGGAAGTGATCCCAGTGGTCGAGCAGACCGAGTCGATCGAGATTCCTGAGGACGAACTGCGCATCGACGTGTACCGCTCGAGCGGGCCGGGCGGACAGGGCGTTAACACCACCGACTCCGCGGTGCGACTCACCCACATTCCGTCAGGCATCGTGGTGTCGTGCCAAAACGAGCGCAGCCAAATCCAGAACAAGGCCACAGCCATGGCGGTGCTGCAGGCCAAACTACTCGAGCGCACTCGCCAGCAGGAGCAGGCCAAGATCAACGCACTCAAGGGCGAGACAGCCGGCTCGTGGGGCAATCAGATGCGCTCGTACGTGCTGCACCCGTACCAGATGGTCAAGGACCTGCGCACCGAGACTGAGACCGGCAACACGTCTGCGGTTCTCGACGGTGAAATCGATGCGTTCATTGAGTCCGGAATCCGCTGGCGTCGGCAGCAGCAGGGCTGAGCACCGAGCCGAGTCACGAAGCAGCGGGATCTCTCCCGTCGGGTGCGGTGTGTCGCGGGCCGAGCTAGCACACCTTCCGATTCACACGCGGCTGACTTTCTGACTTTCTGATTTTCTGAATTTCTGATTGTCTGCACGATCCGCGATTCTGTGTGTCGTACTGGCTGCGGTGCGGTGTGGGCAACCTCGATGGCAGGTCGCTGGGTGGGTGCACGCCGGACGCGGCGACACTCGGGGGCAGCCGAGCGGGCTACGAGGTGGGTGGGGTCTCATGTGAGACGTAGACTGAAGTCAGTCCGTGAGCATGCCCGCCCCCGAGAGGACCTGCAGGAGCACCGTGATTCGCTTCGAGCACGTCACCAAGGTTTACGGCGACCAAACCCGTCCGGCGCTCGACGACGCCTCGGTCGACATCGACAAGGGAGAGTTCGTCTTCCTGGTCGGTGCTTCTGGTAGTGGCAAGTCGACCTTCCTCCGCCTGGTGATCAAGGAGGAGTCGCCCACGGCGGGCCGGGTGTGGGTTGCGGGCAAGAACCTCAGCACCCTGTCTAACTGGAAGGTGCCCACGCTCCGTCGCCAAATCGGCACCGTATTCCAAGACTTCCGGCTGCTCCCCAACAAGACGGTGCTCGGCAACGTCTCCTTCGCCCTCGAGGTCATCGGCAAGCCTGACGCCTTCATCAAGAAGGTGGTGCCCGATGTGCTCGACCTCGTGGGGCTCGACGGCAAGTCCGAGCGCTACCCCGACCAGCTCTCCGGCGGCGAGCAGCAGCGCGTGGCCATCGCGCGCGCCTTCGTCAACCGGCCGATGATCCTCATCGCCGACGAGCCCACCGGAAACCTCGATCCTGAGACCAGCATCGGCATCATGAAGCTCCTCGACCGCATCAATCGCACCGGCACCACGGTGGTGATGGCCACGCACGATGTGGCCATCGTCGACCAGATGCGCAAGCGCGTGATCGAACTCGAGCAGGGCCACGTCGTGCGCGACCAGTCGCGCGGCGTCTACGGGTACGCC
>CALQEM020000032.1:0-22845 GCA_943329595.2 Bifidobacterium breve
AGAGTTTCTCTGGCGTGGCCGGAGGTACGTCGTCCATCAGGTGCTCGCGCACTGGATCGAGGGAGGCTCCTGGTGGCACCGGCCCCAGCACTCCGCCGAGCGACAGGACTGGCGGGTCGAGGCAGGGGTGGTCCGGTCCGCCACGTCGGGGGTCTACGACCTCTGCTGCACCCGCTCGCCCGTCCAACGCTGGCACCTCGCGCGCGCCCTCGACTGAGCCGCGCGCACACCAACCCCGCACCAACCCCGCATCGACCCCGCATCGACCCCGCATCGACCCCGCATTGACCCCGCATCGAATTGTCCGACTGAGAGGAGTCACCACGATGTCACCCACCCTGCTCGACCTGCCCCGCTCCGGAGCCATCCCGGTCACCCAGGCGGCACGCGACCTGCTGGCACTCGCGGCCCGGGGTCTCACCGAGTCGACCTATGCCACCGACCCGTCGGCGCGTTACTCCGCGGCGCACCTTGCCGCGCTGAGGGCGGCGGCCGCGGTGCTCGCGGCCCGGGCCCGCCCCACCGCGCGTCGTCGCGTCCGTAGCGTGTGGGTGCTGCTACCGGCCGTGGCTCCGGGGCTGGGCGAGTGGGCCACCTTCTTCGCGGGCGGCGCGGCCAAGCGGGCCGCGGCCGAGGCCGGAATCGCGCACGTGGTCACCGAGCGCGAGGCCGACGACCTGCTCCGCGACTCCGAGCGGTTCGTCGCGCTCGTGGCCGACCTCCTCGGGCTCCCGCTGCAGCAGGCCATGCCGCGCGCTGTTAGCACTGTCAGCACTGTCAGCACTGTCGGCTGACCTGGCTGACGATGTCCTCCGACCCGTTCGTGCACCTGCATGTCGCCTCCGGCCACTCGATGCGCCACGGCGCCTCGAGCCCCGAGGTGCTCGTGGCGCGCGCGGCCGAGCTCGGGCAGTCAGCGCTCGCCCTCACCGACCGCGACACCCTCGGCGGCGCGGTGAAGTTCCTCCTCGCTTGTCGTGAGGCCGGGGTGAGGCCGCTGCTCGGGGTCGACCTCGCGGTCGCGCCACTGCTGGCCGAGAGCGCGCCACGAACGCGATCGCGTACCCCGGTGCGCGGCGGGGCGCACGTCGACCCGCGCCACCCACGGGTGCTGCTGCTCGCGCGCGGCGCTCGGGGGTGGGCGGCGCTCTGCCGCATCGTCTCCGCGTCGCACACGGCAGGTTCATGGGGGTCCACTGGGTCCACTGGGTCCGCTGCCCCCGACGGCTCACGCGAGCAGCCGGTCACCTCGCTGGCAGCCATCGCGTCCGTACTCGACCAGCATGGGCTCGAGGGCTCGGTCACCGTGCTGCTCGGCCCTGAGTCAGAGGTGGCTCGCGCGATCATGGCCCGCCGTCCCGACCGTGCCTCCCGTGCCCTGCATCCCTGGCGTGAGGCGTTCGGGGCTGAACTGCGGGTTGAGGTGGTCTCGCACCGAGCTCGCGATCACACACTCGCCGCCTCCGACCTCGAGGGTGCCGTCAACCGGGGGCTTCCGCTTTCCACCGCCGCGGCTGCGCGACTGCTCCTCTTCGCGCGCGAGCAGGGGGTCGGGGCTGTGCTCAGCAACGCGGTACGACACGCCGACCCCGGGTCGGCCCGCGTGGTCGACCTGCTCGATGCCGTGCGCCGACTCGTGCCGCTCGACTCCCGCCACCTCGATCGTGCCAACGCCGAGGGACACCTGAAGGCGGGAGCAGCGATGGCGGCGATCGCCCACGAGGTGTGTGCCTCCGCAGGTGCGCATAACCCCCGGGGTGCGGCCGAGGGGCTGCTCGCCGACACACGCACCCTCGCCGAGCGCTGCGTGCTCGACCCGGTGGTCGATGTGGGGCTCGGCGACCTGCACGTGCCCGAACTAGGGGTACTGCTCGATCCGTCGTCAGTGGGAGCGGCCGTGCCCGCCCGGCACGCGCAGCGGCGCCGCGAGCCCGCTCGCATCACGGCTGAGGCGATACGTGCCGATTCCGTGCTGAGTGCCCGCTGCGAGGAGGGGCTCGTCCGGCGTGGCTATCACCGCGGCCCGCGCAGGGCCGACGCGCGCCAGCGGCTCGACGACGAGCTGGCAGTGTTCGCCACCCTTGGCTTTGCCGGCTACGTGCTCACCGTTGCCGAGGTAGTCGACCTTGTCGTCGCCCGCGGAATCAGGGTGGCCGCGCGGGGCTCGGGGGCCGGCAGCTTCGTGGCCTACCTGCTCGGCATCTCCGGCGTCGACCCGCTCGAGCACGGCCTGCTCATGGAGCGTTTCTGCTCCACGCTGCGCCGCAGCCTGCCCGACATCGACATCGACGTCGAGAGTGCGCGTCGCCCCGAAATCTACGACGCGATTATCGAGCGGTTCGGCATCGACCGCGTGGCGTGCGTCGCGATGTACGACACCTATCGCGTGAGACACGCGGTGCGCGACGTCGGCGCTGCCCTCGGTATGCCACCGGGAGAGATCGACGCCTTCGCCAAAGCCTTCCCCCACGTGCGTGCCCGTCAGGCGCGGGCAGCGCTCGCCGACCTGCCCGAGCTGCGCCGCTCCGGATTCGGCCGGCTGGCGGCCCGGGGCGAGCTCGACGGCTTCCTCAACCTCGTCGAGTCACTCGACGGCCTGCCGCGCCACATCGCGCTGCACCCCTGCGGGGTGCTGCTCTCCGACGCGTCGCTGCTCGACCGCACCCCGGTGCAGCCGAGCGCCGCGGGCTTCCCCATGAGCCCGTTCGACAAGGACGACGTCGAGGAACTCGGCTTCCTCAAGCTCGACGTGCTCGGCATCCGCATGCAGTCGGCGATGGCCCACGCCATCGACGAGGTCGCGCGCGTCGACGGTGACCAGGTGGTGGGGGCCGGGGGAGCCACCCTGCTACCCGACGGCCGCATCGACCTTGATGCGCTACCCCGCGACGACCACGCCACCTTCGAGCTGATCCGATCCACCCGTACCCTCGGCTGCTTCCAGATCGAGTCGCCGGGCCAGCGTGAGTTGCTCGGCAAGTTTGCGCCCGAGACCTTCGGTGACCTCATCATCGATATCTCGCTGTTTAGGCCCGGCCCGGTCAAGAGCGACATGATCACCCCGTTCCTCCAGGCCCGGCAGGGGTGGGCGATGCCGCGCTACCTGCACGACGACCTCAAGCCCGCGCTGGCCGAAACTCGCGGTGTCGTGGTATTTCACGAGCAGGTGCTGCGCATGGTGGCGGTCACCACCGGCTGCTCACTGGCCGAGGCCGACGAGGTGCGCCGTCGCATGGGATCGCCCGACGGCCAGTCGGCGGTGCGCGACTGGTACTACCCGGCGGCCCTCGCGCGGGGCTACGACCTGCCCACGGTCGAATCCTTCTGGGACGTGCTCGCAGCCTTCGCCTCCTTTGGCTTCTGCAAGGCACACGCTGCGGCGTTCGCACTGCCCACCTACCAGTCGGCCTGGCTCAAGGCTCACCATCCGGCGGCCTTCCTGGCCGGGGTGCTCACCCACGATCCCGGCATGTATCCCAAGCGGCTGATCCTCGACGACGTACGCCAGTCGGGCGTGCTGGTACTGGGCCTCGATGTCAACCGCAGTTCCGAGGCGTACACCGTCGAGCGGGTCGAGGGTGACGACAGCGCCATCGACAGCGCCATCGACAGCGCCATCGACATCGACGAACCCACGGGTCGCGCGCAGTACGGAATCCGACTCTCACTGTCTGAGGTCCGGGGCATCAGTGCCCACGAGGTGGCGCGCATCGTCGGTGCGCGGCCATTCGCCTCGCTCGCCGACTTCTGGCACCGGGCCGGGGTGTCACGCCCGGTGGTCGAGCGGCTCGTGGTCACCGGGGCCTTCGACGCGCTGCACGGAATCGTCGGTTCGTCATCGGGTGGGCGGCGGCACGACCGCGTCACCCGGCGCGATCTGCTGCTCACCGTCGCCGACCTCGACCGCTGGTCGCGGTCGGCACGCTCGGCCGGCTCGGCACGCTCGGGTGGCTCGGCACGCTCGGGCGGCTCGGGCGACTCGGGCGATGCCACCAACACCGGCGCCCAACTAGCGCTCGACCTCGGCGACCAGCCCGACGAGATCACCATGAGTGGGCTGCCCGAACTCACCGCCGGCGAGCGAGTGCACGCCGAGATGCAGGTGCTGGGGCTCGACGTCAGCGGTCACGTGCTCGATCCGCACCTACCCCTGGTGCGGGCGCTCGGCGTGGTGAGAGCCCGCGATCTGCTGCGCACCCGGTCGAAGCAGGAGGTGCTGATCGCCGGGGTGAAAGTGGCGACCCAGACCCCGCCGGTACGCTCGGGGCGCCGGGTCATCTTCCTCACCCTCGACGATGCCACCGGGCCGGTCGACGCCACCTTCTTCGACAACGCCCAGGGCCCCTTTGCCGAAACCGTTTTTCACTCCTGGCTACTGCTGGTGCGCGGCGAGGTGCGCCGCACCGGACCGCGCGGGGTGTCGGTCCGTGCCACCGGCTGCTGGGACCTCGCCGCGATCGACCTGCTCTGGCGCTCTGAGGGAATGCCGGCGGTGCGAGCGCTGCTGGCCGAGCATGCCGAGCGCGACCTAGCCGACCCGCGCCCCGGTTCACGACGGGTCCTGCTGCACCCCAGCGGCTTCCGGCAGTCGCCGTACGCCGATCTGCGGCCAGCCGGCGAGGCTGTCAAGCCCGGCGCCGCTCCGTCGAAGGTGTGGCACTCGAGCCCGGGCAGCAGCGGATGGTGAGCCTCCGGGCCCGCCCGCGCGGCAGGATGGGGCCATGAGCCGTAGCCAGATTCGACGCGGTGCCAGGCCGGAGGGCCTCAGCACCGACGATGCAGGCTGCACCATCCTGCATGTCGACATGGATGCCTTCTTCGCCTCGGTCGAACTGCGCAGCAGGCCCGAGCTGCGTGGGCTTCCCATGGTCGTCGGCGCCGAGGGCGGGCGCGGGGTTGTGCTCGCCGCCACCTATGAGGCGCGCCGGTTCGGAATCCACTCCGCGATGCCTATGTCGCGAGCGCGTCGCCTCTGCGCCGACCTGGTCGTCGTGGCGCCCGACCACCGCAGCTACGTCGAGGTGAGCGCCAGCGTCATGGCGCTCTTCGCGAGTATCACCCCCCTCGTCGAGCCCCTGTCGCTCGACGAGGCCTTTCTCGACATCGCCGGCTCGGTGCGCCGCATCGGATCTCCGACTCTCATTGGCGACCTGCTGCGGGCGCGGGTGCACGACGAGCAGGGCATCACCTGCTCGGTGGGCGTCGCGAGCTCGAAGTTTGTGGCCAAGCTGGCCTCTACCAAGGCCAAGCCCGACGGGCTGCTCGTCGTACCTACCGACGAGGTCATCGCCTTCCTGCACCCGCTGCCCGTCGACGCGCTGTGGGGGGTGGGCGAGCGCACTGAGGAGCAGCTCCACCGGCTGGGCCTGCAGACCGTTGGCGACATCGCGAACACTCCGGAGGCGACCCTCACACGTGCTCTGGGTGCCGCCCTCGGAGCCCATCTCGCTGCGCTGGCGTGGGGGCGCGACCCCCGGGTGGTGTCAGCGCACGAGCCGGAGAAGAGCATCGGCAACGAGCAGACCTTCGCGCGCGACGTCGACGACCCCGAGGTGGTGCGCCGCGAGCTGCTGCGGCTCTCCGAGCAGGTAGCCCGGCGGCTGCGCACGGCTGGGGTGGTGGGCCGCACCGTGGTGATCAAGGTGAGATTCGCCGACTTCACCACCATCACCCGCAGCCGCACCCTGCCCGAGCCCACCGATGTCGCGCGCGACCTCTACGCCACCACGGTGCGACTGTACGAGGCCCTCGGCCTACAACGCGCCCGCCTGCGGCTCGTGGGCATTCGGGTGGAGGGGCTCCTCGACGCTGCCGATGCGCCCGAGCAGATGCTCCTCGATGCGCCCGAGCACGGTTGGCGCGACGCCGAGCGCGCCGCCGACGCTGCCACCCGACGTTTCGGGCGCGGAGCAGTGGTGCCCGCCCGCCTAGTGCACTTCGAGGGCCTCGACGATAACGACTCAGAGAAGACTGATTCAGTGGAACCACCGTGATCTCCCACACGTCCCTGAGGAGACGGGTGGCGAATCGGCCTCCGGCGGCGCATAATCGATACACAGCATCCAGATGGCCGGTGAGGGTTCCCGTCAGGGCCCCCGGGGGCCTATCCTGATGAGTGAGCCAACTGATGGAGCCGCGGCTCCATCACGAGCGAGGAGGTCACCATGCCACTGTCTGAGCATGAGCAGCGCCTCCTCGAGCAAATGGAGCGCGCGCTCTACGCCGAGGACCCGAAGTTCGCCTCCACCCTGCGCGATGGCTCCGGCCGTCGGGGCAATCGTCGCCATGCGGCCCTCGGCGTGCTCGCCTTCCTCATCGGCACCGCCCTGCTGGTCACCGGCGCTGCCATCGCCCAAGAGATCGTCGGCGTGCTGGGGTTCGTGCTGATGCTCGGTGGCGCGCTGCTAGTCGTGCGGGCCATGCGGGCCCCCGCTCCCGAGGCCGAGGCCGAGGCCAACGCCTCCGACACCGATGCGACAGGTGGTTCCGCGCCCTCCGGCGGCAAGAAGCAGTCAGGCGGCTTCATGAACCGGGTCGAAGACCGCTGGAACCGTCGTCGCGACGAGCAGTGAGCCTGTTCCTCGACCGCCCCACTGCCGGCCTCTGGCCGGCACGCTCGACCAGCTGACTGGCGTGGCAGCCGCTTAACACCGCCGATCACCTGCTAGTTACCCCGTACTCCGAGGCTGCAGCCGCCGGCTGACCGGCCCGGCCGACTCGCCCAGCGCACCCGCCCCCGAACCTCTCGGGCGAACCCCGCCCAGAGCCGTCTGCCAGACTCAATGTTTCGTCAGTCGTCTCCTCCGAGTCGGCGATCACCACGTGAAAGGCAGCGCGATGGCTGTGGACCTGCAGAACCGGGACTTCCTCCGGGAGCTCGACTTCACCCGGGAGGAACTGCAGTACCTGCTCGACCTCTCGAGCGAGCTCAAGCAGGCGCGTCGGGCAGGGCGCGAGCGTGCTGTGCTGGCGGGCAAGTGCATCGCCCTCATCTTCGAGAAGACCTCCACCCGCACCCGCTGCGCATTCGAGGTGGCCGCCTACCAGCAGGGCGCACACGTCACCTACCTTGACCCCGTGTCGTCGCAGCTGGGCCACAAGGAGTCGGCCGCCGACACCGCACGGGTGCTGTCGCGCATGTACGACGCCATCGAGTTCCGCGGCAGCGCGCAGTCAACGGCCCAGGAGATCGCCGACAACTCCGACGTCCCGGTGTACAACGGGCTAACTGACGAGTGGCACCCCACCCAGATGCTCGCCGATTTCCTCACGATGCTCGAGTACGGTCGCGGCAAGGCAGCCCACGAGATTTCCTACTGCTACCTCGGCGACGCCCGGTCGAACATGGGCAACTCGCTGCTGGTGATGGGCGCCATCATGGGGTCTGACGTGCGCATCTGCGCTCCTCGCGAGCTGTGGCCGTCGGCTGAGGTGCAGGCCGCTGCCTACGAGCGTGCCGCCGAGTCGGGCGCCCGCATCCTGCTGACCGACGACGCCGACGAGGCACTGCCCGGCGTCGACTTCGTGGAAACCGATGTGTGGGTGTCGCTCGGAGAGTCGGCCGACGTGTGGAATGACCGCATTCGGCTGCTCACCCCCTACCAGGTCAACTCGGCCACTCTCGAACGAACGGGCAACCCTTACGTGCGGTTCCTGCACTGCCTGCCCGCATTTCATGACATGCGCACCACCGTGGGGCGTGAGATCGGCGAACTGACCGGACTCACCAACGGGCTCGAGGTGACCGACGATGTGTTCTCGTCGACTGCCAACGTGTCGGTCGACGAGGCCGAGAACCGGCTGCACACGATCAAGGCGCTGATGGTGGCCACACTCGTGGGGGACCACGGTCGCGACTGATCCTGGGCCTGCCCTCGCGAGTTACGCTCAGGTGTGACTCCGCTGCTGACGAGATACCTGCGCCCCCATCGGGGGGTGCTGGTGGTGATCTCGCTGCTGCTGCTGGTGCAGGCCTTCACCAACCTCTATCTACCCAACCTCAACGCCGACATCATCAACAACGGCGTTGTGACCGGCGACATTGGGTACATCGTGCGGGTTGGCGGGGTGATGCTCCTCGTGTCGGCGGCCCTCGGTCTTTCGTCGGTGGTGGCGGTGTACTTCTCGGCGCGTACCGCCATGGCAGTGGGGCGCGACATGCGGCGTGACCTGTTTGAGCGGGTCGAATCGCTCTCGCTGGGCCAGGTGAACGCACTGGGCGTGCCCTCACTCATCACGCGGAACACCAACGACGTACAGCAACTGCAGATGCTCGTGCTGGTGGGGCTCACCATGATGGTGCTCGCGCCCGTCACCGCCGTGGGGGCCATCATCATGGCTGTACGCGAAAATGCACAGTTGGCCCTACTGCTCATCGTGGTGATCCCGCTCATGCTGGCGGTGATCTCGGTGATGGTGTTCCGGGCCATCCCGCTGTTCCGCGTGATGCAGGTGAAAATCGACCGGGTCAACCTGGTGCTGCGTGAGAACCTCACCGGAATCCGCGTGATCCGTGCGTTTAACCAGACCGAGCGCGAGGAGCGGCGCTTCGAGGGAGCCAACGCCGACCTCACCGACACCGCTCTGCGTGTGACCAGAATTTTCGCGTTGATTCTGCCGGCGCTGCTGCTGATCATGAACCTGTCGTCAGTCGCCGTGATCTGGTTTGGCGGGCATCTCGTCGCGGCTGGCGATATGCCCATCGGTAACCTCACCGCCTTCCTCGCGTACATCATGCAGATTCTGATGTCGGTGATGATGGCCGTGATGACCCTCATGATGGTGCCGCGCGCCGCCGCGTCGGCCGATCGCGTGAATGAGGTGCTCTCGACCCGGCCCGACATCCTCGACGGCGAGGTCCCGCTGAGAGCGTCCGAGACGCGAGAGGTGCGGGGTCTGGTTGAGCTGCGCGACGTGCAGTTCCGATACCCGGGAGCCCAGGACTCGATCCTTCAGGAGGTCTCGCTCACCTTCGCGCCCGGAACCACCAACGCGATTCTCGGCGGCACGGGGTCGGGCAAGACCACCCTGGTGAACCTGATCCCGCGGCTGCTCGACGCCACCTCGGGGGAGGTGCGGGTAGGAGGTACCGACGTGCGTTCGGTGCCGCAGGAGAAGCTGTGGCGTCGGTTCGGGCTGGTGCCGCAGCGCGCGTTCCTCTTCAGCGGCACCATCGCGAGCAACGTGCGCTTCGGCCGCCCCGACGCGACCGACGCTGAGGTGTGGCACGCGCTCGAGGTGGCACAGGCCGCCGAGTTCGTGCGCGAACTCCCCGACCTGCTCGAGGCCCCGGTCGACCAGGGCGGCGCCAACTTCTCGGGCGGTCAGCGTCAGCGGCTGGCCATCGCCCGCGCCATCGTGCGACGGCCTGAGGTGTACGTCTTCGACGACAGCTTCTCGGCCCTCGACTACGCCACCGACGCGCGGCTGCGAGCAGCCCTCGCCAACGACACTGAGGGCGCGACGGTCATTATCGTTGCCCAGCGCGTCAGCTCGGTGGTGGGCGCCGACCTCATCGTGGTGATGGACTACGGGCGGGTCGTGGGCCAGGGTACGCATGAGGAGCTGCTCGAGACGTGTGAGACGTATCGCGAGATCGTGGCGTCGCAGCTCGAGGTATCGGCACCATGAGCATGCTGCGACCGGGGGGACCGGGCGCGCCGGGCGGAGCGCCAACCCGCGGACCGATGGGTGGGGGGCCACCCGGGATGTCGATGGTGCCCTCGGCCGAGCGGGCCCACGACTTCACAGCTTCACTGCGACGCTTCACCGACCGGCTTCGCCCCGAGCGGGCGGTGGTGGTGGGTGTGTTCGTGCTCGGAAGCGTGAGCGTCTTTTTCACCGTGCTGGGGCCGAAGATTTTGGGCAATGCCACCAACGTTCTCTTTGACGGGGTTGTGTCGCTGAGAATTCCGGCGGGCATGACTCAGGCGCAGGCGGTGGAGGCACTGCGTGCCCAGGGCCAGGACCGACAGGCCGACATGGTGGCGGCTATGACCCTCACTCCTGGCCAGGGGGTCGATTTCACGGCACTGGGACGGTTGCTGGCGCTCGCCGTCGTTCTCTACTTCGTGGGGTCGCTGCTGTCGTGGGCCCAGAACTACCTGATGGCCGGTGTCACGCAGCGCACGATGTACCGGCTGCGCGAAGACGTCGACGCCAAGCTCGGCCGACTGCCGCTGCGCTACTTCGACTCCACGCCTCGTGGCGACCTGCTCAGTCGGGTCACCAACGACATCGACAACATCTCCACGACCCTGCAGCAGACCCTGACCCAGATGGTCACCGCGCTCCTCACCGTCGTCGGCGTGCTGGCCATGATGGTGTGGATCAGTCCACTCCTTGCCCTCGTCTCAGTGCTCACCGTGCCCCTGAGCTTCGTGGCGACGATGCTCATCAGTAGGCGATCAAAGCCGCACTTCATCAACCAGTGGACGTGGACGGGCAAGCTCAACTCGCACGTCGAGGAAATGTTCTCGGGCCACGAGCTCGTGCGCGTGTACGGCCACCGCGACGAGGCGATCGCCAACTTCGACACCGCAAACGAGCAGATGTACGAGAGCAGCTTTCGGGCGCAGTTCGTGTCGGGCATGATCCAGCCCGCGCTCACCTTGGTGTCGAACCTCAACTACGTGGCCATCGCGGTCTTCGGCGGGCTCAGGGTGGCCAGTGGCGCGATGTCGCTCGGCGACGTGCAGGCGTTCATCCAGTACTCGAGGCAGTTCACCATGCCCATCACCCAAATCGCTGGCGTGGCCAACCTGCTGCAGTCGGGCGCGGCGTCCGCCGAGCGTGTGTTCGAGCTGCTCGACGCTCCAGAGCAGGAACCAGACGACGTCGACGCGGTACCGGTAGCCGACCCATCGGGCCGCATCACCTTCGAGAACATCCGGTTCAGGTATCGCGAGGACACCCCGTTGATCGACGACCTGAGCCTGGCCGTCGAGCCGGGCCAGACCATTGCGATCGTGGGCCCCACGGGGGCGGGCAAGACCACGCTGGTCAACCTGCTGATGCGCTTCTACGAGGTTCAGGCCGGACGCATCCTCATCGATGGCATCGATACCCGAGAGGCCACGCGCGAGCAGGTACGGCGCTGCTTCGGAATGGTGCTGCAGGAAACCTGGCTCGTTGAGGGCACCATTCACGACAACATCGCCTACGGCGCTGAGTGGGCCACCGACGATGACGTGCGCCGCGCCGCGACCGCCTCGTACGCCGACCACTTCATCCGCACGCTTCCTGACGGCTATCAGACGCGGCTCACCGAGCAGGGAGAGAACGTGAGCGCAGGCGAGCGGCAGCTGCTCACCATTGCGCGCGCGTTCCTCGCCGACCCGGCGGTGCTGATCCTCGACGAGGCCACCAGCTCGGTCGACACGCGCACCGAGGTGCTGATTCAGCGGGCCATGGCCGATCTTCGTCAGGGGCGCACCAGCTTCGTGATTGCGCACCGGTTGTCAACGATTCGCAACGCCGACGTGATCCTGGTGATGAACAGGGGCAGCATCGTCGAGCAGGGCAGTCACGACGAGCTGATGGCGCGCGAGGGGTTCTACTTCGATCTGTACGAAAGCCAGTTCAGTGAGAGCCCCGACGACGTCGCGCGAGGCTGACCCGCCCGCGCGATTGTGGGTAGGTCAGTTCGACGCGACCTCGTCAGAGTGGGGGGAGAACGGCAGGTCGAGGGTCACCCGCAGTCCGCCCTGAGTGCGCACCTGCGCCTCGACTACCCCGTGATGGCTGGTGGCGACGGCCCGCACAATCGACAGGCCCAGGCCGGTGCCTCGACCGATGCGCGCATGTCCGCGGCGAAAGGGCTCGAAGAGTGAGGCCACATCGTTCTCGTCAACGAGAGGGCCGGAGTTCTGGACCACGAGTCGACTAGTGCGGCGGGCTCCATCGCCCACCACGCTCGTGGACACGTGCACCCAGCCGCCCTCACGGTTATGCCGCATCGCGTTCTCGATCAAGTTCGACACTGCTCGGTCGAGCATGGCTGGGTCTCCCTCGGTGGGGGCAGTCCGCAGCATGTCGGTCATGGTGAGAGAAGCCGGGCTGATGTGGGCCAGGGAGTTCAGGCACAGACGCGCGCTCGCTGCGAGGTCGACAGTCTCGGTCAGCTCTGGAGGCTGCTCGCCTTGAGCGAGGGCGAGCAGCGACTCGACGAGGGCCTCGGTGCGGGTAGTGGCGGCGAGCAACTCGTCAATAAGCTCGTGCGCGTCGGTGCTGGTGTCGGGGTTGGCCCTCCGAACCTCGAGTATCGCCCGCTGCACGGTGAGAGGCGTGCGCAGTTCATGCGCTGCATTGGCGACGAACCGCCTTTGTCCGCTCTGCGCGCTCTCAATGCGATCGAGCATCGTGTCGAACGTGTCGGCCAAGCTCTTGATCTCGTCAGAGGGACCCTCAAAGTTGATGCGCTCACGGATGGAGGCGTCGGCGATATGTTGAATGCTCTCGGTGATGCGGGTGATGGGGCGCACGGTACGACGGGCCACCCACCAGCCCATGACCACGCTGATCACGCCGTAGAGCACGGCGAGCCTCACCAACTGCTTGCCGGTAAACACGTTCCCGCCCAAGGGGAGGGTGAGGCCCCCTGTTGCGTTGGACAAGACGCTGTCGAACGGGAGGCTCTGCACGGCGGATTCGAGGGACAGCCGATCGAGTAAGCCGGTTGAGGCGAGTACGTAGCCCATAAACGCCGTGACACACCAGAGCACGGTGAACAGCGCGGCGCTGTACGTGAGGGTCAGTCGAGTGCGAAGCCTCAACCGAGGCCAACTTCTCACAGACGGTATCCGGCGCCCAAGACCGTCTCGATGAGCGCCGGCTCGCCCAGCTTGCGGCGCAGGGTCATCATGGTAACCCTGATGGCGTTGGTGAGCGGGTCGATCGACGCGTCCCACACCCGCGTTAGCAGTTCCTCGTGGCTCACGACTGCTCCGTCGGCCCGCATGAGTTCCTCGAGCAGGTTGAACTCCTTGCGGGTGAGTTCGATCGCCCTGCCGTCACGCTCGACCAGATGCCGGCCGGTGTCTAGGGTGAGGCCGCCCCTAGTAATCGTGGGGGGAGCGGCCACGCGCGACCTGCGGGCGAGGGCTCGCACGCGTGCCACCAATTCGGCGAAGGCGAACGGTTTCGCTAGGTAGTCGTCGGCGCCGATGCTCAGACCCTGCACCCGGTCGGCAACGAGGTCAGAGGCGGTGAGCATGAGAATGCGGGTGCCAGGGTGCTCGGACGAGATGTGTCGGCAGACGTCGTCGCCGTGAACGAGTGGAAGGTCACGATCAAGCACGACGACGTCGTAGGCGTGCTCCGATGTTGAATCAATCGCATGCTGACCATCACTCGACACATCGACTGCCATGCCCTCACGCCGTAGGCCGGTGGCGATGGTGTCGGCCAGCACGTCGTGATCTTCCACTAGGAGAACTCGCATAGACGTATGGTGACACACAGACGTAAGTGAAACTGCCGTTTAAGTCCTTTGCGACAAGCGAAAAGCGACTCAGTCCGGCGTCAGAGCCGATGACATCAGGGCCACGGTGGTGAGGGAAGGATGGGGAACCTCCAGCACGATCAGGGGCAGTTTCACCTGTGAGCGTGAAACTCCCGCGCCGGTGCGCGTGGCATACAACTGCTCCTGCCAGCCGGAAGCCATCACCAGGGTGCGCGACGGAGCGATGAGCCCCTGCCCGCGGAAGTACGGATAGATCATGCCGGTGCGCGTGAGTGCAGCCTCGGTGATGTCGGCGAGGTTAGCTGGCGGCGGAGCGGACGCGGGGTCAAGCTCGAGGCAGACGTCGTAGCCATGTCGGTCGAGGTCGGTCACGACGCAGTAGTGGCGCACGGTCAGCCCCGCCTGGAGCAGGGCTGCGTCGATCTCGCGCATCAGTTCTGACCCCGCGATCTTTTCTCCGGCGACGTTTCCGACGTCGGCGCCCTTCGACTCGAACACGATGTGGGGCGAGCCTCCGGTGAACCCGTCGACCCGCACGATGTCGTGGATGTCGTATCGGTAGAGCCCCGAGTACGACGTTGTCACCAGTCGGTAGCTCGCGCCGTCACTCACCTCGTGGGCAAGCAGTGGGTCTCCGCCGTCGAGCGGCACGAATTCGAGGAACTGCGCGTGCAATGCCAGTGGACCGGCCGACACACCCGGGTTGAGGGGCACATTGAAGCGTCCCTCGCTGGCGCCGTAGCCGATGTCGAAGGTGGTGACTCCACTAGGTGCGTGGGGAAGAAGGTCCGCCATGTAGCGACCCACCGAACCTGACAGCCAGAAGATGAGGGCGGCGAGGTTTGGCCACGCGGCAGCGGCGTCGAGATGACCCCGCTCGGCGATCGCGGCATCGAGCGCGTCGGCCCGCGCGGGGTTGGGGCGCTGGGTGAGCGACGCTCGGAGTTCTGGCTCGAGGGTGATCGACGGGGTGATCGTGCCGTGGCGGATGTCGCTGATCAGGTCGTCGCGTCGTGCGTCTGCGGCTTCGAGGAGCGTGATCAGCCGGCCCGCGTTGTTACCACGAATCGCTCTCACGTCGGCGCCGAGGGCACAGAGCAGAATCAGATAGTCGACATCGTGTTCGTGGTCGACCCGCTCGAGGATGGAGAGGGGATAGGCCAGACGGCTAGGCCCCAGCGGCGGCGACAGGGTGAGGTTGCTGCCTGACGCACTGCCGAACTCGATTCCGCTGGGGGTTGTCCCGAACACGCGTCGGTTGGCGAAGGTGAGGATCGCGCCCTCGTCGCGCAGCGAGGGTACGTGCGGAACTACTGCCGCGATGCGCAGGTCGCTGGTGGCGCGCTTGGCGGCTAGTCCTGCTGCAGACTCGGGAATGAGCTTGGAGAACCCGGTGGTGCCACTCGTGAGGACGAAAAACTCGGGAGCGCCGGGGAAGGTGAGGTTGGTCTCGCCCTCCTGCATTCGTTCAGAGACCGCCTCATAGTCCGACCACTCGGTAAGCGGAACGCGGGCGCGGAAGTCATCAACCGATCGCACTCCCGAGAAGTCGTGGGCACGTCCCCACTCGGTGTCGGCCGAGCGGCCCACGATGTCGAGCAGGGTCTCGAGTTGAGTCTCGGGCGCTGCCTGGCACTGGTCGAGGTAGGTGGGCAGCGGGTCGGCACCTGCCGCGAGGAGTCGCTGGTTCGGAGTCACAGCAAAGACTGTACTGACGTGTCGAAGCAACCCGATCAGCACAGGGATAGTGCTCCCGAAGCCCCCACCCCTCCCTGCTCATCCATACGAAAGCGTCACACCCGCAGTTTGGCAAAGAGGTCGGAATGACGCTTTCGTATGGATGAGCGAGTCCGAGGTCACCCGTGCTACGTTCGCGGGGCCCATCCACCCCTTCCTGCGAGGTGTCCCATGGCCTGCTGTCACTCGTACTTCACCCCCCACGAGGGCGGCGAGTCTGTCTTTGCCGTCGACTCGTCGGCCATCGCCTTCGGCCCTGGCGTGCTGGCCGAAGCGGGTGATCGGGCGCGCGGCCTGGGAATGACGCGAGTTGCGCTGTTCACCGATTCCCGGGTCCGCCAGCTTCCGCAACTGGCACAGGTGTGGGAGTCGCTCGTAGGTGCCGGGCTTGACGTCGTGGTGTTCGACGAGGTGCGGGTTGAGCCGACCGACGAGTCGTTCGCCCACGCGGTGAGATTTGCCACTGAGGGGCGCTTCGACGGGTATGTGTCGGTGGGCGGGGGGTCGGTGATCGACACGGCCAAGGCCGCCAACCTCTACGCCAGCTACCCAGCCGACCTGCTCGACTATGTCAACGCACCCATTGGTCGCGCGCTCCCGGTGCCCGGCCCGCTCGCACCGCACATCGCGTGTCCGACCACCTCGGGCACGGGCTCCGAGTGCACCGGAATCGCGGTGTTCGACCTGCTCTCGATGCACGTGAAGACCGGAATCGCCTCGTCCCGGCTCAAGCCGTCGATGGCCCTGGTCGATCCCACCACGACGCATTCCCTGCCGGGTGCCGTGGTGGCAGCCAGCGGGTTCGACGTGCTCTGCCACGCCCTCGAGTCGTACACCGCGCGGCCCTTCGCGGCTCGGCCGGCACCTGCGTCGCCCGCACTTCGGCCGATGAGCCAGGGTGCCAACCCCTGGAGCGATATGGGCTGCGAGCGTGCCCTCTCACTCCTAGGTACCCACCTCGAGCGCGCCGTCGCTGACCCGAACGACCACGAGGCCCGCAGCCAGATGATGTGGGCTGCCACGTTGGCAGGCATCGCCTTCGGGAACTCTGGCGTGCACATCCCGCACGCGATGGCGTACTCGGTGGCCGGAATGGTGCACGACTTCCGTCCGCCCGGCTACCCGCAGGACGAGCCGATGGTGCCGCATGGCATGAGCGTTATCGTGAGCGCTCCGACGGTGTTCGCACACACCGCTCCCGCGTGTCCTGATCGTCACCTCCGCGCAGCCGAACTCCTCGGGGCTGACGTCGCAGGCGCTGGTCTTGAGGACTCAGGGGTGCTATTGGCCGAGCGGCTCGTGGTTCTGATGAGGGCCACGGGGATGCCCAATGGAATGTCAGGCGTCGGCTACGGCGAGGTCGACGTGCCGGGGCTCACCTCGGGCGCGTGGGCGCAGCAGCGGCTGCTCGCGAATGCGCCGTGCGAGGTCAGCGAAGACCTGCTCGCCGACCTCTACCGCGGAGCGATGCGTCTGTGGTGAGGCGCAAATCTGCGGCGCTCGGTGCGATACCGTTCTGACATGACATCACTACTGGTCCGCCGCACCACCCTGTCGATCGCTTCAGTGGCCGTGTCGGCCCTGCTCGTTGCGGTGGCCGTCGTTCCTGCCGAGGCCCACGCGATCATTGAGCTCAGAGGCACGCCTGCCTACGCGGGCCAGGCCAGCCGACTCACGATGGAGATTCAGCACGGCTGCAACCCCGCGTCCAAGGTGCCCAACGTGTTCCCCACCACCAGGGTGAGCGCCTACTTCAACAGCCGGTTTGGCACCGTGACGCCGCGTGCGCTCAAGGGATGGGCCGTCAGCCGCACCGTGCTAGCCAACGGAACCCAGCAGCTCACCTGGCGCGCCACGGGGCCGGCGCAACCGTTCGGCATGCCCTTCTACCCCTCGATGCGGGTGCAGTGGCCCCATCGCCCCGGAGTGTACGGAGTCGTGGTTCGGCAGTTCTGCGCGGGCGCTTCGCTGTCGTGGAACACTCCCAATCGCCCCGCGACCGCCACACAACCTTCCCCTCCGCTGCTGCCGCTGCCCACGGTGCGGGTGCTGGCGGCGCCTGACGCGCACTGAGCACGCGTATGGCCCCTGATGACCTCCGCATCACCGACTCACTCTCGATCCCGCAGGGGGAACTCTCCTGGCGTTTCTCGCGCTCCTCGGGCCCCGGTGGCCAGTCGGTCAATACCACCGACTCCCGTGCCGAGGTTCTCTTCGATGTGATGAAGTCGCCCAGCCTGCCGGAGACGTTGCGGGCTAGGGCAGTCGAGCGGCTCGGCTCGCGACTGGTCGATGGCGTGCTGGCGGTGTCGTCGGCTCAGGAGCGCTCGCAACTGCAAAACCGTCGAGTCGCCCAGCAGCAACTGGCCCGGGTGCTCGCCGAGGCAGTGGCCCCGCCGCCGCGTCGACGACGTGCAACCCGGCCGAGCCGGTCGTCGGTCGAGAGGCGACTGGTCGACAAGCGTCAGCGCTCACACACCAAGAGAATGCGGCGCAGCACCGACGACTAGCCCTGCGTCTTACGGGCCCGCCCGTGAATTACACGCGTGTGATTCCCTCACGACATTCTCGGGGCCGCGAGAAAGTTGGCCACCAGCGCTCAAGGCGGCTTTGAACGCGACGATGCACCTCACATGTGGAGCCCGTTCAACCGCCGCCGTGCAGCCCTCGTGGCCGCTGTGGGAGTGGTGGGCGCGCTTGCCTCCCTCGTGGGCGTGGCGCCTGCTCAGGCGGCAACCCCGCCAGTGCCCGTCGTGTCAGTGGAAGCCTGCCCGACCTCGGTTCCAGATGGAAGCCTGCGCGATGGGAGCGATCAGATCGGCGCACGTGCGCTGTGTGGGCAGGCCGTGGCCTTCGCCGCGACGCAGCAGGCCAAGGATGCCATTCGAGCTGCCTTTCACATGCTGGGCTCGGCCTACGCGTGCGACGGCACCGCCCGACTGGCACCGACCCAGTTCGACTGCTCCTCGCTCGTCTCGCGCGCCTACGCGCTAGCCGGGGTCGATACCGCCGGTCCCGGCTGGTCGTCATCGACCCGTGACATGGTGCCCTGGGGCGGGGCAGCACTGGCCTCGTGGGCCTCGTACGTGGCCCCGAGCAGCATCCGCCCTGGCGACCTCGTGCTCTACGCGACCGGCGGTGCCACCTACCGACACGTGGCCATGTACCTCGGCAACGGCTTCATGCTGCACACCAGCACGTGCGGAGATGTGGCCCACATCAGTTCGTTCTGGGGATTCGACGCTGGCGGGCGGCGCACCTTCCTCGTCGCCCGCCGCGTCGTCATGCCTGGCGAGGCGCGCGCGATCGGCCCGCGTGTCTCGGACCGCGCCTCAGTTGGTGACAGGACGAGCGCGAGTCCTGCCGGAGTCGCAGCGTTCCCGGGTGGGGTCCTAGTCCGGGGGGCCAGCGGGCCCGCGGTGGCCAGTGTTCAGCGTGCCCTGATCCGTCTCGGTTACACCATTCCTGGCGTTCAGGCCGGTCAGGTGCCCTATGGCGGTTTCGGCCAGCAGACCCTCGACGCGGTGCGGCTGTACCAGCGCGAGCACCCCGCCGTCGGCCCCGTCACCGGCCGGATAACACAGGCGGCCTACCGCACGCTGACAGGCTGGCGGCCTGCCGCGTCAGGGTCGTCAGCGTCGTCAGCCCGGGCCAGCAAGAAACTCTCCCTGAGTCGCGTGCTCAGGCACGCTGCAGCCAGCGTCATGGTGGTGCAGGCGGCTCTCAACCGAGTGGTTGACGCCGGGCTTCCCATCAACGGCCGCTGGGGCCCGATGACCCAGGCTGCGTTTGACCAGTTCCGTCACACGCGTCTGCGGCTCAGGGGTGCGGCCGCCACGGGCGCACCCGGCGCGGGCTCCCTCGCGGCTCTCGGCCGGCTCGCAGGCTTCTCGCTGGTGGCCTGACGACATGACACGAATACTGAGTCAATGCGGCTCGCTGAAACGGGCGCGACTAGTGCGGGTGGCCGCAGCGGTGGCGGCGGCAGCACTCTGCCTGCCGCTCGCAGGCCTGTCGCCCTCGGTTGCTGTGACCACTGCTGCCACGTCTACCACCGCAACCACGGCTGCCGCTGCCTCGAGAAGCTGCCCCACCACGGCACCTAGCGGCACGCTGCGTGACGGAAGCGCTGTCATGGGTGGCCTCGCACTGTGCCGCCATGCGGTGGCCGCCGCCGCCACGCCCCAGGCAGCTTTGGCCATCGTGGCGGCATTCGGCATGCTCGGCGCGCCGTACGCCTGCGGAGGCGTAGGACGCATGGCCCCCTTCCGCTTCGACTGCTCCTCGCTCGTGTCGCGGGCCTACTTCATCGGGGCGGGCCTCGATACCGCTGGCGTCGACTGGGCCCCCTCGACGCGTGACATGGTGCCGTGGGACGGGGTTCCGCTCGCCTCGTGGGCCGCGCTCGTTACTCCCGCGAACCTGCGCCCCGGCGACCTCGTGCTCTACGACACCGGAGGCGCGACCTATCGGCACGTAGCGATGTACCTAGGTGACGGGTACATGCTCCACACGAACTCGTGCGGCGACGTGGCCCATGTGAGCACCTTCTGGGGCACGGGACCCATGTCGGGCCGACAGTTTCTGGTCGCCCGTCGCGTGATGGCACCCGCCGACTACCGCCCGCCCACGCCCACGCCGACGCCCGTTCCAACCCCCTCCCCAGTCCCCACGCCGACTCCCAGCACGGTCACGCCGCCCTTCGCCGGTGGCACCGTGGGACTTGGCGCGAGGGGGCCGGTGGTGGCTGCGCTGCAGCGTTCGCTGATCCGGGGCGGATACCTGCGCCCCCAGATGTTCGGCGCCATTACGCCCGGGCGCTTCGGAACCCAGACGCGTGACGCCGTGGTCGCCTTCCAGTTCGCCCATCCGGCGCTCGGGCCCACCTCGGGTGTGGTGGGGGCCGCTGCCTACCGAGCGATCACCGGATGGGGCGCGGTCTCGTCGAGCGTGCCCGGGCCCTCCGCGGAGGTGGGCCGACCGGTTCTCTCAGTGGCGTCGCTGCTCGCCCGTAGCCGACCTGCGGTGCGAGTGGTGCAGGCGGGGCTTAACCGCCTTGTTGGAGTTGAGATTCCGGTCGACGGGCAGTGGGGGCCGCGCACCCAGGCCGCCTATACCGTGTTTCGGCGCCACCTGCTCGGACTCGTGGGTCGCGCGGCCTACGGTCCGCCCACGCGTTCCACGCTGGTGTCGCTCGGTCGCATGTCTGGTTTCACTGTGGTGCGGTAGTCCGAGGCGACACAGAGCTACCCGCGAAGGCGCCTGAATCGATGCGCGACACACCGACTCAGTGTGACGTCAGCGCTGTACCCCGGCGATAGCCTTTCACTCACGCGCATCACCCGATCGTGCGGAGGAGGTGCACTGTGGTGGCACAGCACAACGATGAACGTCTGCCGCTGCGGCAGGAACTGTCGGCTCTGCCCGCTCTGACCATGCCCCCCCTCGTTGTCGAGGAAATTGCTCGTGCGCTCGAGGTCGAGTCGCGCCGTACCGCGCACGAGATCATCGATCTCACCGTGTCCGAGGTGCGCATTGACTCGCTCGTTGAGGCTGAGTATCGAGGCGTGCGCCGTCGACGCAGCGACACTGCTTGAGTCGATCAGCAACACCGCGCTAGGTGGTGAGCACACCTCCGGCCCAGATCGCGGTGGCCAGCAGTGCTGCGGCAAGTTCGATCAGCGTCGACAGCCCGGAGGCCTTCATCGCCTCCCAGGTCGCCGGCCACGCTGTGTGCAGATCGCGTAGGCGCAGCATCTCGACCACGAACACCCCCACGATGAACCCCACCACCACTCCCACGAGCGGCACGACGAAGAATCCGACAATGCCGCCGATGCCGCCTGCCACCATCGTCAGAGTGGGCACACCTGCCGCGGCGAGGCGTCGGCCGGGGATGAGGTACTTGAGGAGTTGGCCCACCCCGAGCACCACCAGAGCCACCGCCGTGATCGCCCACGACGATGGCGTGGTCTCGACGATGCCCCACACCAAAATCGCCAGCGCTATCACGATCGTGCCGGGCACGATCGGAAGGATGGTGCCGACCACCCCGAGCACGCAGCAGGTCGCCACCAGTGCGACTCCCCACTCGGGCATCCCGCCACAGTAGGCGATGGCATTAGCATCGGTGGGTGTGAGGCGACTTGAGTCGGTGCGAGGGGCGATCGCGACGCTGGGCCTGGCCGCGGTGGTGCTCGGGTTGTGTGCCTGCGGACAGGTCACCCCTGCGGCCAAAGGACGACTCGCGGTGAAGTCGACCGCCTACGACTGCGACACGCGCAGCCTCACGGTCACCGGAGCCGCCTCGCCCGCCATCGAGGGGCAGGACGTGCAGTTGCAGGTGCGCAGCGATCAGTTCCCGAAGGCCCCGGTATGGCGCATCGTGGAGACTGATGCTGCGGGGAGTTTTGTGGCGACCGGCAAGTTCGCCGTGGCAAGCCGCGAGGCGACGTCGGTGCGGGTCAAACTGGCGTCGGTGGCCGGGGGAGTCCGGGTGTTCTCCGCGGTGACCGTGCTCGAGGTGTACTGCGCGTCGTGACACATGGCTCGACGCCCTCGAATGGGGCATCGAGGGCGTCGGCGACAGGGCGCGGTGCGGCCGGCCGAGGTGGCGTGCTAGTTCGGCGCGTCGACGAGGCGGTGCGACTCGTCGATGATCTCGGACGCCTGCGGACGCAGCTTCTCGGAGTGCTCGTTGAAGTGGTGGGAGCAGAAGAGGAGGTCACCTCCGGCCAACAGGACCACTCGGATGTAGGCCTGAGCCCCGCAGCGGTCGCAGCGGTCCGACGCCGTGAGGGACGTGGACGGTGCGAGGGCGGTAGTCATCATCGGCTCCTAGTCTTCGGGCTCTGTCAGCTCGAGTGCGTGGGTACTGCTGCTCTTCACTATCAACATCGTGCCATCCCGATTTCGTTCCCACTTATCGGGACCACTTCGTGGCGACTGTTCCGTTCCGCTCCGATCCACGGGCCTGTTCAGCTCCCGTGGCGAGCGTGCCGCCGCGGGATCGTGTCACCATCTTGCCAAGTAGCTCTGACAAGCATGCCCTATTCACGTGTCCGCGTCGCTTCGGCGTGTCGCCATCCCTCGGACGGGTGACATTCCTCACGGCTGTCCGCTCTGTCCACCGATGCGGCGTGGCAGGGCGGGACCACCCTGCCACCGCCGATAGATTGACCTCAATGAGCGCCCAGCCAGTCGACCCTCCCCGCCGAGCCCGCAAGTCCGCCGCGGCGGCTCCCGACGATGGGTACACCGCCAAGCATCTGTCGGTGCTCGAGGGCCTCGATGCGGTGCGCAAGCGCCCGGGTATGTACATCGGTTCCACCGACAGTCGCGGGCTGATGCACTGCCTCTGGGAAATCGTCGACAACTCCGTTGATGAGGCGCTCGCAGGTCACTGCAGCCGCATTGAGGTGCGGCTGCACCCCGACGGCTCGGTCGAGGTGGGTGACAACGGACGCGGCATCCCCGTCGACATCGAGAAGAAGACCAGGCTCACCGGGGTCGAGGTCGTGATGACCAAGTTGCACGCCGGCGGCAAGTTCGGCGGCGGCTCCTACACGGCGTCTGGCGGCCTCCACGGTGTGGGCGCGTCGGTGGTGAACGCCCTCAGCGAGCGGCTCGACGTCGAGGTCGACCGC
>CALQEM020000033.1:0-22111 GCA_943329595.2 Bifidobacterium breve
AACGCGTTGGAGTTGCATCTCGCGCGTCGTAGTGGCGTGGTGTCAGAGATTGCGGGCTCGGGCCTGCTCGACCCGGCATCGAGCGTGGTGCTGGGGGAGTCGGCCGCGGCCGCGAGGGAGGCCGACCCCGACGACCTCAACGCCGTTTCCATCGTTGAGAGCGAACTGACGCACGCGCTGGCAGCCACCTTCGCCGAGCGAGAAGACGTCGACGAGCTCGACGCAGAGGCGGGGATTTCGATGAGCGAGGTGCTCGAGGCGGCCTGCCGCAAGGTTCAGCTCGCCAGGCTCTTCCACAATGACGCGGTGCGTGCCTGCCTAGCGATCCGGCAGCGCCGACTTGTGACCCTGTTCCGGCTGGCCGGCCATACCCCGCTGCCTCACTCGATCGAGCTCGACGACAGCCTGCCGCCGGGGTTCGCCACCCGCTGACCGACCTCCCTTCCTGGCGGGCGGGGCGTGGCCGGGTCGTGGCGGTGGCCCGGACGTTCTAGGATGGAGTTCCCATTAGTTCGCCCCACCCGGGCGGCCACCATGAGCGAGGTTCCCCATGAGCACCCCCGACGAGCAGACCAACCCGCATCTCGGCACCACGCGCGTGAAGCGTGGCATGGCGGAGATGCTCAAGGGTGGCGTGATCATGGACGTCGTCACGGCCGACCAGGCGAAGATTGCCGAGGACGCCGGTGCTGTGGCAGTGATGGCGCTCGAGCGTGTGCCCGCCGATATTCGTGCCGAGGGTGGCGTCTCGCGCATGAGCGACCCCGACATGATCGACAGCATCAAGGCGGCCGTGACAATCCCGGTGATGGCCAAGGTGCGCATCGGCCACTTTGCCGAGGCGCAGATTTTGCAGGCGCTCGGGGTCGACTACATCGACGAGTCCGAGGTTCTCACCCCTGCCGACTACGCCAACCATGTCGACAAGTGGGCCTTCACTATTCCCTTCGTGTGTGGTGCGACCAACCTCGGCGAGGCGCTGCGGCGCATCACTGAGGGCGCTGCCATGATCCGGTCGAAGGGCGAGGCCGGAACCGGTGACGTGTCCAACGCCACCACCCACATGCGCAAGATCGGCGGAGAACTGCGCAGGCTCTCGTCGATGAGCCCCGACGAGCTCTATGTCGCTGCCAAGGAGCTTCAGGCGCCCTACGACCTCGTGGTCGAGGTTGCCCGTGCCGGCAAGCTTCCGGTGGTGCTCTTCACCGCCGGCGGCATCGCCACCCCGGCCGACGCCGCCATGATGATGCAGCTCGGCGCCGAGGGCGTGTTCGTGGGCTCGGGCATCTTCAAGTCCGGCGACCCGGTGAAGCGGGCCGAGGCCATCGTGCAAGCCACCCTCAACTACGACAACCCCGACGTGCTTGCCAAGGTGTCACGAGGTCTCGGTGAGGCCATGGTGGGAATCAACGTGGCCGACATCCCCGTGCACCACCGCCTCGAAGACCGGGGCTGGTGACCTGCGGCACGCGGGAGTGAGCGTCGTGGCCGATCCGGTTGTCGGCGTGCTGGCGCTGCAGGGCGACGTGCGCGAGCATCGCGCGATGCTCGACTCCTGCGGCGTGTCCACGGCGCGCGTGCGCACTCCTGACGACCTTGATCAGGTGTCGGCGCTGGTCATTCCGGGCGGCGAGTCGAGCACGATGTCTCTTCTGGCGCGAACCTCCGGCCTGATTGGCCCCCTGCGCGAGCGGGTGGCGTCGGGCATGCCCGCCTACGGTTCCTGTGCCGGCATGATCATGCTGGCCGACCGCATCCTCGATGGTCGCCCCGACCAGCAGACCATTGGCGGCATCGACATGACCGTGCGGCGCAATGCCTTCGGCCGGCAGGTTGACTCGTTCGAGGCCGACCTGCACATGCCGGCCATCGGCGGTGCGGCGATGCACGGAATCTTCATTAGGGCTCCCTGGGTCGAGCAGGTGGGCGATGGTGTTGAGGTGGTCGCGCGGGTCGAAGGCGGCCCAGCCGCGGGTAGGATCGTTGCAGTGCGCCAAGGAAACCTGCTCGCCACCGCGTTTCATCCTGAGCTCACCGGAGACCTGAGGGTGCATCAGTTGTTCGTCGACATCGTGAGGGGTCAGGCATGAGCGGCCATTCCAAGTGGGCCACCACCAAGCACAAGAAGGCCGTGGTTGATGCCCGTCGCGGCAAGCTGTTCGCCAAGCTGATCAAGAACATCGAGGTTGCAGCTCGTACCGGTGGGGGCGACCCCGTGGGCAACCCAACCCTGTTCGACGCAATCCAGAAGGCCAAGAAGACCTCGGTTCCGAACGACAACATCGACCGCGCGGTCAAGCGCGGGTCGGGTGTCGAGGCCGGTGGCGCCGACTGGCAAACCATCATGTACGAGGGCTACGGACCCAGCGGGGTGGCGGTACTCATTGAGTGTCTCACCGACAACCGCAATCGCGCTGCCTCCGAGGTGCGAGTGGCTATGACCCGCAACGGTGGCAACATGGCCGACCCAGGAAGTGTGTCGTACCTGTTCACGCGCAAGGGCGTCATCATTGTGGGCAGTGATGGCCTGACCGAGGACGACGTGCTCAACGCCGTGCTCGACGCCGGCGCCGAGGAGGTCAACGACCTTGGCGGATCGTTCGAGATCGTGAGCGAGGCCACCGATCTCGTGGCAGTGCGCACCGCACTGCAGCAGGCGGGTATCGACTACGAGTCGGCCGACGCGTCATTCCTACCGAGTGTCACGGTGCCGCTCGACCTCGACGGGGCCCAGCAGGTGTTCCGCTTGATCGAAGCGCTCGAAGATAGCGACGACGTGCAGAACGTGTACGCCAACTTCGAGGTCAGCGACGAGGTCTACGAGCAGGTGGGCTAGTTCCGCCGGAGGGAGCGCACGTGACCGACGACAGCAGCGCAACGAAGTCCCCGGCCACCAAGCCCGCAGCGAAGAAGTCGGCAGCCCCGAAGACGGCAGCCCCGGCGGGGCCCGTGATGGCGCCTCAGCGACTGTCGGGCTGGGACTTCGCCACGTGGCGCACCGCAGCGGGAGACCCCTCCATGCGGTCGCCCATCATCGGGCTCATCCTGCTCGACCGCGCGCCCCACTGGCAGCACTTAATTGAGCGCTTCGACCGCGCCAGCCGCGTCGCGCCGGTGTTGCGCCAGAAGGTGGTGTCGGGGCCGGTCGACACCATGACACCTCGGCTGGTAATCGACCCGCACTTCGACCTCTCATTCCATCTGCGTCGTTTTCGCATCAGCCTGCCGGGCACCTGGGACCAGGTGCTCGACGAGGTACGCCGCCAGAGCATGACCGACTTCGACCTGCAGCGCCCGCTGTGGCGGGTGACCCTGCTTGAGGGCCTCGAGGGGGGTCGGGCCGCGCTGCTCGTCAAGCTGAACCACACGATTGCCGACGGACAGGGGGCCATGCTGCTCGCGGCCACCGTGGTCGACTTCGCGAAGGAGGGGGTCGACCTCGGGCCGATGCCCGAGGCCCCGGTGGCCGCCGACGTCGACCAGGCCGGACTGGTGGCCCAGGCGATGCGCGAGGCCACGTCGCGCATGAGCAGGGCTGCGCGCGATGTTGTTGACGCCGCGGTGCCGGTTCTGGGCAAGTTCCTCAGCAACCCCACTGAGGCGATCGACGACGTCACCACCCTCGTGCGGTCAGTGGGGCGCTTCGTGAACGTGCCGAGCCGTCCACTCTCAACGGCCATGACAGGCCGCAGTCTCAACTACCACTTCGTCACCTTCGATCTGCCACTCGCCGAGCTCAAGGCGGCCGGAAGGAGGCGCGGGCTGTCGCTGAACGACGCCTTCATGGGAGGCATCACCGGTGGTCTGCGCCGCTACCACGATGCGCGGGGCGAGCCGGTCGACGCCCTGCGGGTCAACATGCCGATCAGTCTGCGCCGTGAGGGCGACTCGGCCTCGAACGCGGTGACCATCGCGCGCTTCGAGGTTCCGGTGGCCGAACTCAACCTCGACGCACGCATGCGGGCAGTTCACGACATTGTGGCGCTGTGGCGAAACGAGCCTGCCCTGCACCTCGCCGATGCCCTCGCCGAGATGAGTCGATTTATCCCGTCGGACGTGCTAGCTGCCGCTGCGCGCACCAGCGACTTCACCGCCAGCAACGTCAGTGGGGTGCCGGTGCCGGTGTGGGTTGCCGGAGCCCAGGTGCTGCGCATGTACCCGATGGTGTCAACGATTGGGGCCGCGGTGAACGTCACGCTGCTGTCGTACGCCGGACTGGCCAGCATTGGCGTTTCCACCGACGATGCCGCCGTGCCTGACCGCGAACTGTTTGCTCGGTGTCTGGCCGAGGGCTTCGCCGAGGTGGTGGGACACCCGGTGGGTCCTGCTGACCCCATGGCAGCTGAGTCGCTCGGCTTCGACGGCTCCCGCCCCTAGTCCTTCGAATCCGGCGCGGCGCGTCTGCCGCGCCCCGGGGTTGAGCAGGGGTAGCATCCGAACAGGTGTTCGGATGAGCATCGTCCCAAGGGTTCTAAAAAATCCCGACGTAGTCCGGAGTCCAGGAGGTCAGCGTGCGTGTGCTCGGCGTCGACCCCGGACTCACCCGGTGTGGCATCGGAGTTGTCGAGGGCGCCCCAGGCCGTACCCTCACCCTGGTGCACGTCGAGGTGGTGCGAACGCCCGCCGACGCGCCCATCGCCGAGCGACTGCTAGCGGTGGCCGACGCCGTGCGGCTCGCCTTGGAGACTTTCCGACCCGACCAGGTGGCTGTTGAGCGCGTCTTCAGCCAGCACAACGTGCGCACGGTGATGGGAACCGCCCAGGCCGCGGGGGCCGCGCTCACCGAGGCCGCTCGCGCGGGCCTGCCGGTGGCCATGCGTACACCCAGCGAGGTTAAGGCCGCCGTCACCGGAAACGGTCGTGCAGACAAGGCCCAGGTGGCCGCCATGGTGATGCGGCTGCTGTCGCTGACGGAGACACCCAAGCCGGCCGACGCCTCAGACGCTTTGGCGCTCGCCATCACCCAGATCTGGAGGGGCGCAGCCGAGGTGCGTCTCGCTGCGGCCGTGCGCGGAGCTCAGCGATGATCGCGTCGGTGCGCGGAGTAGTGCTGTCGGCGGGGTCCGACTCGGCGGTCATCGACGTGGGCGGAGTTGGCATTCTGGTGCAGGGCACTCCCACCACCATTGCCGGGCTTCGGGTGGGTGACATCGCTCAGGTGGCCACCTCACTCGTGGTGCGCGAAGACTCGCTCACGCTGTATGGGTTCGCCGACCACGACGAGAGGTCGGTGTTCGAATCGGTACAAACCGTGAGCGGTATCGGCCCGCGCATCGCGCTGGCCATGCTGGCGGTGCTGCGTCCCGACGACATCCGCCGCGCGGTGGCGGGCAATGAACTCGCGACCCTCACTAGGGTTTCCGGAATTGGCAGCAAGGGCGCCCAGCGGCTGGTACTTGAGCTCAAGGACCGACTCGCGCCACCTACCTCGGCAGTGTCGGGGGCCTCAACGCCGGTGGGCGGTTGGAGCGACAGCGTTCACGCGGCCCTCGTCGGGCTCGGCTGGAGCGCCCGCGACGCCGCCGACGCCCTCGATCGCGTGCGTGCCGAGGTCGACGCTGGGCGGATCGAGCCCGAGGTTCCCCTGCTGCTGCGAGCCGCTCTGCGCAGCCTGGACCGCGGATGAGCGGCGTCGACGACGACCTCGTCGACGCCGAGGCCACCCTCGACGACCGTGCCATTGAGGGTGCGCTGCGCCCCCGAGACCTGGGCGAGTTCGTGGGCCAATCGCGCGTGAAGGCCCAGCTAGGACTCGTGCTCGAGGCGGCCCGACAGCGAGGAAAGGCCGCCGACCACATTCTGCTCTCAGGTCCGCCCGGCCTGGGCAAGACCACCCTGGCCATGATCGTCTCCGGAGAGCTCGGCGTGCCGCTGCGTATCACCAGTGGCCCGGCCATCCAACACGCGGGCGACCTCGCAGCCGTGCTCTCCAGCCTCGAGCCCGGGGAGGTTCTCTTTCTTGATGAGGTGCACCGCATGGCCCGCCCGGCCGAGGAGATGCTGTACCTGGCCATGGAGGACTTTCGCGTCGACGTGGTGGTGGGCAAGGGCCCGGGAGCCACGGCTATTCCGCTCGAGCTACCGCCCTTCACCGTGGTGGGCGCGACGACCCGTGCCGGACTGCTGCCAGGGCCCCTGCGCGACCGTTTTGGCTTCACCGCGCACATGGACTTCTACTCCGCCGACGAGCTCGAGCTCATCGTGGTGCGCAGCGCCGGTCTGCTCGGGGTGCCTCTCGATGCCGAGGGTGCCGCCGAAATCGCGTCGCGCAGTCGCGGCACGCCACGCATCGCCAACAGGCTGCTGCGGCGCGTGCGCGACTACGCGCAGGTGCACGGCGATGGCACGGTGGGGCTGGCCACGGCCGAGGCTGCGCTCGACCTCTTCGAGGTCGACCTGCTGGGCCTTGATCGCCTCGACCGCCTTGTGCTCGACGCCCTGGTGCGCCGCTTCGGCGGGGGGCCGGTGGGTGTGTCAACCCTCGCGGTCGCCGTGGGCGAGGAGCCCGCCACGATCGAGGAGGTGGCCGAGCCATTCCTGGTGCGAGCAGGCCTGCTCGCCCGCACCCCTCGTGGTCGGGTGGCCACCCCGGCAGCGTGGGCGCACCTGGGGCTCAGCGCTCCCTCGGCAACTCCGGGGCCCGTGCCGTCGGCGGGGCAGCAGGACGTGCTCGACCTCTGAATTCGGGACTCAGGTCGGCGGCCGAGCCGGCCGCCCCCTAGGATCATCACGGCAAGGTCACGGACGGTGGCCCAAGGGTCTGAGACGAGAAATGAGGTGCGGCATGGAGGGCATGTTTCCCCTCTTTTTTCTCGTGGCGATGGCGGGCGCGTTCTGGCTGCTAGTGCTACGTCCAGCCAAGGCACGCGCTCGTGCCCAGCAGGCACTGGTCAACTCGGTCGCTCCTGGCACCCGAGTGCTCACCTCGGCGGGCATCATCGCCACGGTGGTCGAGCGTGGCGAGGGCGAGATGCGGGTGGAGATCGCGCCCGGAGTTGTGGTGACGGTCGTCGACCAGGCGGTGGCGCGAGTACTCCCGTCCGAGGGCCCCGACATTGCTGAAGGAACTGAATCCGACGCGTCCGCGTCTTCCCCTGAGACGGGCACCAACTGAGCCAAGGACGCTGAGGCGCCCAGAGGGTCCTTCGAACCTCGACACCACCCCAATGCACTGTGAAGGGAACGCAGCGTGGCACAGCAGAAGAACCTCGCCCGCCCAGGCCGATCGCTGCTCGTGCTGGGCTTGGTCATGCTGGCGCTCGGCGCCCTTGCCCTGTGGCCAGGAGAGTCGCATGCGCCACGGCTCGGCCTCGACCTGCGAGGTGGTACCCAGGTCACGCTGACGCCGAGGGCTATCGGCGGCCAGACCATCAGCGACCAGCAGATTCAGCAGTCGGTGGAGATTATCCGACAGCGCGTGAACGGGCTCGGTGTCGCCGAGGCTGAGGTCACCACCCAGGGCTCGGGGTCCAACGCCTCCATTGTGGTGTCGGTGCCCGGAGTTAACCAGCAGAGCATTGCCGAAACTCTCAAGCAGACCGCACTGCTCGACTTCCGGGCGGTGGAGGCCGAGACGGCCGGTGCACCCGTTCCCGAGCCGAGCGCAAGCCCAAGCCCAAGCCCGTCGGCCAGTGCGAGCCCGAGCCCGAGCCCGAGTGTGTCGGCGAGCGCTAGTCCGTCGGCCAGTGCGAGTGCTAGTGCTAGTGCCAGCTCGAGCGCGAGCTCCCGCCTGGCCAGTCCGTCGGCCAGCCCCTCGGTCACGGGCAATGGGGCTCCCATCCCCAACCTCGTGAAGGCGGCGACGTCCACGCCGTCACCGAGCATCAGCCCCTCGCCGAGTGCGAGTCCGAGCCCGAGCGCGAGCCCGAGTGCGACACCATCTCCGGAAGTCAGCCCCGCTGGGGTAGGAGACATGACGCCACCAATCCAGAGCGACGCGAACGACGTGGCCCTGCAGGCCAAGTTCCTGGCCCTCGACTGCTCCGACCCAGCCAACATCAAGGGTGGCGTGCCCGACGATCCGGCCAAGTGGCTGGTGACCTGCTCGCGCGATGGCCGGGCCAAGTACCTGCTGCAGCCCGCCTTCATCCGGGGCACCAACGTCACCGACGCCACCGCGACTCTGCCCACCAGCGGCACGACCTACGTGGTCAACCTGACCTTCGATACCGAGGGCGCCAAGAAGCTTGCCGATGTGAGCCAGCAGATCTACCAGCTGCAGCCGCCGCAAAACCAGTTCGCCATCGTGCTCGATGGCCTGGTGTTCTCGAGCCCCTACTTCCGTGAGCCCATCCTCGGAGGCACGGCACAAATCGAGGGGTCGTTCACGGCGCAGGAGGCCAAGGACCTCGCGAACGTGCTCAAGTACGGGGCACTTCCGCTCACCCTCGAGGTCGCTGAGGTGACTTCGATTTCGCCAACCCTAGGCGATGACCAGTTGCGGGCCGGCATCATCGCTGGGCTCTTGGGCCTGCTACTGGTGGTCATCTACCTACTGATCTACTACCGCGCACTCGGAATTGTGGCGGTGGTCAGCCTGGTGATTGCGGGCATCATCACCTACCTCGCCTTCGTGGTGCTCGGCCGCACCATCGGGTTCACCCTCACCCTGGCGAGTATCGCCGGCGCGATCGTGGCCATTGGTATTACCGCCGACTCGTTCATCGTGTACTTCGAGCGCATCCGCGACGAAATTCGAGAGGGCCGCACGCTCAAGGTGGCCTGTGAGGCCGGCTGGGTGCGCGCCCGACGAACCATTCTCGCGGCCGACTTCGTGTCGCTGCTCGCGGCCGTGGTGCTGTACCTTCTCAGCGTCGGTGGGGTGCGCGGCTTCGCGTTCACCCTCGGGTTAACCACCCTCATCGACATCGCGGTCGCCTTCCTCTTTACGCGTCCGCTCGTGAACCTGGTGGCTCGCAATTCCTGGTTTGCGCGGGGCGGCAAGCTCACCGGACTCGACGCGGCTCGGCTTGGCGTCGATGAAATAGCCACCGGCAAGACCGTGCGTGGACGAACGGCGACCACCGCCAGAAAGGAGTCCTGATGGCAGGCATCGGCTCGCTCGGAGGACGCCTCTACCGGGGCGAGGTCAGCTACGACTTCGTGGGTCGGCGCAAGCTCTGGTACTCCATCTCGGCCGGCATCCTGATCGTGGCCATCGGGGCCCTCCTGTTCCGCGGTCTTAACCTCGGCATTGAGTTCAAGGGCGGTGCCGACTTCCAGGTGCCGTCCAGTTCGGCCACGGTCGCGCAGGCGCGCGACGCCACCGTTGAGGCAGGCATCGCCGACCCCATCGTGACTCAACTCGGCAATGGCAACATCCGAGTGCAGACACGCCCGCTCAGCGCGAATGAGACCGCCGACGTCATCTCGGCACTGGCCAAGACCGCTGGCGTGAAGGCCGACGACATCAAGGTGCAACTGGTCGGGCCCTCGTGGGGCGCTGATATCACCGGCAAGGCGCTGCAGGGCCTTTTCGTTTTCCTGATCCTCGTCGCGATATTCCTTTCGGTGTACTTCGAGTGGCGTATGGCCATCGCGGCTCTTGTCGCCCTCGTGCACGATGTCGTTATCACGGTGGGCATCTACGCCCTGTCGGGATTCGAGGTAACCCCCGCGACCGTGGTGGGCGTGCTGACCATCCTCGGATTCTCGCTCTACGACACTGTCGTGGTGTTCGACAAAGTTAAGGAGAATACGCGCGGAATCGCTGGGCAGTCGCGCCTCACCTACTCTGGCGCGGCAAACTTGGCGCTCAACCAGACTCTCGTGCGATCGATTAACACGTCGATTGTCGCGCTGCTCCCGGTGCTTGCGATTCTGGTCATCGGCGCTGGATTCCTGGGTGCCGGCACCCTCAAGGACCTCGCCCTCGCGCTGTTCGTCGGCATGCTGGCCGGCGCCTACTCGTCGATCTTCATCGCGACTCCGGTACTCTGCCAGATCAAGGAGCGTGACCCCGCCATGCGGGCGGTGGCAGCACGGGTCGCGACGCGCGGCTCCGGCCGGGCGACCTCAGGTCGTAGTAAGAGCGGAGTGGCGCTCGCCGAGGGAGACGACGACGACCCAGGGTCGGACGGTCCTTCCGGAGCTGACCTCGCTAGCCAGGTTGATGCCGGTGCTGAGGCCGCGGTGCGCGGCGGCGGCGGGCGAAGCCAGCCTCAGCGCAAACCGCGGAGCAAGCGCTAAGGCGGGTTTGCTGATGACCTCGTTCCGCGCGCGCGAGTCGATGCGGGGGGTGCCATCTCCTACACTCATGGTGACAGGGAGGTGAGGCGATGAGCGAAGAGGTCATAACCCCGCCGTCGGGCGACCTTGAGCCGATCGAGCCTGAGGTACCCACTGAGCTGTCGGTGGGCTCAGAGTCCGCTGCCGACCGCCGTCTGCGCAGTCGCTTTGCCCGGCTCGCCCCTGGTCGGCGGGTGGCGCACCCCGAGCTCGAACCGGTGCTTCGCACTCTGCGTCAGTTCCATCCCAAGGCCGACACCGACATTGTCGAGAGAGCCTACGAGGTCGCGGCCTACCACCATCGAGACCAGCGTCGCCGTAGCGGTGAGGCTTACATCACTCATCCGCTGGCCGTTGCCGGAATCTTGGCCGACCTCGGTATGACCTCGCCCACTCTGGCGGCCGCCCTGCTGCACGACACCGTCGAAGACACCGAGTACTCCATCGAGATTTTGCTCGCTGACTTCGGAGAGGAGATCGCGCGGCTGGTCGACGGGGTCACCAAGCTCGATCGGGTCAAGTACGGGCAAACCACGGCGTCCGAGACCGTGCGCAAGATGGTGGTGGCCATGGCGCGCGACATCCGGGTGCTGGTCATCAAGCTCGCCGATCGGCTGCATAACATGCGCACGATCCGATGGATGTCGCCTGAGCAGCAGGAAAAGAAGGCGCGCGAGACCCTGGAGATCTTCGCCCCGCTGGCCCATCGACTGGGCATGAACACCATCAAGTGGGAGCTCGAAGACCTCGCGTTCGCCACGCTGTACCCCAAGATGTACGACGAGATCGTGCGCATGGTCGGGCAACGTGCGCCAGAGCGCGACGTCTACCTGCAGGAGGTCGTGGGCATCGTCGACGCCGACATGCGTGGATCGCGCATCAAGGGCTCGGTTACCGGGCGCCCGAAGCACTACTACTCAGTGTACCAGAAGATGATCGTGCGTGGGCGTGACCTCTCCGACATCTACGACCTGGTGGGTGTGCGTATCTTGGTCGAGTCGATCCGCGATTGCTACGCGGTGCTCGGAATACTGCACGCGCGCTGGAATCCGATGCCGGGTCGATTCAAGGACTACATCGCGATGCCCAAGTTCACGATGTACCAGTCGTTGCACACCACGGTGATCGGCCCTCAGGGAAAGCCGGTCGAGGTTCAGATCCGTACCAACGAGATGCACCGAGCCGCTGAGTACGGGGTGGCCGCGCACTGGCGCTACAAGCAGACCAGTGTGGGCGGCAAGGTCGGACCCGACGATCTCGGTTGGCTGCGGCAGCTCATGGAGTGGCAGCGCGAGACCGAAGACCCCGACGAGTTCCTCGAGAGTTTGCGCTACGACCTCGCCGAACAGGAGACCTTCGTGTTCACCCCCAAGGGTGATGTGGTGGCCCTGCCCGCTGGGTCGACGCCCGTCGACTTCGCGTACTCGGTGCACACCGAGGTGGGTCATCACTGCGTCGGAGCCCGCGTGAATGGCAAGCTGGTGGCACTTGAGTCGACGCTCAGCAATGGTGACGTGGTGGAGATCTTCACCACGAAGTCGGAGAATGCCGGGCCATCACGTGACTGGCTGCTGTTCGTGCGCAGTGGTCGGGCACGCAGCAAGATCAAGGCCTGGTTCTCCAAGGAGCGACGCGATGAAAGCGTCGAACATGGCAAGGACGCCATCATTCGGGCGGTGCGCAAGCAGGGGCTCCCGCTGCACCGACTTATCAACACACAGTCGATGTCGGCGGTGGCTCACGAACTGCGGCTCAACGACGTCACCAGCCTCTACGCGGCGGTTGGCGAGAATCGAATTTCCGCGGCGACGGTTGTCGAGCGGCTCGTTGCCACGCACGGGGGCGCTGAAGGTACGCTCGAGGATTTCGCCGAGGCGGCCAGCCCCTCGCGGGTCAGTGGCAAATCTCGTAGTCAGGGCGACCCCGGGGTGGTCATCAAGGGTGTCGACGACGTGTGGGTCAAACTGGCCCGCTGCTGCACCCCAGTTCCAGGCGACGAAATCCTTGGCTTTGTCACTCGGGGCCAGGGGGTTTCAGTGCACCGGGTGGCGTGCAGCAACGTCACCTCGTTGCAAGGCGAGCCCGATCGGATCGTCGAGGTTGAGTGGGCTCCCAGCAGCCAGAGCGTGTTCATGGTGAACATCCAGGTGGAGGCACTCGACCGTTCACGACTGCTGAGCGATGTCACCCGAGCGCTGTCAGACCATCACGTGAACATCCTCAGCGCATCGGTTTCTACCTCGCGCGATCGAGTTGCGCTGAGCCGTTTCACCTTCGAGATGGCCGACCCCAAACATCTCGGAGCCGTACTCAAGGCGGTACGAGGGGTTGACGGCGTGTTCGACGTGTATCGGGTCTGAGGATTGCCAGACAGTGTGAACTGTCGAGGGTTGAGCAGATCTGCTACGAGTACTCGGCCAGAGACTTCTGGGCTGCCTCGAGCAGTGGGCGGATGCCTTCGATCGAGGCCGAGGCTTGAGCGGCTGCGGCGGTGTCGCCCGAAGCTTCCGCACGAACGCGCGCCTTCTCGAGCTTGCTGACCGACTGCTCGAACTTCTCGACTGTCGATTCGGCAAAGGCGCGCTTGGCCGGGTCGGTGCGGCGCCAGCGCTCGCCCTCGGCGGTCCGCAGAGCCTCCTCGACCTTGCGTAGCCCACCATCAATACGGTCCTGGTCGCCCCGAGGAACGTGGCCGACTGCCTCCCAGCGCTGCTGGATCGAGCGCAGCGAGCGTGCCGCGGCCTCGGCATCGGTGATGGGTAGTAGCGCCTGCGCCTCTGCGAGCAGGGCCTGCTTTACCTCGAGGTTGCCGCGCAATTCGACGTCGCGCTCGTTGGTGACCGTGGTGCGTGCCGTGAAGAACGAGTCCTGCGCGGCCTTGAAGCGCGCCCACCAGGCGTCCTCGTCTTTACGCGGTCCCTTCGGTGCAGCCTTCCAGCGGTCGATGAGCGACCTGAACGCGTTGCTGGTGGGTCCCCACTCGGTGCTGGTGGCGAGTTGCTCGGCCTCGCCGATGAGGGCCAGCTTCGCGGTCTTGGCAGCGCTGCGCTCAACCTCGAGTTTGGCGAAGTGCGTGCGTCGGGCCTTGTCGAAGGCTGAACGTGCGGTACTGAAACGTTTCCAGAGCGACTGCTCGCTCGCCCGGTCGCCGTGGGGGAGCACCTTCCACTCGTCGAGCAACTCGCGGAACCTCTCGCCGGTCGGCTTCCACTGAGTGGAGGCTGCCAGCGACTCAGCCTCGGCCACAAGCTTCTCGCGAGCCGCGATGGCGGCTGCCTTGGCGGCCGCCTTCTGGGCGCTGCGCCGGGCCCGCTGCACCTCGACCTGGGTGTCGATCTGGTCGCATGTCGAGCGCAGCGCTACGAGGTCGCCCACGAAACCGGGGTCGACCAGTGCCTCTCGCACCTTGGCCGCCACGGCAACGGCCGACTCAGGGGTCGCGCGGCCGTCGCGAAGGCGCCGCAGCGACAGGGACGCCTCCACTGCGAGGTCGTCGTACTTGCGGGCGTAGAAGGCCAGACCCTCGTCGGGGGTTCCAGCGGCGTAGTGGCCGACCCGAATCTCACCCTCGGGCGAGAGTAGCCACACCGTTCCGTCGGCGTCGGCGCGGCCGAAGGCGAGGCTAGGTGACGGGCCGGGGGCGGGGGCCGACTCAGTGGTGGGTGCAGGTGCAGGCGCGGGAACGCGGCGAGGAGTCGGTGAGGGAACGGGGCTGGACGAAGGGGCGACGGCTTCGACGGCGGCTTCCACTACTGGTTCGACTACGGCTTCCGCGGCGGGCTCGACTACGGCTTCCGCGGCGGGCTCGACTACGGCTTTCGCGGCGGGCTCGACTTCGGCCTCAACGACGGGCTCAACGACGGGCTCGACGACCGTCACTGCGGAGTCTGCGGCCACCTGAGTATCGATGGGAGCATCCACTGCGATGAGTTGGGCGGACTCCGGCTCGGCCTGCTGGAGTTCGCTCGGATCGCTGGGAGGAGTGGTCATCAGGAGCCCGTCGGGGTGTAGGTGGTGGTGCCGGTAATGATGCTGATGGGCTGCTTGGGTGCCCCGTCGGCCGAGCCTGCGGCTCCCCGTACACCCTGTGCTCCCACGTACTTGACGATATCGAGACCGGAGGTCACGGTGCCCCAGATGGTGTAACTGGGCGGAAGCGAGGTGTCTTCGTAGACGATGAAGAACTGGCTCGCCGCGGTTCCAGGGCCGGCGTTGGCCATCGCAACCGTTCCAGCGGGATAGTCCGGGTTAGCGGAGATCGGCAGATTCTCGTCGGGCACCACGTAGCCGGGGCCACCGGTGCCATCGCCCTTGGGATCACCGCACTGAAGCACATAGAAGCCCGCCGTGGTGAGTCGGTGGCAGGCGGTGTTGTTGAAGTACTTCTGGTCGGTGAGGAACACCATGGAATTCGCGGTGACGGGCGCCTTGGCCTGATCGACCCTGATCACGATGGGCCCACAGTTGGTGGTCAACGTGATGTCGTACGTGCCGGTGGGCTTCAACGTGGCGGGCGGGGCCGTGGGCCACGTGAGGTTGTCGGGGCGCGACGCGGGCGGCGGGGTACACGTCACCGCAGCCACCGAGCTCGACGTTGAAGCCGACGGTGAAGGTGAGGCTGACGATGTCTCCGAGGCAGACGGTGAGGGTGTCGCACTCGCCGCTGCGTCGTCGGTGATCGAGGCCGGTCGCATCAGCCACGCAGCGCCCAGCACCACCACCGCCACCCCCGCGATAGCGGCCACGATGGTGTAAAGGCGCCGTCGACGCTCCCGCTCCTTCGCACGCCGAGCCTGCTGGCGCTCGTACTTGGCCCGCGCCAATTCGCGCTCGCGCTTCCTGCTTGTCACGACACTCCTTGCGGCTAGGGCCCTCGGGTCCCTCGGGGGACATGAGGCAGTCTAGGCGAGGCGCTGGAACGCACGAGGCACCCCCGGCATCGAGGGGGCGGTCGCGCTCGAAGCCGGGCCTCAGACCGATACGCTCGTGTCTCGGGCCATCGGCACTACGCGGTCTGTGAACGCCCCAACACACCGATTGTCAGGGAGGTCGTCATGCTGGTCGCGGGCTTCCCTGCGGGGCCGTGGAGCACGAATTGCTACGTGGTAGCGGCGTCCGCAGGCAGCGAGTGCGTCATTATCGACCCCGGTAAGGACGCCGTTGAGGGGGTACGCGACCTGGTGGTTGAGAGCCGACTCCGGCCTGTTGCGGTGCTGCTCACTCACGGGCACATCGACCATATGTGGTCGGTGCTCCCCGTCGCCGACGGCTACGCCATACCCGCGCTGGTGCATCCGGCCGACCGCGCACTGCTGTCAGACCCGCTGTCGGGTATCTCAACCGACTCGCGCGCGATGCTGAGGCAGATGACCGGCGGACTCGCCGAGTTTGCCGAACCTTCCGAGGTCATTGAGGTGTCCGACGGACTCGCCCTCGACATCGCCGGGCTTGGTTTCGTTGTCGACCACGCTCCTGGCCACACCGCAGGATCGGTCACCTATCGACGTGACACCGTTGGCGGCTATGCGCCACTGATGTTCAGTGGTGACGTGCTGTTTGCCGGATCCATCGGGCGCACCGACCTGCCGGGCGGCGACACCGACGAGATGATGCGCTCGCTGGCCCGAGTGGTGCTGCCCCTGCCAGACGACACCGTGGTGCTTCCGGGCCACGGCGAGCAGACCACGATCGGTCGAGAGCGGTCATCGAACCCGTACTTACGCGCGCTCCTCAACGACGCATCGCCCCCCGCCGACCAGCGCAGGGGGCTCTAGCCGTGGCGCGACCCACCGCCCTGTCGGGTTTTCCCGAGTGGCTCCCCGAGCAGCGCATCGTCGAGCAGGTCGTGCTCGACCGTATGCGCGCGACGTTCGAGTCGTGGGGATACTCGTCGATCGAGACGCGCGCGGTTGAGCCACTCGAGCAGATGCTGCGCAAGGGCGAGATCGACAAGGAGGTGTACGTTCTTCGGCGCCTGCACGCCAGCGACGACGACTCGAGCGGCGAGAGTGCGGGCTCAGCACTTGGACTGCACTTCGATCTCACCGTTCCGCTGGCGCGTTACGTGCTCGAGCACGGCGGCCATCTGCACTTCCCCTTCAAGCGCTATCAGATTCAGAAGGTGTGGCGTGGCGAGCGGCCACAGGAGGGCCGCTACCGCGAATTTCTGCAGGTCGACATCGATGTGATCGACGTCGACACGCTGGCGTTCCACCACGAGGTCGAGGTGGCGCAGGTCATGAGTGAGGCGTTCGCGGGGCTGCCGCTCCCCGCGCTGCGCATGCAGGTCAACAACCGGCACCTGATCGAGGGCTTTTATCGCGGGGTCGGAGTGCTCGACGTGCCGGGGGTGATGCGTGTCATCGACAAGCTCGACAAGGTGCCCGAGGACACGATTCGAGACCTACTCGCCTCAGAGGTGGCGGTCACGGGGGCTGCGGCCGACCTCATCCTCGCGTTCGCGGGCATCAGCGCCGACGACTCGTCGTTTGCCGACCGAGTGGTGGCGCTCGGTGTCAGCGACCCACTGCTCGATCAGGGTCTCGAAGAGCTGGTGCGCGTGGTCGATGGCACCGCGCCGCTGCGCAGCGACCGCTTCTCGGTGGTGGCCGACCTGCGAATCGCGCGTGGTCTCGACTATTACACCGGCACCGTGTATGAGACCAGCATGGCGGGCTTTGAGTGGCTCGGCTCGGTCTGCTCAGGTGGCCGCTACGACGCCCTCGCGACCGACGGCGCCACCACCTACCCCGGGGTAGGCATCTCCTTCGGCCTCACTCGCACGCTGGGCCCCCTCTTCTCGCGCGGGCTGCTGCGTGCCACTCGCTCGGTGCCCACCTGCGTCGTGGTGGCCGTCGCCGACGAAGGGCAGCGTCAAGCGTCCGATGGGGTTGCCGCGGCACTGAGGGCCCGCGGCGTGCCTGTTGAGGTGTCGCCGTCGGCGGCCAAATTCGGTAAGCAGATCCGCTACGCAGACCGTCGAGGTATCCCCTTCGTGTGGTTCGTCGACACCGATGGTTCCCACTCTGTCAAGGACATCCGCACCGGCGTGCAGGTTGACGCCGACCCCGGCTCGTGGAGCCCCGACGATCTCGACCGACACCCTCGAATCCTGTTTGAGCCCGAACCCACGAAGGAGACCCCCCGGTGATCCGCACCCACGAGTCCGGCACTCTGCGCGCGAGCGATGCAGGGACCACGGTACGGCTGGCCGGCTGGGTGGCCCGGCGTCGCGACCACGGTGGTGTCGCCTTCCTCGACCTGCGCGACGCCTCGGGCGTGGTGCAGGTGGTGGTTCGCGACCCCGAGGTGGCGCACCCTCTGCGCAATGAGTTCTGCGTGGCGATCACCGGCCGGGTGTCGGTGCGGCCCGAGGGCAACGCCAACTCTGACCTGCCCACCGGGGAGATCGAGGTGATTGTCGACGACCTCGAGGTGCTCAGCGCCTCAGCTCCCCTGCCCTTTCCGATCGATGAGCACGTCGAGGTGGGCGAGGAAGCTCGACTGAGGCACCGGTACCTCGACCTGAGGCGCCCGGCGCCCGCTGCGGCGCTGCGCCTGCGCAGCCAGGTCAACCGTACGGCCCGCGACACTCTCTATGACCACGGCTTCGTCGAGATCGAGACCCCCACGCTGACACGCTCGACGCCTGAGGGCGCCCGAGACTTCCTCGTGCCGGCGCGGCTGCAGCCCGGCAGCTGGTACGCGCTGCCCCAGAGCCCACAACTGTTCAAGCAGTTGCTCATGGTGGCGGGCATGGAGCGCTACTTCCAGATCGCCCGGTGCTACCGCGATGAGGACTTCCGCGCCGATCGGCAGCCAGAGTTCACCCAGCTCGACATTGAGATGAGCTTTGTCGAGGAGGACGACGTCATCGCGGTCGCCGAGTCGGTGATGACCGCCCTGTGGCGCCTAGTGGGCCACGAGATCACGCTGCCGATTCAGCGCATGCCCTACCTCGAGGCCATGCGCCGGTTCGGGTCCGATAAGCCTGACCTCCGCTTCGACCTTGAGCTCGTTGAGTGCACCGACTTCTTTGTCGACACGCCGTTCCGCGTGTTCCAGGCCCCCTACGTGGGTGCCGTGCTGATGCCGGGGGGCGCCTCGCAACCGCGTAAGACGCTCGACGCCTGGCAGGACTGGGCCAAGCAGCGGGGGGCTAAGGGCCTTGCCTACGTGCTCGTCGGCGACGACGGCGAGCACGGTGGCCCGGTGGCCAAGAATCTGTCTGACCTCGAGCGCGCCGGACTCGCTGCACGGGTCGGCGCCTCGCCGGGCGACTGTATCTTCTTCGCGGCCGGAGAGGCCGGCTCGTCGCGCGCGCTTCTGGGGGCGGCCCGACTCGAGGTGGGGCGCAGGCTTGGCCTCATCGACACGTCTCAGTGGTCGTTCGTGTGGATCGTTGATGCGCCGCTGTTTGAAGCCTCGTCGAGTGCCACCGCGAGCGGCGACGTTGCGGTGGGGGCGGGAGCCTGGACCGCGGTGCATCACGCCTTTACCTCACCCAAGCCCGAGTGGATCGACAGCTTCGAGGACGACCCCGCCAACGCACTGGCCTACGCCTACGACCTCGTGTGCAACGGCAATGAGATCGGCGGTGGTTCGATCCGAATCCATCAACGCGACGTGCAGCAGCGCGTGTTCGAGATGATGGGCCTCGGTGCCGACGAGCAGCAGGAGAAGTTTGGCTTTCTACTCGACGCCTTCGCGTTCGGCCCTCCGCCGCACGGCGGTATTGCCTTTGGCTGGGATCGCATCTGCGCGCTGCTCTCGGGCTCCGACTCAATTCGCGACGTCATCGCGTTTCCGAAGACCGGCGGCGGACACGATCCCCTCACCGGCGCTCCGGCGCCCATCACCGCCGAGCAGCGGGCCGAGGCCGGCGTCGACGCGACCCCCGACCACGAAGCTGGAGACGCCGAAGAAGCCGAAGACGCTGAGGCGCTCGCAGCATCCGCCGCCCCCACCGGAACCGTCGCGAGCTGAGTGACCCCGTGACCCTGTTCGACGAGGGTTTCTCTCCCACGCGTCCGGGAGCACCGCTCGCCGTGCGGCTACGTCCACGCGGCCTCGATGAACTGGTGGGCCAGTCGGAACTACTCAAGCCAGGCGCCCCGCTACGCAGGCTGATCGAAGGCGACGAGGGCCCAGCCATGGCTTCGGTGCTGCTCTGGGGTCCGCCCGGAACGGGAAAAACCACGCTCGCGTCGATGGCCGCCTCGGCGTCGGGCCGACACTTCGTTGAGTTGTCGGCCGTGACGGCGGGGGTCAAGGACGTACGCGAGGTGATCGACGCAGCTCGCCGCGAGTTGGGCATGACCGGACGCGGAACAGTGCTGTTCGTCGACGAGGTGCACCGGTTTAGTAAAACCCAGCAGGACGCCCTGCTGCCCGCGGTGGAGAACGGCTGGATCACCCTCATCGCTGCCACTACTGAGAATCCCTCGTTCTCGGTGGTCGCCCCACTGCTGTCGCGGTCGCTGCTGCTGCGGCTCGAGTCGCTCAACGATGACGACCTCACCCACCTCATCGATCGCGCCCTGAGCGATCCCCGCGGGCTCGGTGGTGCGCTCACCGTCGACGACGACGCCCGCGAGCATCTACTGCGTGTTGCGGGAGGAGACGCGCGGAGGCTGCTCACCGCGCTGGAGGCAGCGGCAGGCGTGGTGGCGTCAGACGTGACTGCGCGCTCGACTATCACCGTGGCCGATGTCGAACTCGCGGTCGACCGTGCCGCAGTGCGCTACGACCGCGACGGCGACCAGCACTACGACGTCATCAGCGCCTTCATCAAGTCCATCCGCGGCAGCGATGTCGACGCCGGACTGCACTACCTCGCGCGCATGCTCGAGGCGGGTGAGGATCCTCGATTCATTGCCCGGCGGCTGGTGATTCTGGCCAGCGAGGACGTCGGAATGGCCGACCCCACCGCACTGCAAACGGCGCTGGCCGCACTGCAGGCAGTAGCACTCATTGGCATGCCCGAGGCGCGCATCGTGCTGGCTCAGGCCGTGGTGCACCTCGCGGTTGCCCCGAAGAGCAACTCCGCCTATCGGGCCATCGATGCCGCCATCGCCGATGTGCGCGCGGGCCATGCCGGGGCCGTGCCGGCACATCTCCGAGACGGCCACTACCGGGGGGCCTCGGCGCTCGGTCACGGTGAGGGCTACGTGTACGCGCACGACGCGCCCGGGGGAGTGGCTGCGCAGCAGTACCTGCCTGACGACCTCGTGGGGGTGCGGTATTACCAACCCACTGACCACGGCTTCGAGGCTCGGGTCACCGAGGTGCTGCAGAGGGTGCGAGAGGGGTTAGGGTCGGAGGCTGGGGAAGCCAGTGGATTCCGACCCGCCGGGTCGCCCGCGCATCCGGATGAGCGAGAGGGGCAACACTGATGGAGTCCGCCGAGATCCGTCGACGGTTCCTCGACTACTTCGCGCGCAATGGGCACACGATCGTGCCCTCTGCGTCGCTGATCCTCGATGACCCCACGCTGCTGTTCGTCAATGCCGGAATGGTGCCCTTTAAGCCCTACTTCCTCGGCGAGGCCGTGCCACTGCACGACCGCGCCGTCAGCGTGCAAAAGTGCGTGCGCACCCTCGACATCGAGGAGGTGGGCAAGACCACGCGCCACGCCTCCTTCTTTCAGATGGCCGGCAATTTTTCGTTCGGCGACTACTTCAAGGCCGAGGCGATCCCCTTCGCGTGGGAGTTGCTCACCGGTGCCACGTCTGATGGCTGCTACGGCTTCCCCGCCGAGAAGCTGTGGGTCACCGTGTACGACAACGACGACGAGGCCATCGATATCTGGCACCGCACGGTGGGCGTACCGCTCGACCGCATCCAGCGCCGCGGACCCAAGGACAACTACTGGAGCATGGGAATTCCCGGGCCCGGGGGTCCGTGCTCGGAGATCTACTACGACCGAGGTCCTGAGCACGGTCTCGACGGTGGTCCGGTCGTCGACGAAGACCGGTACCTCGAGGTGTGGAACCTCGTCTTCATGCAGTACGAGCTGTCGGCCGTGCGCTCGAAGGAGGACTTCGACGTGCGGGGCGAGTTGCCGGCCAGGAACATCGACACCGGCATGGGCATCGAGCGCATGGCGGCGCTGCTGCAGGGTGTCGACAACATCTATGAAATCGACACCACTCGTGCGATCCTCGATCGCGCGGTCGAACTCTCGGGCACCCGCTACGGGGCCGATCCGCTTCTCGATGTGGCGCTCCGTGTGGTGTCTGACCACGCACGCACCTGCGCCTTCCTCATCGCCGACGGCGAGCTGCCCGGTAACGAGGGCAGGGGCTACGTGCTGCGCCGCATCCTGCGTCGCGTGGTGAGCAAGATGCGGCTCCTCGGCGCCGACGAGCCCACTATCTCCGAGCTCGTTGAGGTCGCCATCGCGGCGATGGCCCCGCAGTATCCCGAACTCACGGGCGACCTTGGCCGGGTCTCGAGCATCGCCGCCAATGAGGAGGCCGCGTTTCTCCAGACGCTCGAGCGCGGAACCCAGATCTTCGACATGGCCGTCACCGAGGTGCGCAGCACGGGAAGCGCCGCTCTCTCGGGCACGCAGGCCTTCGCCTTGCACGACACCTTCGGATTTCCCATCGATCTCACCCTGGAGATGGCGGCCGAGCAGGGGCTGTCAGTCGACGAAGAGGGTTTCCGCAGGCTCATGGGCGAGCAGCGCACCCGGGCCAAAGCCGATGCGCGAGCACGTAAGGCCGGCCTGGTAGCCGATACCGAGTACCGCTCGGTGATGAACCGATCAGGGGTTACCGCCTTCACCGGCTACGACGAGGTGGTGACCGACACCACACTGGCCGGAATCCTGCGCGACGGCATCGTGGTTGAGTCGGCTGCCGAGGGTGACGAGGTCGAG
>CALQEM020000034.1:0-21665 GCA_943329595.2 Bifidobacterium breve
ACCCCGGTGCCCTGCAACGCCGTGGAGATTCGCGTGGTCACCTCGCCGAGCTGCGCACCCTGCACCTCCAGCTTCGCGTTCTGCTCGGCTATCGTGCGCAACTGCTGCCCCAGCACTCCGAACTGACCCTCAGCGTTGGCCTGCACCGCCCCGACCTGCCCGACCACGGCCTGCAACTGCTCTCGGATGGGAGCCAGGAAGGGTTCGAGGTCAAGCGGAGCGGGGGGCGCAGCCGCCGGCGCCGGGCGCCTGAGCACGAGGACCAGTACGACGAGCACGAGCACGACCACGAGGGCGATCAGGGCAATGTCCATGGGCGAAGTGTGACACCGGGGTACGACACCGGAGCCACCATCGGCCGAGACCTGCCGGTCACACCCTGAGGGTCCCTACTTGGTCTGAATCACTAAGAGCCGAGGCGCGATGTCGGTGACTTCACGGTCGTGTTGAGCGACATCCATTACCAGATCGAAGGCCTCATTGTCGTCGAGCTGCACGGTCCAGCCGTTGATGTCGAGAAACACAACCGCGGCTAGCCACGCCAGCCGCTTGTTTCCATCGACCAACGGATGGGTGCGCGCTATCGAGTGCAGCAGCGCAGCAGCCTTCGACGGTACATCGCCATAAGCATCGACCCCGAACGCGCTAGCGCGCGGCCGTCCAACGCAACCATCGAGAAGTCCCACATCACGAACAGGACCCGCATTCAGCAAGCGAACCAGACCGAGCAGATCGTCGAGATGCAGGTACTCGACCTTCTCGCTCATACGCTGCCGAGTCGCTTGAGAACATCCCCCCACCGCGCGGCCAGTCGCTCAGAGGACTCTGTCACGCGCGCGGCGTGGATAGTGCGCTCGAACCGGTCGAGCACAGCCTGGCGAATCACCTCCTGCCGAGAGGTACCCTCAGCTTCCGCCAGAGCGCTCAGGGCGGCATCAAGTTCAGTATCCGTACGCAGCGTGAGTGACATGTGGCGATGATACCATTTCGGTATCACGCCCGCAAGCACGGTTAGTAGTGAGGTGCCGAGCCCGCTCTCAGCGCCTCCGCCACGTCGGCAACCTCCCGCCTTGAGCCCTCAGCCACAGCGATCACCAGGTCGTACGCCTCGTCGTTGGTCAGGGTGAGCCGCCAGCCATTCACGCCAAGAAATACGATCGCCCCAGCAAGAGCAAGCCGCTTATTCCCGTCAACCAGGGCATGGTTAGCGCAGATCGACACCAGCAGTGCAGCCGCCTTGGTGTGCAGATCTGGATAGGCATCCTCCCCGAAAGCGCTGGCGCGCGGCCTGGCGGCGGCCGCATCGAGTAGGCCCACGTCACGAAGTGCAACGGGACCGCCGATTGCACGCTCAGCTACGAGCAGCAGTTCCTCGAGCGTCAGGTAAATCACTGTCCGAGGCGCTCAAGCGCCTCTGCGTACCTGGGGAGTTGCGTGTCAAGAACCGAGTCGATCAGACTGCGCCGACTCTCCCTCTCGACATATTCGCGCACGGCTTGGGCGATGACATCCGCCTGCGAGCGGCCCTCATGTTCGGCCTGGCGGGCCAGGGCAGCAGCATCGTCGGCAGGGAGTCGAAGGGTCATAGCCATGAGACTATTTTGCCATACTGGTACCGGTATTGGTACCAGATGCTCACCCGCCCTCACATGAGCAGGTTTACCTCGGAGGGTGTGGAGATAGGCCTGACGAGCAGATACGACGCGGGCCTAGAAGTGTGCATCAAGGGTGATGCGACCGTCAGTCAGCTAGGGCGCAGATCTCGTCGATGACGACCTGAGCGTCCTCCCAGATCAGCAGGTGTCCCATTCCAGACACCCGCATCAACTTCGAACCGGCGATGCCCTTGTTGAGGTCGTCGGAGTGGAAGGTGGGCGTGGTCTTGTCCTTGTCGCCCACGAGGATGGTGCACGGCAGGTCAATCTCGCCAAGCCGTGGGTATCGGTTCTCCTCCACCATCGCCTTGAGCACCGGCACCGTCGGGCCCAGATTTTGCTCGCCGAAGCCAGCACGGAACGCCGCGATCAGGTCGGGGTTCTTGACGTCGCCCATGAGCGACTTGGCAAACGACGTACCGAGTTTGTCGTTGCTCACGATCTTGGAAATGATGCCGGCCCGGATGAGCGGAATCTGCAACCGGTTCTGCGGGTTGCCCCGGCTCACGTCGCCAGCAAATGCCGAGATGAGTACCACGGCCTTGATTCGGTCGCGCACCACCTCGGGGTAGTCGACCAGGAAGCGGATGCCTAGGAAGGTTCCCATCGAGTGACCCACGAGTACCGCGTCGTGCACGTCGTAGTGCTCGAGCACGGCCTTGTAGTCGCTGGCCATCTGCTCGGAGTTCAAGCCCTTGCTTCCGATGGTGGTCTTGCCGTGGCCACGCTGGTCGAAGGCGATAACTCGGTGGCCGCGCTCTACTAGTCCGGCAGCCACGATGTTCCAGCAGCGCAGATCGAAGGCGTAGCCGTGGGCCAGAACCACGGGCGATCCCGACCCGAGTGACACCGTGTTGATGCTGGTGCCATCGGCGGTGGTGATGGTCTGAAACTCACCCGGAATTGGCTCAGCGTAAATGTTTGTCATGCCGACACGTTAATGCGCGTTGGTGCGAACTGTAATCAAAACGCGAATTTGCTGAGAACGAGACGCGCCCGCCACCAACCCCCACATCGGGGGCACCCAAGCACGTACCTATCGCGCTTGAACGCCCCAAGGAAGTCCACGTGAGGACCGCCGTCAAGGCCGCGCTCGATCTCAACTCAACTCTCCCCCAGCGCGTTGGTTCGGTCAGTCAAGAAGACGCGCCAGAAAGTCGACCACGATCGGAAAGAAGAGATCGGGCGCCTCGAGGTGAGAACTGTGCGCGGCACCGTCGATGATGTGCCACTGCGCACCGGCGATACCCGCAGCCAACGTTCGCATCACTGCGGGTGTCGCCTCGTCGAACTCCCCCGACAGGCACAGAGTCGGCACAGTGATCTCGTGCAGTCGCGGGCGCACATCCCAACCGGCCAGCACCCCAACACCACCTCCGGTGTCGAACTCTGAGCCACCCGCCATCACGCGATACACCTCTCCGTCGCCCATCAACGACGCCTCACTGCGCTGGGCACACTCGGGCAGTGGGTCGAGCCGGCACACGAAGCGTCGGTTGAACTCGGCTTCGGCAGCTCGGAACTCCGGGGAGTCGGTGGTACCGGCCGCACCGTGCTGTGCGAGCACTCGCTGCACCTCGTCAGGCAGGGTGGCGATGAGTGCGTTCGTGGCCACCGTCCACTCCTCCACACTTGCCAGCGTGCTGTAGAGCACCAGGCCTGCGAGTCCGCTCGGCGAGGTAAGTGCGAATTCAAGTGCCAACATGCCGCCCCACGATTGACCAAGCAGCACGTATCGATCGATTGCGAGATGCTCGATGAGAAGCCCGAGTTCCTCGACGTACAGGTCGATTGTGAACATCGCGGGGTCGTGCGCAATTTCCTTGACACTTGACTCACCACACCCGAGTTGGTCGTAGCGAATCACCGCGCGACCCGTTGCGGCAAGCTCTTCCAACGGTTCCAGTGAATACGACGGGTAGCCCGGACCACCATGGAGCAGAATCACGGCTGCTCGATCGCCGTTGAGATCACCGGTCACTCGAAACCGCGTGCGATATCCGCGAACGTCGAATTCACCGTCAATCTGCGCGGGTCGCGCGCTGGGGTATACCGGCATCACCAACTCCTCAGGCAATCGATTGGGCGATGCGTTCGCCGACGACAACAACTGGAAGTGCGGGCGTCGATCGTGGAATCTGCGGAAACAGCGAAGCGTCGGCAACGCGTAGGCCACTCACACCGTGCACTCGGCCGTCAGCGTCGCACACTCCCCCCGCTTCAACCGCCCCCATCGCCGCGGTGCCCGCCGGGTGCCAGTAGTGGCTATGAGTACGACGCATCCAGTCGTCAAGTGATTCGTCGGACTCACGTGGGTTGCGGCGCTCGCCCAACATGGGTGACAGCGCGGCGCACAAATCGGCGGCCATCACCAGCCCGTCGGCCAGCGCCACCCGATCGTCGGGGTGAGACAGGTATCCGTGGTTGGGCTCAACACGTGCTGCACCCAGTTCAAGTCGACCTCGGGAGCGGGGTGTCACCAGACTCACCGGCATCACCACGATCCAGCCGAAGGGAGCATCGTCGCGCGGCTCCACCCACGGGTACAGATGCACGTCGTAGGGACCGTCGCACATCGATGTTGCGACCTTGGCCAGTGCTTGCTCTTCAGGAAGCCAGCCATGCTGAGCGCGGAAGGCGTCAAGTTCGCGGACGAGTTCGTGCGACGCGTTGAACTCCATCGTCAGCGCAGGATGGTCGTGCAGGTTGCCTCCGACTCCTGCAAGTTCAACCTGCAGATCGACACCGACTGCGCGCACATCATCAACCGAACCGACACCTGAGCGCATCAGCAGCTCCGGCGTTCCGTACGTTCCAGCGCATACGACAACCTCACCGCACGCGATGACCTCCACGGTGCCGTTAGCCACCACCTCGACACCCAGCACACGTCCGGCCTCGATCACCACCCGCTGCACGTGCACGCCGTCGCGAATCGTGAGGTAACCGCCCTCGCGCACCGGATCTAGGTAGGCGAATGCGGCGTTCCACCGGCTGCCGTCGACGATATTCACGGGACTCACGTCGACTCCCACGACTCCGTGCAGATCGTCGAGGTCGGCGCGCGCAGGAATGCCTGATGCCACGCAGGCGTCAACGAAGGCGCGTTGAAAGGGCTGCACCTCGGCGTCGTCGTATCGGCGAATTCGCATGCGCTCGGTGGCGATGTCGAACAGCGGCGCCAACTCGTCAGCCGACCAACCGGCCAGTCCCCATCGGTCGTAGTCGCCTGCCCAGCCGCGCGACTGGCTGCATCCGTTGTGCGTCGAGCAACCGCCGATGACGCGTGCACGGTCGAGTGCGAGGCGGCGGCCATCGGCAGCTGGTCCGGCGTAGCCCCAGTCGTGACTGATCGGCAGGGTGCTCGCGTCGAGCAGGTCGGTGGGCCATTGTTCGGAGGTAAACGCGCCGTAGTCGGGCCCGGCCTCTACAAGCAGCACATCGCGATCACCGCGCTCGGCGAGCCTGCCGGCGACCGCGCTGCCCGCGGTACCACCACCGATAACGATCACGTCGACAGTTGCGGTCATGGGAGACAATGATGCGCCCATCACAACCACGCGGGGAGAGCGGGCAACGAAATCTGACGCCCGCTCTCAGCGGCGGCCACCAGGTTTGCGCCGTCACTGCGTCCGGTGAGCCAGCCGAGCAGCTCGGCTCTGCTTCCGCTGACAGCGATCGGGAGGTCGGCGCCACCCATCAGTACCGGATCAGCACCATCGGTGGGCTGCAGAACCACGGCCGGACATCCCTCCGCTGAGCCGAGCCACACCGCTACTTCAGCCATCAGCGTCGCTGCGAGTTCGGGCGGAATGTCGTCGCACCCCATTCCGACGTCAAGGTCAACCGCGTGCAGCCATACTTCGCGCACCCGCATCCAGGGAATCTCCATCGCGGGAATCGCTCGGCCTTGGCGAGTTCGTACGGTTGCCGACCAACCTTCCGGTGTGAGCGCGCAGAGGTCGGCCGCAAATCGCGCCGACTCATCATGCAACCGATCGCGTAAATCCTGCGCAGGAAGTAGCGACGCCGCCTCGATATCGCTTTCACGCTGAGCCATGTCGCGATACATCGGTGTCTCGATGCCCGTGGCGGCCCAGTGAACGAGTCGACCCAGCGCCTGCGCGTTGAGTGCGGCGTGTGCAACAACGTGTGCCCGCGTCCATCCAGTCAGCGAGCTCGGTGCTGCGAAGTCGTCGTCGGAGAGGGCATCGGTTAGTTGCAGCAGCCGCGTTGTTCCCAGTTCCATCCACTGCAGGGTGATGCGCGGAGTGCGGCGATCATCCACGCGCACCAACCACTCGGCCACGTACCTCGCCTAACCCCACCAGTCGACCGTCGGCAGAGCGTGCCATTGCGCTAATCACCACGTCGTCACCGTCCTCAAGGAATGTGCGCACACTACCGTCGGCGAGTGCGATGGGCTCGGCGCCGCCCCAGCACAGTTCAAGCAATGATCCACGCTGATCTCGCTGCGGTCCGCTGACGGTTCCCGACGCGTACAGGTCACCGGTGCGCAGTGACGCCCCGTTGACCGTCATGTGCGCCAACTGCTGCGCCGCGGTCCAGTACATGCCGGCGAATGGCGGCCGCGAAATCACCTCGCCGTTGAGGGTCACCGCAAACTCAATGTCGAGCCCCCATGGCTCGGCAGCGGCATCATCGAGATAGGGCAACATCGCACCATCGCGCTTCGGTGGAGCAATCCGCGCCGACCTCAGTGCTTGCAGTGGCACCACCCACTCACCCACTGAAGTAGCGAAAGACTTGCCGAGAAACGGGCCGAGCGGCACGTACTCCCAGGCCTGAATGTCACGCGCTGACCAGTCGTTGACCACGCACACGCCGAATACATGCTGCTCGAAATCGGCCAGCGCAACCGGGGTACCCAACTCACTCGCAACACCCACTACGAAGCCCAATTCGACCTCGATGTCGAGTCTGGTCGACGGCCCGAACACCACGTCGCCGTCAGGCGTGCGGCGCTGACCGTGCGGGCGCACGATCGGAGTGCCTGACACCACCACCGTGCCCGCACGACCGTGATAGCCGATCGGCAGGTGCTTCCAGTTAACGGGCAGCGCATCACCATCGGGCCTGAACATGCGACCGACATTGGTGGCGTGGTTTTCGGAGGAATAGAAGTCGACATAGTCAGCCACGTCGAATGGCAATCGCAGTGTCACGTCTGAAATCGGCTTGAGTAGCGCTTCAATGACTGCTCGGTATGAATCGTCACGAAGCCAGGAAGTGATCGCCCCGCGCACGGCTGTCCAGGCCGCAGGCCCTGCAGCCAGCAGCGGATTGAGTGTGCCAGCCGCCAACAACGGGGCTTCCGGCAGCATGAGTTCACGCGCTGCGGTGGTGAGATCGAGAACGTCATCACCAATGCCGACACCTACGCGCGACGAACCGTCGACCTCAAACACGCAGTAGGGCAGGGTGGCGATACCGAAGGGATGGTCGTCTGCAACGTCAAGCCATGTACTCATCAGGCACCCGGTCCGCGGCCCGACCAGGTCCAGGCATAACCCGGATCCTCAGACGCCAGCGCACCCTCGCCGAGGTCGAGCGGCCGGAACGTGTCAACCATCACCGCCAATTCGTCGAAGAAGTCGCGGCCGAGGCTTCGTTCGACCGAGCCCGGCTGCGGCCCGTGCGAGTGACCACCGGGGTGCAGAGAGATCGAGCCCTGCGCAATGCCCGAACCCTTCCGCGCCTCGTAGTCGCCGCCCACGTAGAACATCACTTCGTCGCTGTCGACGTTGGAGTGGTAGTACGGAACGGGCACCGCCAGCGGGTGGTAGTCGACCTTGCGAGGCACGAAGTTGCAGATGACAAAGTTCGAACCTTCAAACACCTGATGCACGGGCGGAGGCTGATGTACGCGCCCGGTGATCGGCTCAAAGTCGGCGATGTTGAACGCGTAGGGATGCAGCGAGCCATCCCATCCCACGACATCGAAGGGATGAGCGGCCGACACATGCACCGTGCCCGCGATGCCAGCACCGCCGCGGTGCTTGATGTACACCTCAACGTCGGACCCCTCCGCCAGCAGCGGGACGCTCGGAGCGCGCAGGTCGCGCTCGCAGTAAGGCGCGCTCTCAAGGAACTGGCCGGTGCGCGAGAGATAGCGTCGCGGAGGGGCGATGTGGCCGTTCGCCTCGATGCAATAGAGACGCAGCGCGTTACCCGCAGAAGGAATCCAGCGATGCGTCGTGGCGCGCGGAATGACGACGTAGTCACCCTCACCCACACTGAGCGATCCGAATACGGTCTCAACCACACCCGCGCCCGATTCGACGTACACACACTCGTCGCCAATCGCATTGCGATACAGGGGTGACGAAACATCGGCCACCACATAACTGAGGCGCACGTCTGCGTTGCCCAGTACCAATCGGCGCCCAGTGACTGCGTCGGCGGACCCACCGTCGAACAGCGCGTGCAACCGAAAGTGTCGCGGTAGCAGAGGCGAATTGGGCGCCAGCCTGGTACCAGTCAACTCCCACGGCCTCGCGTCGACGATGGCCGACGGAATTTCGCGGTGGTAGAGCAGCGCCGATGACGATGAGAAGCCCTCCTCCCCGACCAGCTCCTCGTAGTACAGCGAGCCGTCGGCAGCGCGATGCTGCGTGTGCCGCTTCGGCGGGATGTCGCCGACCTGCCGGTAGTGCACCATCGTGAGCCTCCCTGCCTTCCCTCGAACCGCCAGGCTTCCTAGAAGTTGCCGCGAAGCTCCTGCTCGCGTTCGATGGCCTCGAACAGCGCGCGGAAGTTGCCCTTGCCGAAGCCCAGCGATCCGTGCCTCTCGATGAACTCAAAGAACACCGTGGGTCGGTCACCGATCGGCTTGGTGAAGATCTGCAGCAGGTAGCCGTCCTCGTCGCGGTCAACCAGAATTCCGCGGCTCTGCAGATCCTCTACCGGCACGCGTACGTGACCGATGCGCGCACGCAATTCGGGGTCCTCGTAGTACGAGTCAGGAGTGGCGAGGAATTCCACACCGCGCGCGCGCAGCACGTCGACCGTGGTGAGGATGTCGTTTGTCGCAAGCGCGAGGTGTTGCGCGCCGGGGCCGCCGTAGAACTCGAGGTACTCGTCGATCTGCGACTTCTTCTTGCCCGGTGCGGGTTCGTTGAGGGGAAACTTCACGCGGTGGTTGCCATTGGCCACCACCTTGCTCATCAGCGCCGAGTATTCGGTGGCGATGTCGTCGCCGATGAACTCGGCCATGTTCGTGAAGCCCATCACACGGTTATAGAAGGTGACCCACTCGTCCATGCGGCCGAGCTCGACATTGCCGACCACGTGGTCGAGCGCCTGGAAGAGTCGACGTGGCTCATCCTCTGACCGCTCGCTGGCGCGCGAACTCATCGCGACGTAGCCGGGCTTGTACGGACCGGCGTAGCGAGTGCGGTCGACGAGAGTGTGGTGCGTGTCGCCGTACGTGGCAATGGTCGCCAACCGCAGTGTGCCGTGTTCGTCGCTGAGGTCGTGTGGCTCGGTGATGATCGTCGCGCCCTGCGAGCGGGCGTGCTCGATGCACTGGTCGACGTCGGCCACCTGCAGGCAGATGTCGATCACGCCATCGCCGTGTCGTCGGTGGTGCTCGGCGAGGTCACTCGCTGGGTCGACGGCGCCCACGAGAACGAAACGCACCGCGCCACTGCGCAGCACGAATGCGCGATGATCGCGGTTGCCTGTCTCGGGCCCGGTGTAGGCAACAAGTTCCATGCCAAAGACCGTCTGGAAGTACGCCGACGACTGCGTCGCGTTTCCGACCACCCACACCACGGCGTCCCAACCCGTCACCGGAAAGGGGTCGTCAGCAGTGTCGTAGTCAACGAGGCCCACGAGTTGCCGCAGGGCTTCCGGGCTCAGGTCGGCCGCCAGCTCCTCGGTGGTGAGCGACTGATTACGACTCATGGTGTCCTCCTCAGGGTGCGGCAGTGAATGTGCTTGATGTCACCACAGAAGCTATTTACTGTGCAATAGATCCACAACACGTCTCCAGATTGAGCAGTCTTGCTAGTGTTAATACAGTTTTACTAGGCAGATTGCTCATTCTTTGCCTGTGTTTCGACTACCGCAGAAAGTAGGGAGCTGATGCGAGGCACCGAACTCGATGACCTCGACGTCGCGATTCTTCGTGCCCTGAACGCCCACCCCCGAGCGGGAGTGCTCGAACTCTCCCGACTGACGACCCTCGCACGGGCCACCGTGCAGTCGCGCATGACCAAACTCGAAGAAGCGGGAGTGATCACCGGGTACGGCCCCGACGTTGATCTCTTCGCTGCGGGATTTCCGGTACACGCACTCGTGTCGCTGCAGATCGCCCAGGGTGCGCTTGATGATGTGCGCGACCATCTCCTCACGCTTCCGGGAGTCATCGAGGCGTACTCCACAACAGGTGACAGCGATGTGCTGTGCAGGGTAGCCGCGCGCGACAATGCCGAACTGCAACAACTTCTCATCGACCTGAACCACTCGGGCTTCATCACGCGCTCGACCAGCGTGGTAGTGCTCTCGGTCGTTGTACCGCCGCGCACGATGCCACTGCTTGCCAGTCATGCGAAGTCGCTCAAGTAGGGCGACTGACAGTCGACTGCTAGCCTCACTCGAGCGAATCGGATATCATCGATGGTATGTCTTGGGGTTCGGTCGAGATGGAGCCGGAGGTCCGGGACTGGCTCGAGGGGCTTTCCGTCGCCCAATTTGGTCATGTGGCGTTTTATATCGACCTGCTGGCTGAGCGGGGAGTTCTCCTCTCAGAGCCGCATACCAAGCAGTTGGACGGCAAGTTGCGCGAACTTCGATTCGATCTGTCCCGTCAGGCAATCCGCATTAGCTACTGGATCGCCCCAGGTCGTCGGATCATCCTGCTGACTGTCTTTGTTAAGACCAAGGACAGGGATCGCAAGCAGGTCGAGCGGGCGAAGAAGGCGATGTTGAACTGCATCGAAGCCAAGCACATCGTGGACGACGACGAAGGGACGCACTGATGACACGCACGTCATGGGACGACATGAAGGCATCTCGAGAAGGTGACTCAGCGTTCGAGGCTGCGTACGCGGCGGCGAAGCTTGCTTTCGAGTTAGGGATGCAGGTGCGCGGCATGCGCGAGGAACGCGGGTGGAGCCAGCGTGACCTTGCCACTTTTGCCGGCATGACCCAGCCAGCAATCGCCCGGTTCGAGGCTGGCGGTACTACGCCGACGCTTCCGATCCTCGAGCGGATCGCCAACGCTTTCGACACCACCCTGACCATCGAGCTCAAGCCCAAAGCCAACGCCTGACGGCCTAGCCGCGACAGACACGTCGCGCAGCCATGTGGTTCGGACCTGAATTCGGCAGCGACCGCCCCTCCCTCGACACCACGAAATGAAAGAACGTGAAAGACCGCCAACTCGAAGTAGCGTAGATTTCTTACCTACATCTTTTCTGGAGGTCAGATGCTCAAAGTTCTGTGGTTTCTCAAGCGCGCGGAGGGTCTGACCCTTGCCGAGTTCAGCGCCTGGTGGGAGGAGCACCTGCACATGATCGCCGAGCGGCAGCAGCCTCAACTGGTGCGCTACACGGTCAACATCAAGGCCTCCGACGACGACACCCTCGCGGGTAAGCCGGTCGACGACTGCGAGTGGGACGGTGTGGCCGAGCAGTGGTTTGTTGACGAGAACGCCTTCAACGAGGTGTATGGCCGACCCACCGCCAGTGAGACGCGTCAGGACACCCTCAATCACGTCTCTCGGTTCGAGCGCATCATCGTGCGCGAGATCGAGGTCATTCCGTGAGCGCATCCCCCTCGATCGAGCGGGTGGTTCGCGCCTCAGCCCAAGACATTCCCTGGGACACCACTGTGGATGTCCTCGTGGTTGGCAGCGGTGGTGCCGGCCATGCGGCCGCCATCGCCGCACGATTGGCGGGCGCCGAGACGATGATCGTCGAGAAGGAACAGTCGGTCGGCGGCACCACCGCCAAGGCGGGCGGTGGCACTGACGAGATCGCCAGCACATGGCTCTGGATCTGCAACCATCCGTGGCTAGCCGACCTCGGGGTCGACGACCCGCGCGACGATGCGCTGCGCTACCTGTGCCGACTCGCGCGACCCGAGCTGTACTCGCCGTCGCAACCGAACAATGGAATTCCCGACGACGAGTTCGCCCTGCTCGAAGCGTTCTACGACAACGGACGCAACGCCGTCGCGGCGCTGTCGGCTTCAGGTGCTCTCGACCTTGCTCCCCTGCGCTCCACGTATGACTACTACGCCGATCTTCCAGAGAACAAGGCACCCCAGGGAAGAGGACTGTATCTGCGCATGCGCGACGGCCGCGAGGGCACCGGCGCCGACATCATCGGCTCGATGAGTAGCACGGCGGCCGAACTCGGAATCGTCACCCGCACCAACGCATCGCTGCGCACTCTCATCGTCGATGACGAAAGCGATGAAGTGGTCGGCGCGATCGTGGGGGGCAACGCCTCGCAGGTTGAGATGGTACGCGCACGCGGAGGAATCGTGTTCGCCTCCGGCGGCTACACGCGCAATCCCGAACTCATGCGCACGACGCTGCGCGGACCTGTTCTTGGCGGCCTTGCGTCCGACGGCAACACAGGCGACCTCGTCGAGATTGCGTCGTCGCTGGGTGCGGAGCTGCGCACCATGAACGAGGCCTGGTACGTGCCGATGGTGCTCGACCTCGCTCCGTACCCGCTGTCGGGCGCGTTCCGACTTCCGGGCGACAGCATGATCTTGGTCAACCGCCGCGGCCATCGCGTCGTCGACGAAAAGACCACGTACAACGAGATGACACGCGCCTTCTTCCAGTGGGATGCTGCGCACGCTGAGTACCCCAACCTGCCACTCGTGATGATCTACGACAGCAGTGTTTCTGAACGTTGCCGCGCGATGCCCGAAGATGCCCCCGTCACCGAAGGTGGCGGCAACCCGTTGCCGCGCATCGCAGGTGAAGGTCACGAGATCGTGGCCGACACCTGGGCCGAACTCGCTGAGCACATCGATGCGAAACTCGTGCAGTTCGATCACCTAGTTCCGGGCGCGCGACTCGCTCCCGACTTCCTGCTTTCACTTGCATCGACGATCAGTCGCTGGAACGCCATGGCCGCTGAGGGCGTCGATCGCGACTTTGCCCGCGGTGGAACACGCACCGAACGAGCACGGTCAGGTGCTGCGCGACCGAATCCACAGCCCAACCCCACGATGCACGCCTTCTCCAACGACGGGCCGTACTACGCCGTCGTCCTCGTGCCCGGCACCCTCGACACCAAGGGCGGTCCGCGCATCGATCCGCACGCTCGCATGGTGCGGCACGACTCCAGCCCGATCGAGGGGCTGTACGGCGCCGGCAACTGCGTCGGCTCCCCCGCCGGACAGGCCTACTGGGCGGGCGGCACCACTCTGGGACTCGGCATGACATTCGGCTTCATCGCCGGTCAGCATGCGGCGCAGCGAGCTGCGGAGAGGAATGCACCATGACCGAAACCTCCGTCACCCTTGTCACCGGAGCTGCATCAGGCATCGGCCGAGTCACAGCAGAGCACCTTGCGTCGATCGGTCACCACGTCGTGCTCACCGATCTTGCTTCAGACGCTCTCAACGACGCTGCGGTCACTGTCGGCGCACGCGCGGTTGCCGCCGACGTCACATCCGAATCTGACGTCGACGCGCTCGCCGCGCGCATCGAGGCCGAGCATGGTCGCCTCGATGGAGTGGTGCACTGCGCAGGAATTGAAGAGGCATTCGTCGACGCCGATCAGATGCCGCTCGCGGTGTTCGAGCGCACCATGCGGGTCAATGTCACCGGCTCGTTCCTTGTGTCACGAGCTGCCGCCCGCCTGATGATTCCTCAGAATCACGGGTCGATCGTGCTACTGGGCTCGATTCTGTCGACGGTCGGCTACGGCGGCAATGCCGCGTACACCGCATCGAAGGGTGCGGTGCTGCAGTTGGGTAAGGCGCTCGCCGTCGACTGGGCCAAGCACGGCATTCGCGTCAACGTCGTCGGCCCCGGCCCGGTGGCCACCCCCATGTCGCAGGCGTCGATCGACGACCCCGAGCGGGGTAAGTGGCTGCTCGAACGCATTCCGCTCGGCCGGCCCGCGCACGCCCTCGACATCGCGCGGGTGTGCGCATTTCTACTCTCCGACGACGCGGGCTACATGACCGGCACCTACATTCCCGTCGACGGCGGCTGGCTCGCGCTCTGAGAGTGCCGCAGCCGACCAACGCGGGGGCTTGGCAGTCGCGCGGGAAGTTCCTCACCGCAAACTCTTGCGCCCGCGATCGACTTACCGTAACTTTTCTATGCACTACCTTTGTCCCGGCACCCCTAGGAGACACCGTGACCACATCGACCACCTCGACCATTCGGACCGTCGCACGCGGCCCGGCCCTCGCGTGTGTGGTTGCCGCGGCGTCACTGGTGTTGGCGGGGTGTGCGAGCGGTAGTAGCGGTGGAGACTCGTCGTCGGCGGCGGCGTCCACCTCCGCGTCGGCATCCTCCTCATCTGAGCCAGCACCAGCCGGTGACACGCCGATCGACAGCATCACGGCTGCGATCCAGTCGCCCGTCCTGGCCATGGACATTTTGAAGGCAAACGACGTCCCCACTCGTCGAGCGCTCACGATCGCCTACGACCGAGTCCTCAAGATCGACAACACCGGCCAACTGCAGCCGATGATCGCCGAGTCCTGGGCGAACCCCACACCCACGACCTTCACCTACGAGATCCGTTCGGACGCGACGTTCTGGGACGGCACACCCGTCACCGCTGAGGACGTCGCCTACTCGGCTGCGCGGATTATCGCCCCCGACTCGACGGCGGCAGTCGCAGCAGGGTGGGCCGCGGTCAAGAGCGTCACTGCGAGCGGTAACACGGTTACGGTGCTCCTTAAGCAGCCCGACAACACCTTTGCGTATCGGGCCGCACTCGACTGGTTTGTCGTGCAGAAGAAGTACTCCGAGGCTGCCGGTGCCGATCTCGGGTCTCCGACCAAGCCAGGCATGGGCAGCGGTCCGTACAAGATCACGTCCTACTCTGTCGCCGACGGCGCGACCTTCGATCTGACCGGCACGTACTGGGGCGAAGAACCGACGGTGAAGCAGGTCGTCATCCAGACGATCCCCGACCCCGAAACGGCTCGCCTGGCCATGGTGCAGGGCGACGTCGATGTGTACTTCGACGTCCCGCTCATCGCCACCCGGCAGTACGACAAGGCCGAGGAGATTGCCATGACGTACGTGACGGGCGGCTACAACGACATGCTGTCGATGCGCACGACCACCGCGCCCTTCGACGACATCAACGTGCGCACGGCCATGGCCTACCTCTCAGACACGGCTGGCCTCACGCAGCCGCTGTTCAACGGTAAAGCGACGGTGGCCAAGTCGCTTGTCCCGGCGATCCAGATCTCGTCGACCATCAACGACCAAGCGAAGACTGACGAGTTCTACGCCGGCATTCCGGCCATCCCGACCTTCGACATCGCCAAGGCCAAGGAGGCGCTTTCCAAGTCGTCGGTCGCCGGCGGTTTCACCGTCGATCTGCCGGTTGACACATCGCAGCCGTGGATGTCTCCGTATGCCCAGAATCTCGCTCAGAACGCCAAGCAGGTCGGCATCATCATCAACGTCAAAAACGTGGCGGCGGGCGACTGGGGCGCAGGCCTCACTGACCCGAAGGCCAGTCCGCTGCAGCTGCTTGCACTGGGCGTGGGTACTCCGAGCCCGAGTGAACTGCCGCCGATTATTCTCGGGACGATCTTCAACCCTTCCGCGTACACGACTCCGGCGCTCACCAAGCAGCTCGACGCGCTCGCGGCTGCTCCCACCGCTGCCGACACGATTCCGCTGCTGGCGCCCGTGCTGACGACGGCCAACACCGAGCTGCCGTACATCCCGCTCTACGACGAGCAGACGGCACTGGCAATGGGCAAGGACTACATCTGGGAAGGCGGATACAGTTACTGGGCTATCGGGCAAACCTGGCCTGAGTACATCCGTATGGCCTCCTAGACTCGGACGCAGGAGGTTTAGCGACGAACGTGGTCGCGGCACTGGGCGGGCGGAGGTTTGGCCATGAAGATCGCTAGCTTCGTGGCGCGCCGCCTGGTTGCCATGGTCGCCATTCTGCTGGTGGTCTCGTTCCTCGTCTTCTGCCTGCTCTCACTTGCCCCTGGGGATCCGGCCGTCATCTTGCTCGGGGGGCCCTCCAAAGCCACCCCGGAAGCCGTGGCGAAGGTGCGGGCCGCCTACCACCTTGATGACCCGCTACTCGCCCAGTACTGGTACTGGCTGCAGGATGTTCTGAGGTTCGACTTCGGTCGTTCTATTCGCTCCCAGTTGCCGGTGATTGACGCGATCCGCGAACGGTTCCCCATCACCGCGGCGCTCGCTGTGTACTCATTCATCATCACCATCGTCATCGCCATCCCGCTCGGGCTTGCGGCCGGGGTGCGCCGCGGAACCCGCCTCGACCGCACCGTCACGGCGGGAAGCCTCGTCGGCTTCGCCGCACCTGTGTTTGCACTGGCGGTGTTACTCATCTACGTGTTCGCCGTGCAATTCGGGTGGTTCCCGGTGTACGGCGCTGGCAAGGGAGCGATCGACCGCATCTACCACTTGACGTTGCCCGCCATCACGCTCGCCATAGGGCAGATTGCAATCATCGCGAGACAGACCCGGGCCGCGACGATGGATGTGGCCACGCAGGACTACGTGACCTTTGCGAGAGTGCGGGCCGTGCCCGCCAGAACCGTGTGGGGCGGATATGTGCTGCGTAACGCGGCACTGCCGGTCATCACCATCAGCGGGCTCGTACTGGCTTTCGCCCTTACCGGGGCAGTGCTCGTCGAGCAGTCATTCGCTCTGCCGGGCCTTGGAACCCTTCTCGTCGACTCGGTGAATGCGCTCGATGTGCCGGTCATTCAGGCGATCACGCTGCTGACGGCCTTCGTGATTCTTTCCTTCAACCTCATCATTGACGTTGCGTACTTCGCGCTCGATCCACGCCTTCGACGAGGGGTCGGTGCCTGATGGCCTTCGATGTCAGTCTCAGTGATCTCTCACTCGAGCAGCCCGGCGACGAACCGGGGCGCGAGGGGCTCGGTGTCCTTGCGTGGCTCTGCCTCGGCTTCGTCGTGCTGCTGGTGGTGGTCGCGGTGATCGCGCCACTCATCGCGCCTTACGACCCCTACCTGCAGACAATTGTCGATAGCAACCAGGGACCGTCCCGTGCGCATCTGCTCGGTACCGACGAGCTCGGGCGCGACATCTGGTCACAACTCCTTTACGGCACGCGCACCGCTCTCGTCGGCCCCATCATCGTCGCCCTCGGTGCCGGACTTCTTGGCACGTTCCTTGGTCTGCTCACCGGCTTTCGAGGTGGCTGGGTCGATGGGGTCACGATGCGAGTGATTGAGGTCGTCTATGCGGTGCCGCCGCTGATCGTCGCCATCGTCCTCGTCGGCATCCTGGGCGGGGGGTACTGGCTTGCCGTGGTGGTCTTGATTGTTTTGTCGGCTCCCGCCGATGTGCGCGTGGTGCGCAGCGCTGTCATGGCACAGAGGGAGCTGCCGTACGTGGCGGCGGCGCGAGCGGTTGGGTTGCGCGGCGTCCGCGTCGCGACACGCCATGTGCTTCCCAATGTCACGCCCACGGTGAGTGCCAACGTGCTGCTGCAATTCGTGGGAGCTCTTGTGGCGCTCTCAGGCCTGGCCTTTCTCGGACTCGGCGTCGCACCAGGAACGCCCGACTGGGGCCTGATGGTGGCCGAGAACCGCTCGAACCTCGACATCAATCCATTGGCCGTGATCGCCCCCGCACTGCTGATTACTCTGCTCGCCGTGTCTGTCACGATCCTCGGCGACCGGGTCTACGACCTGCTGAGCGGCCGCAGGAGCGTCGGATGACGCCGCTGCTCGAGGTGAGTGGGCTAGCCATTGACCATGTGGAACGTGGGCGTCGGCGCCCGCTGGTTACTGAGGTCTCCTTCACTATTGGTCGGGGTGAGACTGTCGGCCTTGTGGGCGAATCTGGCTCTGGAAAGTCCCTCACCGCCAGAGCCCTGGTGTCGCTGCTGCCGCCGGAACTGCGGGCGCAGGGCTCCATCGTCTTCGACGGTGATGAACTCATCGGCAGCGACGGACGCGTGTCGTCGAAGGTGCGCGGCAAGGACATCGGGCTGCTCATGCAAGACCCGTTCACGATGCTCAACCCGGTGCGAACAGCGGGTCACCACATCGTTGAGACGCTACGAGTCTCCAAGGTCGGCGCCGGGCTGCACGGAGACGCGATGCGTGCCGAGGTCGTGCGACGGCTGGCCGAGGTCGGAATCGATCGGCCCTCGGTGGCAGATCGCTACCCGTTCGAACTATCGGGCGGCATGCTGCAGCGAGTGGCCCTTGCCTGCGTGCTCGCGAGCAACCCGCGCCTGCTCGTGGCCGATGAACCAACGACAGCGCTCGACGCCACCACGCAGCGCGAAATCCTCGCGCTGCTCGGGCAAATCCAGCGGGACCGCGGCATGAGCTTGCTGCTTATCACCCACGACCTTCGGTTGGCGTTCGCGTCGTGCTCGCGAGTGCTGGTGATGTATGCCGGCACCCTGGTTGAGGCCTCGCCAGCCGACCTCGTTCGCACCGCACCAGCGCACCCCTATAGCCAGGGGCTGCTCGACGCCGTACCCGCAACCGATCGCTACCAGCAGACCCTCGAGGGCATCCCCGGGCGAGTGCCGCCGGTTTCCGAGGTTCTCGACCGCTGTGGCTTCGCCTCGCGGTGCCAGTACGTCGCGGATGCCTGTACCGCCGCACGTCCCACGTTGCGCGTTGTGGCGCCGGATCAGTGGTCAGCCTGCGTTCGTTACGACGAGATCCGCACCGAATTGCAGCAGACCGCGGCAGCAGGAAGTAGCCAGCGACGTGTGGCCGAGGCGCGCGCTCCGCTGATGTCCATCTCGGAGCTATCCAAGGTCTACGGGTCGGGCAGTGAGCAGCATGCCGCACTCGCTGGGGTCGATCTGATCCTCAACAGCGGTGAGGCGCTGGGCGTTGTCGGTGAATCGGGGTCTGGCAAGACGACCTTGGCGCGCTGTGTGCTCGGTCTGACCACTCCCACCGGGGGTCGCATCGAACTCGACGGTCTCGATGTGAGCAACTACGGCAGGCTCAATGGCGCCGATGCCGCTCGCGCCCGACGGATCGTGCAGTGCGTCTTTCAGGACCCGTACTCGTCACTCAACCCGATGCACTCGGTGGGATACGCACTTGCCGAGGCCCTCAGCTTTCGGGTTCCTCGGCTCTCCCGCGACGAGGTTGACCGCGAGGTTCGCGCCCTGCTTGAGCGCGTGGGCCTTCCCGCGTCGTACGCCTCACGTCGGCCTGCCGCGCTCTCCGGCGGTCAGCGCCAACGGGTGGCAGTCGCCCGTGCACTCGCGGTTCAGCCACAGGTGCTGGTGTGTGATGAGCCGGTGGCCGCTCTGGATGTGTCGATTCAGGCCCAGATCCTCGCTCTGCTTCGTGATGTGAATGAGCAGGGGACGGCTTTGCTCTTCATCACGCACGACCTCGGGGTCGTGCGGCAGGTCACCTCACGGGTCGTCGTGCTGTACCAGGGGAACATCGTTGAGCAGGGAGCAACTGACACAGTTCTTGACGCTCCTGAGCACGACTACACCCAACGATTGGTGGCGTCGATGCCGCGCGCCGATGGCACCTGGCAGTCTGCCGGCTCGTAGGTACGTGGTGCGGAGTTGATGTGAGCCTGCGAGCCACCTCAGACCACAGCGACGCCCAGCCCACGCGCTAGCGCTTCGAGGCTCGCCCGCTCGAACTCCTTCGCCGCGGGCGCCTCGGTGGCGAAGCGCTGTCCGGCGTGGAACATCCCAGGCACCACGAGCAGCTCGCACCGGACGCCCCCGGCGTTGAGTCGCTCGGCATAGGCGACGTCTTCGTCGTGGAAGAGGTCGACCGAGCCGACACCAATCCAGGTGTGAGGCATGCCGTCGAGAGCGGCTCGGCGTGCGGGGACGGCGTACGTCTCTGTTCGCGCGAGACCGGGGCCGTGGCCCAGGTACGACGTCCACCCGAAGCGGTTGGACCGCGGCGTCCAGACGGCGTTCCACCCGCCGTCCTGCTCGGCCCGCAGAACGGTCCTGTCGTCGAGCATCGGGTAGATCAGGTGCTGGAAGGCAACGGGGATGCCCTCGTCGACAGCACGCTGAACCAGCCCGGCCGCGAGGCCGCCGCCAGCACTCTCGCCGCTGACCGCCACGCGCGCCGGGTCGATGCGCAGTTCGTCGGCGTTCTCGTGCAGCCAGCGCAGGACATGCAGGCAGTCGTTGTGAGCGGCGGGGAACGGGTGCTCAGGTGAGAGTCGGTACTCGACGCTCACCACGAGCGTGCCCAGACGTCGGGCGAGTTCTGCGCAGCCCGCGTCGTCGGCGGCGGCCTCCCCCACCACGAACCCGCCGCCATGGATGAAGAGCACCGCAGGGCTGGCGTCGTCTCGGCCGGCCGGGTCGTAGACGCGTACCTCCACTCCGTCAAGGCCGTAGGCAGGGGGCAGCGACCTGATAACGAGCGTGACGTCGCCGAGATCGACTGGCGCGACCGTGCCCCGTCGCATGAGCGGGAGGGAGCGGCTACCGATGGAGAAAGGGAAGTAGGCCATCGGCACGCGAAACTGCGGGTCGATCGCGTGCACCACGCGCTTCTGCCGGCGCACGACCGGCACCGCTGCGACGGCGGCCGCAGCAACCGCGACCCCCGCCATGAGTCCCAGCATCCTGGCGGCTCTACCCACGTATGTTCACTCCCTACGTTCCCTTGCAGTCACCGCTCGTTGTTCGCGAACTAGCGCACCTCGCCGCGTACGGCCTTGCCCGGACGTACGTCAGTGCGTAGTTCGCCCCCTTCGACCACCGGCACTCCCCCGACAATCACGAACTGGAAGCCCGTGGACGTGAGCGTCGGCTGCTCGTAGGTGGCGCGATCGACCACGGTATCGGGGTCGAACACCACGAGGTCGGCGTCGCACCCAACTTGCACGCGACCCTTGAGTCGCATCGATGGCGCAACGTCGCGCAGAATCTCAGCTGGTACCAACGTGCAGCGGCGCACTGCTTCGGCGAGGTCGAGGATTCCCAGCTCACGCACATACCAACGCAGCACCCGACTGAAGGTGCCGGCTGTACGAGGGTGCGTCATCACATCGTCTGGAATCGGCCACGTGGTTGATTCGCCGGCCCGACTGCGCGGATGCGTGAGCGGCATCGCGTCGGAGGCCACGGCGGTGTCTGGTGCCAGCATGGCGCGCGTGAGGAATCCGAGGTCGGCCGGATCGTGCTCGCGCAGGAAGTTGACGATCACGAGTCCCGCAGGGTCGGTGGCCTGCAACTCACGCAGGCGATCGGCCGAGTGCATACGCTCGCGGGTGGGCAGGTAGAAGATGTCGTCAATGGTGAGGCCGTCATGGGTGAGCGCATCGGGGTGAAGGAAGGCGGCGCCGATTCCTGTCGAACCCGCGCCGTAGGGGTAGGCCTCCGACGTGACCCTCAGTCCCTGCTCTCGCGCACCTGCGAGCAGTTGCTGCACCGCGTCGATACTGCGCGTGGACGTGCTGTTGATGTGACACACGTGCATGTGTGCGCCAGTGGAGAGCGCGGCAGCCACCACCTCCGACGCGCCGAACAGCCCGCTGTCGGGCCGGCCGAAGTTGCGCACGTGGGTGTAGGTAGCCGTGCCGGTGTCGGCCGCTAGCCCCGCCACCTCCATATACTCGGCGCCGGTCGATTCCTGGCAGTAGCCGAGCAGCACCCCAATGCCGAGAGCCCCTTCATCAAGGGACCCTCTCAGCAGGTCGATCATCTGCGCCTGCTCGGACACCGTGAGTCGTCGGTGCCAGTCGGGTGCGTTGATGTGCTCAAGGAAAGCGTCGAGTTGACGAGAGACATCAAGCCCGGCCACCGACATGCGCGCCAGTGCCCACGAGGC
>CALQEM020000035.1:0-21658 GCA_943329595.2 Bifidobacterium breve
CGAGCAGCGGGTCGTGCTCGGCCAGCACGTCGGCGGGGCCGCACTCGGGCAGTGGGCCGGTGAGTGCCCTCAGGGGGTGGGCGCCGGCCCTCAACCCGAGCGACTCGACCAGGGCTGCCATCTCGGGTGCGGTCTCGTGCACCCACTCGAAAGCTTCGCTCACTCCTCGCTCGCGCATCTCGGTGCGGCACGACGCGATGTCGTGGGCACTCACGGGCCGGTCGCGGCCAAGAGTGGGACGCGCGTAGTAGTGCCACGCGGACGCACGAGAGATGAAGAGCGTGAGCGAGCCGAGGGGGATCGGCTCGGAGTACGAGCGAGGGGCTGCGTCGAGGTAGCGATCGCAGCGGTCGATCAGCGGATCAGCTGTCACGGGGATGACGGCTGGCGGCGCGCTCGGCCTCGCGACGCAGGCGCTCGCGCTCATCGAGCTCGCGCTCGCGCTGCCACGCGGTGTCAAGCAGCGCCTGGTCGGACTCGGCGCTTCGGGGGTCGGGCCGGTCGATGGCGCTGGTGGTGCTCGTGGTGTCAGTGGTGGCCGCGCGCAGTTCGGGGATGAGCTCGTACCGGCGTCCGTACGTCTCCACGACCGCGAGTACGGCGGCTGCGATAGGCATGCCGATGAGGGCGCCAATGGGGCCGAAGAAGGCGAGGCCAACGAACACCGATGCTAGTGCGACCGCGGGGTGCAGATTCATGGTCCAGCGGCTGATGCGCGGCATCAGCAGGTAGTTCTCGACCTGCTGGTACACCGTGGCGAAGGCGATGATCCAGATCACCGTGATGGTGCTGCCCTCAGCGAGTGCGAACATAGCCGGAATGAGAATGCCGATATAGGTGCCGATGGTGGGAATGAACTGTGAGGTCACGCCGGCCAGGATTCCCATGGGCAGCCAGAACGGAACGCCAATCACCGCGAACGCCAGTGAGTGCGCCACCGACGACAGGGCCGCGAGGGCGACCTTGGAGATGACGAACCCGCCGGTCTTGTCAACCGCGATATCCCACACGGTGACGAACACCTTCTGCGGCCCCTCAGGCAGCCACGAGCCGATGGTGCGCCGAAGTCGGGGGCCGTCGGCCGAGAGGTAGAAGGCGAACACCACCACGGCGACAGCGTCGAAGATTCCGCCCACCACGCTTCCCAGCAGTCCGAGCAGCCCGCCTGCGAACGAGCTCGCAAGCTCGGCGAGGCGCTCGGTCGACAGGTTGAGCTGCGCCACGATAGTGCTGGAGTTGAGCGTGGTGTGGAAGGTGTCGTTGACCCAGGTGACCGTCGAGGTGACGGCCGTAGGGAAGTTCTCGATCAGCGAGGCCACCTGCTGGGCGAACAGGCCGCCGAAGACCAGGGAGAACAGCAGCATCACGAGGAACAGCAGCAGCATCACGGTTCCGGTGGCCAGCCCCCGTCGCCAACCTCGGGTGGCCAGCCGACGCACGATGGGCTCCATCGCGATCGCCGACAGAAATGCGAGCAGCAGGATGAACAGGAAGTGGCCCACGGCCTCGAAGGCCGCCTGCACGATGAGTAGGCCAAGGAACATGACGAAGATGATCAGCACCGACTTGCTCAGGAGCCGGGGCTCGAAGGCCAGCAACTGAACGCCTGCGGGCTTGCGGCTGTCGCGCGGGGGCTCGTCGCTCACTCCGTCATCGTATTGCTCTCACCCCGGCGGCTCGGCGTCCCGCGCCCGATGGCCGGCAGATGACACGATGGGGTGGTGGGACTGTATCGGGACGAGGCTGTGGTGCTGCGCACCCAGAAGCTCGGCGAGGCCGATCGCATCGTCACCCTGCTGTGTCGGCGCGAGGGCCGGGTACGCAGCGTGGCCAAGGGGGTGCGTCGCACCTCGAGCCGGTTCGGGGCGCGGCTCGAGCCCTTCGCTCACATCGACGTGCAATTGCACACCGGACGCTCGCTCGACGTGGTCACCCAGGTCGAGACACTGCGCCCCTATGGCGCCGACCTCTCGGCCGACTATGGCCGCTGGACCGCCGGCCAGGCAATGCTCGAGGCCACCGAACGGCTCACTCCCGATGAGCGTGAGCCGGCCACCCAGCAGTTCCTGCTGCTCATCGGCGGGCTGCGTTCGCTGAGCGCCGAAGAGCACGACCCCCCGCTCATCCTCGACGCCTTCCTGCTGCGTTCGCTCGCGGTGGCTGGCTGGGCCGCCAGCTTCGACGACTGCGCGCGCTGCTCGGCTCCCGGCCCGCACCGGTCGTTCTCCGTGTCGACCGGCGGGGCGGTGTGCCCGGAATGCCGGCCCCCCGGGTCGGCCACGCCGAGCCCCGAGACGATCGTGCTGATGGGCGCCCTGCTCGCGGGCGAGTGGGATGTCGCCGACGCCAGCGACGCTCGCCACCGGCGCGAGGCCGCCGGGCTCGTGGCCGCGCAGGTGCAGTGGCACCTCGAGCGCGGTTTGCGGTCGCTGCGGCTCGTTGAGCGCTAACCCTCTGCCCGGCGCCCGAGGTGGCGCTGTTCGAACACTTCGAGAAAGTGCTTGCGCTCACATCTCCGAGGGTGGAGACTCCTGTCATATGTAGGACAGATGTAAGACCGGTGTGACCTTCAACGCTTCGCAACTGGTGTGGGGCGTGCCACGTCACTCACCCGTCGTAGCCCGGCCTCGCGTCGGACACCGTCGGGGTGAGGTCCATGCAGCATCCGAGCCCAGGAGGACACTATGAGCACCCCCGAAACGATGGCCGAAGGCCCCGCAGCGACCGGTGAGAGTGCTGGCGGCGGGTCGCTGGCACGCAACAAGCTAGGAGTGCTAGGCATTACGGCCATTGTCGTCTCGGCGGTCGCGCCAGTGGCGGTGCTGGCCGCGGGCATTCCGGTGATCTTTGCGGTGCAGGGGGCTGCAACTCCGGCGATGTTCATCATCGCGGGGGTGCTGTACTCGCTGTTCGCCGTGGGATACATCGCGATGAGTAGGCACATGGTCAACGCAGGCGGCTTCGTCGCCTACATCGACCGGGCCTTCGGCAAGCGTGCTGCCACCGCCATGGCCATGGTGACCTTGCTCTTCTACTTCGCTTCTATCGTGGCCTTCTACGCAATCTCGGGAGCGGTTGCTGCCGGCACGATTGGCGACGGATCACTGAGCGTTCCGCTCGTCACCTTCGCCTTCCTGATTGTGGTGGCGGTGCTCGGGGTCTTCGGCGTCTCGGTGAACGCGCGACTGCTTGTGATCCTGCTGACGATCGAGACCGTCGCCGTGATCATTCTCGACGTTGCGCTCGCAATGAAGGGCGGCCCCGAGGGCTACTCGTTCGCGGGTTTCGCGCCCTCGGCGGTGCTCGGTGCCGGATTTGGCGTGGGTCTGCTTCTGGCCATGGTCTGCTACAGCGGGCTTGAGGCCACGGTGGTGTTCTCCGAGGAAGCTCGCGAGCCGCGACGCACCATTCCCCGGTCTGTGTTCGTGGCACTCGCCTTCGTGGTCGTTCTCTACGCGATCTCCTCGTGGCTGCTCAGCGTGCAGATCGGCCCCAGCGCCTCGCTCATCTCACCTGACGACATCGGCGCCTTCCTCTTCGTCGCGGCTGGGAACGCCGTCGGAGAGGGCTTCTCCACCTTCCTCGGGTACTTGGTCATCACGAGCTTCCTTGCGCTCTTCCTCGGATTCCAAAGCCTCATCAGCAGGTACGTGTTCGCCCTGGGCCGGGCCGGAGTGCTTCCCAGCGCGCTCGGAGGCACCGATAAGCGCGGCACGCCGGTGCGCGCCTCGATCGTGGTGTCGGTCATCATCGCGATCGTGTTGGGGGCCTTCACCTTCAGCGGCGCCGACCCGTTCACGGTCACCTACGCCTGGCTGGTCGGGCTCGGAACGGTGGGGCTGCTCATTGCCCTCATCGTCGTCAGCGTTTCTATCATCGCCTTCTTCGCCCGTACGAAGCTGGAGACGAACGTGTGGACGACCAAGGTGGCGCCGGGAATTGCGGTGCTAGGACTGCTCGGCGTGCTCGTGGTTGCGCTGCAGAACTACGCGTTCCTCGGCAACTCCGGACCCGAGGCCATCTCGCTGCTGGTGCTCATCCCCGTGGCAGCGGTGCTGGGCTTGATCATCGCCGAGGTGCGGCTGCGCTCGGGTAGGACGATCGACTACTCGGCCCAGCTCGACGGTTAGGGCAGGGAGAGTCCTCAGCGAAGGGCCGGCCGCCTCATGGTGGCTGGCCCTTTGCTGAGATTGCCGAGATGCGTGAGTGGCCATGGGGCGGCACGCTGGGCACGGTGTCGCAGTGGTGTTTTTCAGTCGGTCTGAAGTAGGAGAGGTGCACTGATGTCGGAAGTTGTCGCACGCGAGTTCGATCCCGAGGGTGCGGTCTCCCATCCGCTCGACCCGCTGCTTCCCGGCGAGATTTCGGAGGCGTCGCGACTGGTGCTCGAGGCACTCGGGCCCGATGCCAAGGTCTACGTCTCGCTGCTGATGCCCGAGGAGCCCACGCGCGACGAACTCGCTGAGTTCGCAGCCGGGGGCGCGGTGCCGGAGCGGCTCGTGCGGATCATCACGCTCAATCGCGCAGACGGCCACACCGAGGAATGGGTCGTCTCGCTCACTCGATCGGCCGTGGCCCGGCGCACCGACCTCACCGCCGCCGGAATCGTTGCCCAGCCGCCCATCGTGATCGACGAATTCCTGGAGGTTGAGGAGATCGTCAAGGCGTGCCCCGAATGGCGCGAGGCGATCACCAAGCGGGGCATCACCGACTTCGACCTCGTTCAGGTCGACCCCATGTCGGCCGGCAACTTCGGCTTCCCCGACGAGGAGGGGCTGCGCCTCGTGCGGGCGGTGTCGTACATTCCGCGCAACGAGCAGGACAACGCCTACGCGCACCCGATCGATGGGCTGGTGGCCTACGTCGACCTCACCAACCAGCGAGTGCTCAAGGTGGTTGACGATGTCGTGCTGCCCGTACCGCAGGAGGACTCCAACTTCCACGACGACAACGGGGTCGTGCTGCGCGACGACGTGCGGCCGCTGGAGATTCATCAGCCCGAGGGCCCGAGCTTCACCGTCGACGGCTGGGAGGTCGACTGGCAGAAGTGGAAGTTCCGCGTGTCGATGAACGCGCGCGAAGGCATGGTGCTGCACGACATCAGCTACAACGACGACGGCCGCGAGCGCTCGGTGCTGTCGCGGGCATCGTTCGCCGAGATGGTGGTGCCCTACGGTGACCCCCGACCCGCGCACTTTTGGCGCAGCGCGTTCGATGTGGGCGAGTATGGTCTCGGGGCCCTCGCGAATAGCCTCACTCTGGGCTGCGACTGCCTCGGAAGCATCTACTACTTCGACGCCTACCTCGCCGACGCTCAGGGCCAGCCCTACACGGTCGACCGGGCGATCTGCCTGCACGAGGAAGATTTCGGAGTCCTGTGGCGCGGCACCAACTGGCGCTTCGGCGGCGCGTGGGTTCGCCGCAGCCGACGCCTGGTGATCTCCTTCTGGTCCACTGTGGGCAACTACGACTACGGGTTTTTCTGGTACTTCTACCAGGACGGCACCATCGAGTGCGAGGTGAAGCTCACGGGCATCATCCAGACCGCGTCGCTGCCGCCGGGTGAGTACTCGCCCTACCTCGGACGCGTCGCGCCTGAACTTGCAGGCCAGCACCATCAGCACCTGTTTTGCGTGCGGCTCGACCCGGCGGTTGATGGGCCGCTCAACTCTGTCGGCGAAATTGACGCGCGCCCGGTTCCTATGGGGCCGGAGAATCCGCACGGCAATGCGATCAAGAAGGTCACCACGCCCATCGAGCGCGAGTCGCAGGGGCGTCGCTCAACCGATCCGGCCAGCGCACGAACCTGGCTGATCTCCAACGAGGGTTCGCTCAACGACTTTGGCGACCCGGTGGGCTACAAACTGGTTCCGGCGGTCGGGGCGATGATGCTCGCCGACGACGACTCGGCCGTGGCCCAGCGCGCCACCTTTGCCAAGTCGGCGCTGTGGCTCACGCGGTACGACCCCGAGGAGCGCTTCCCCGCCGGCCAGTTCCCCAACCTGCACACCGGGGGCGATGGCCTGCCGCGCTGGATCGAGGCCGACCGCTCGGTGTCGAACGCGCCGGTGGTGCTCTGGCACTCGTTCGGCACCACGCACTTCACCCGACCGGAGGACTGGCCCGTCATGCCGGTCGAGCGCGTGGGCTTCGCACTCAAGCCGTTCGGATTCTTCCGCCGCATGCCTGCCCTGGATGTGCCTCCGTCGAAGTCGTGCGGCTAGATGGCCCTCGACGGCGCGTCTGACGCCGAGATCATCGAGTGGTTTGAAGGAATTCTCGCGGCGGCCCGCGACCGGTACCCCTGCCCGACCTGGGCCGAGGTCTACGGCGAGCACCTCGACCACGTCATCGACTTCTGGGGCGAGCGTGACCAGCCCCTCGTGGTGATATCGATCCACGGTGGCTACTTCGCGGCTCACTACGACCGCGGCGTCAACGAGCCGGTGTGCCGCGCGATGGCGTCGATGGGGGCGCTCGTGGCAAATGTCGAGTACTCGCGGGCCGGAGGCTGCACCGACCCCATGGACTCGGTGCGCGACGTGCGGGCGGCGGTTGCGCACGTGGTGAACTCCGTGCGGCCGGGAACCCGAGTGGTGGTGACCGGCCACAGCGCGGGCGGCTACCTCGCCCTGGCTGCCTCGACCGTGCCGGGAATCGACGCCGTGGTGGCGCTAGCACCCGTGACCGACCTGTGGGAGTGCTCGGTGGGCGGTTGGGACGACGAGGAAATCGCCCGCTGGATCGGAGTGCTGCCCCACGAATCCCCCGACCAGTGGCATCGGATGCGTCTTGAGAACGTCGGAATGGGCGACGTTCCGTGCGTTGTCATCCACGGAGCCACTGATGGGGTGGTTCCCCTGTCGCAGAGTGAAGTGTTTGTGGCCGCTCGTGGCCCGGAGACACGTCTGGTGGCGCTGCCGGGGGTCGGGCACTACGAGTTCCTCGATGCCGACTCGGCCGCGACGGCTGCACTTCTGGCCGAGCTCGGGCTCCCGGGCTGAGCGACCTGAACATTCGAGTACAACGCCCGGCCGATGATGAGGTTGTTGGCATCGTCGAGGCTCTGGAGTGGCAGAGCACCCACTGCCGCGACGTGGGGTCGCCGCTGGCCGCTGGCATCCTGACCGCGGTTGCGAATGATGTCGTCTCTGGCGGCGACCTTGCGGGCATGCTGCCGCGGGGTGCGCGCTTCGGCGACCTATCCGGATTGCGCGTGATGTCGGTGGTGCATCGACTGGCGATCGAGCGGGTGGCTCCGCTCGTTGCCCTGCACCTGCCGACCCTGGGTGGCACGCCACCGGTGGGGGAGGCGGCGATGCTCGCGTGGCAGACCGCGGTGGTGGAGGCGCTGGCCTCGCATCCCGACGCACTGGCAGAGGGGCTTGCCCGGGCGCCTCAGACCAATGAGACAGGGCGGGCAGCGCTACTGCGGCTCGCTCTCAGCTCGATTCACGCTGGATCCCCCGTGCGTCTGATGGAGATCGGCGCCGCGGCGGGGCTCAACCTGCGCGCCGACCACCTTCCGGGCGATCCCGTGCTTGAGGAAGGTCCACTGCCGCGGGTGGTCGAGCGGGTGGGCTGTGATCTCGAGCCGATTGATATCACCACGCAGGAGGGACGCACGCGACTCAGCTCGTACGTGTGGGTTGATGACGTCGAGCGTTTCGCTCGACTGGGCGCCGCGCTCGAGGTGGCGGCCCGCGTGCCAGCCACGGTGGTGCGCCAGGATGCCGCCGACTTCACCGAAGGGCTCACTTTGGTTGACGGAACCACCACCGTGCTGTGGCACAGCGCGATGTGGGCGTACCTCGCCCCTGACACGCGGCGCAGCATTCTGGCCCAGTCGGCCAGACTCGGCTCCGAGGCCACCGAGAGCGCGCGGTTCGCGCACGTGTCGTGGGAGTGGCCTGGTGCGGGCGCCGACGACGCCGGCACTCACGAACTGGTGGTGCGCGAGTGGGGCGGTGGTGCCGACGGGCGGCCCAGCCGGCTGACTGCTGCCCCACACATCACCAATGCTGACGGACTCATCGCTCACCGGGTCGTGGGCGATGAGTCCGTCAGCAATCGGGTGGATCAGTGGTTCGGTCGTCCGTATGTGCTGGCGCGTGGGCCCAGCCACGGTCCGGGTTCTGGGCTGGTTCCCCGGCGGGAGCTCGACGTCGACCCGCTCGCCCACACCTGAGGACGAATCCTCCCTTCGTAGTCGGCAGGTGCGAGGATGGGCACATGGCGAAACGACCCGAGGTGGCAGCCCCGCCGCCCCACTCCTCGGGTGCCCGCCCGCCCGACATCCCCCGCGACCTCGTGCCGCGGCACGTCGCCATCGTCATGGACGGCAATGGCCGCTGGGCCAAAGAGCGCGGCCTGCCGCGCACCAGCGGGCACGAAATGGGTGAGTTCGCGCTACTTGACGTGGTGCACGGAGCCCTCGAGCTTGGTGTCGGCGCCATTTCGGTGTACGCGTTCTCCACCGAGAACTGGAAGCGGTCGCCCGACGAGGTGCGGTTCCTTATGGGGTTCAACCGCGATGTGGTGCACCGACGTCGCGACGAGATGCACGCTCTGGGCGTGCGCGTGCGCTGGGCGGGCCGTCGGCCACGGCTCTGGAAGAGCGTCGTGAACGAGCTCGAGGTGGCCGAGGAGCTCACGCGCGACAATGACCGGCTCACTCTCACCATGTGTGTCAACTACGGGGGACGCGCCGAAATCGCCGACGCCGCCGCGGCGCTCGCCCGCGACGTCAAGGCCGGACGCGTCAACCCCGAGAAGGTCGATGAGAAGCTGTTCGCGCGCTATCTCGACGAGCCCGACATGCCCGACGTCGACCTGTTCATTCGCACGTCCGGAGAGCAGCGCACCAGCAACTTCCTGCCCTGGCAGTCGGCGTACGCCGAGATGGTGTTCCTGCCGACCCTCTGGCCCGACGTCGACCGCACGCACCTATGGAGCGCCTGCGAAACGTATGCCTCGCGCGACCGGCGCTATGGCGGCGCCGTGCCCCACGAGTTCCCCTCCGACGGTGAGGCATGAGCGCTCCGAAGGCTGAGCCTGCGCAGAAGGCTGGTGGCTGGCGGTTCGGCGCCCTCGAGGGGCTCACTGTTGGGCTGGTGGTGCTGCTCGTGGGCCAGCGCTGGATCGCGGGGCTCTTCGACAGCCCGGCACTGCAGGCCGGGGCCACAGTTTTCGTGTCCATCGTGGTGCAGGCCACGCCCTTCCTCGTGCTGGGTGTGCTGCTCTCGGCGGCGATCGCGGCATTCGTTCCCGTGACTTTCTGGCAGCGGGTGCTGCCGAAGAACGACGCGCTCGCGGTGCCGGTGGCGGGCCTCGCAGGCGTGGTGCTGCCGGGCTGCGAGTGCGCGTCGGTGCCCGTGGCAGGCTCGCTGATGGCACGCGGCGTGGCGCCGGCGGCGGCCCTTGCCTTCCTGCTGTCGGCGCCGGCAATCAATCCGATCGTGCTGGTGTCGACGTGGGTTGCCTTTCCCGGTCAGCCCATGATGGTGGTGGCGCGCTTCGCCGCCTCGCTCATCACGTCGGTGCTGATGGGATGGCTGTGGATACGGTTTGGTCGCACCGACTGGATCCGCATCCCGCGCCGCGATCACCTCGTGGGGCACAGCAACTGGCAGACCTTCCGACTCACCGCAACGCACGACTTCCTGCACGCGGGCGGGTTCCTTGTGGTGGGCGGTGTCACGGCAGCGGTGCTCAACGTCGCGGTGCCGCCCAGTGTCATGGACTCTCTGGCCGGTCAGGCCCTGCTCAGCGTGCTCTTTTTGGCGCTGCTGGCCGTAGTGCTGTGCCTGTGCTCGGAAGCCGACGCGTTCGTGGCCGCGAGCCTGAGCCAGTTCTCGCTCACCGCGCGGCTGGCTTTCCTGGTGGTGGGACCCATGGTCGACCTCAAGCTGGTAGCGCTGCAGACCGGCATCTTCGGGCGGCGGTTCGCCTCACGGTTCGCGCCGACGACCTTCGTTGTTGCCGTCGTCGTGTCGATCGTGATCGGGGCGTGGCTGCTGTGACCCGCGAGATTCAGAGCGTTCTCCTGCTGCTGGTGGGCGGGGCGATGTTGCGCCTTTCGGTGGGCGACGTGTATCTGCGCTACGTGAAAGAAGGCATGCGCCCCTGGCTGCTGGTGAGCGGCGGGTTGCTCGTGCTGGGTGGGGTGCTGATACTCGTCGACGTGCTGCGTACGGCCCGTCGCGCGTCGGCTGCAGAGGCTGATCTCGCTGGGGTCGCCGATGAGTCGGAGGTTGTCGACAACGAGGGGCACTCGCACGCGCACGGGGGCCCGCGCTCGGCGTGGATGCTGCTGCTTCCGGTCGCGGCGATCTTCCTGGTAGCCCCACCCGCCCTCGGCTCCTTCACCGCCGAGCGGCAGGCATCGTCGGTCATTCAGCCCGCCGATTCGTCGGTGCCTCCACTGCCACCGGGCAACCCGGTGGTGGTCAGCCTCGCCGACTACGCGGCGCGGGCGGTGTGGGATAACGGCACCACACTCAAGGGCCGCAACGTGAAAATGGTGGGCTTCGTAACCCCCAATCCTGCGGGTGGTTGGTGGCTCACCCGACTGCAGCTCGCCTGCTGCGCTGCCGATGCCGTGGCCACCAAGATCGTGCCCGTCGGGGGTCCGGCGTCGCTGCCCGCCGACACGTGGGTGCAGGTGACCGGTCAGTGGGAGGCTGGCGGCGGGGTGCAGAACGAGAAGGCGATTCCGTGGCTGAAGGTTGATTCCCTGACCGAGGTCGCCCAGCCGAAGAACCCGTACGAGTAGCTCAGCCGGTGAGTGCCTTCGATTCGACGGGCAGCCGGGCCTCCAACACATGGCCCTCATCGGTCGACTCGCTGCTCCACTCACTGGTGCACTCGTCGAGGAACGTCGAACCCAGACCGTGCCCGCTGCGGTGCACCTGCCCCACGCCGTCGTCGTCGACCCGCAGGCGCACCTCCTGTGGGGTGCCCAGGTCGAGCCTGATTCGCACGTGCTGGGCCTGCCCGTGGCGGATCGAGTTTGATACGGCCTCGGTCATGATCTCAGTCACGGTTGAGCGCAGGATGCCGTCGCTATCCAAAGCCACTCGGGCCGTGACGTCGGTGTCGACCGACAGATGGCACACGCGCGACCACATCGTGGTGAGGCGGTTGACGATCTGGTCGAGCGTGGCCGGCTGGGGCCCGGCGGCGCCGAGCACATCGATTTGTCCGGTGATCGACTCGCGGATCTCGGCCATGAGCTCGGGGGGTACCGCGCCGGCGGCAAGGGCCCGGTCGAGCCGGATGGCCGCGGCCGTCACCACCGACTGCATCTCGCCGTGCAGCGCGCGTGAGAGTGAGCGCTGGTGGTACCACTGCGCCTGCCGCCGCCGCACGAGTTGGCACGACAGCTGGCGCGTGAGCTGCTCGAGCTCATCGGCGATGCGGCGCTGAGCCGACAGACGGCTGCCGATCAGCGCACCGATGATGGCGGCGAGCGGTAGAAAGAGCATGCCGCCGACCATCACGGTGCGGCCCACGGCACCCCCGATGGCCACGAACCCGGCGATCGCCACAACGGGCGCGCTCGCGGCGATGGCGACCAGCCCCACGAGCATGGTTGAGCGCAAAGGCGTGCTGCGCGGCAGCGCCCGGTCAAGCACGCGATTGCCGAGGGTGAGCGTGATCGCGAGGAGGGTGATCGTGGCGAGTGCAGGAAGGGTGCGCCCGGGCAGCACGAGGAACGCTGTGGGGATGTAGATGAGCACGATCACGGCTGCGGTTGACACGGGCATGAACTGGCCGCGCTCACCGAGCGCCCCCACCGCGGCTCGCCACCCCGCGCGAGTGGTCGGCACCGCGCCCTCGGGCACGGTGAAGGTAGGCGCTGACCGGGCGAGCTCGTGACTCATGGGCCGGATCACATCGGCGGCAAGGAACCGCAGCCGCTCGAGGGCCACCTCGTCAGCACTGGCTCCCTCCAGCGTGGACACCGCGTCGGTCATGCGCCCTTGCACTCGCGCGAGTGCGTCCTCATTACTTCGCTCGATCTGCGTCGCGACCAGGTTCGATGCCTCGTTGAGGCGTTCGCGCGTCCCCTGCAACTGCTGGGCATCGCGCTCGGCGGCGCGGAAACTCGACACCGCCAGGGCGGTGAAGGTGAGGCTGATCATCGACGACCAGGCCGCGATGACGAGACGCACGGGCAGGCTCATGGTGCTCGAGTCGGCCAACTCGAACAGCGTGAAGAAGAGCACCAACCCCCGCACGACCGAGGCGAACACGAACACGAGCAGCGTCAGCCAGGGCCGGGGGCGCCGGGAGTGGCGCAACAGCACCCAGCGCCACACCACCAGCGGGACGAACATGGCGCACTGTGCGATGAGCAGGCACAGGAGGCGCACGAGGACCGGCCCGTTGGTCGGTGCCGCGAAGTGCCCCCCGGTCACGGCGATGAACGTCACCCAGAATGAAGTCCAGGTGATCGCGTCAGGCGTCCCGATGCGTCGGAATGCAGCGCGGAGTTCGTTCATGCGCGGTTCTGCTCCCTTCCACTCAGTCAGTGCCGCGCTCGGGGAGCGACGCCGCGCTGATAAACCTGCGCGCCGCCTCAACGCGCGGGTTGACGTCACCGTGGGTGTCGATGTTGAGCAGTCGGAAGATGTCGGTCAACCACCGTTCCACCGTCGAGCGGCTCGTACCCTTGTTCCGAGCGATGTAGTCGTTCGTGTATCCCTGAGCCACCAACCGCAGGATCTCCAATTGGCGATAACTGAGCGACGCGAGTGGCTTCGACGGGTCCTGGTCATCGCGCACGCTAGAAGGTTGGTCGGCCAGCACCGCCTCGATGCCGTCGAAGAGGTGCTTGGCATCGCGCACGCGGTCCTTGCGCAGAAACCCGCAGCCGGGAGGCAGATCCTCGTCGTCGATTCCTGCGGTGCGTAGATCGGGATGCCGGGTGAGCAGGAGCAGGGCAATCCACGGGTATTCGCGGTGAAGCACGTGGGCCAGGTCGATCCCGCTCGGCCCCTCGCCGAGCGCTATGTCGATGAGGGCCACATCGGGGTCGCATCTGTCGACTGCGCCGAGGGCCTCCACCACGTCGTGGGCGGTCGTGACCTCGAACCCTTGGGAGACGAGGGTCTCGGCCAGAAGCGAGGCAGTGAGCGCGTCGTCCTCCACGACCAGCAGACGGCGCCGCTCGCTGGTCATACGGCAACCCTAGGAAATGGCGCGCCTAGACAGGGGCGATTTGAGGGAAATCCAGCATGCAGCAGCAAGACGTTCCTGCCCGATTCGATGGAAAGCCCTCAGCACCCGAGGTCGCGAGCTCTCGACACATGTGCGCAGCCCATGGCTAGATTGGCGCATGGTGATCGACAGCGGGGTGCAGCCGTTCGAGCACCTGGTCCGGGCCGCACGGGCGGCACCGAACGCGCCGGCGCTGGTCACCGCCAGTCGCGACCTGACCTTCGCCCAGCTGCTCGACCACGCGCGGAAGATCGCAGCCATGCTCCGCGAATCCGGGGTGCGCGCTGGCGACGTGGTGGCGGCCCAGGTGAGCGGGATGCTTGCGCCGGTGTTCACCCTTATGCTGTTCCATGAGGCGGCGGTGGGATGCGTGATTCCGGGGGAGGTGGGGGCCGAACGCGCCGACGAGGTCGACTGGGTGATCACCGTCGAGCCTGAGCCCGGCTTCCCGCCCGAGCGCACGATCATTGTCGACAACAACTGGTTGGCGCGCGCGGCCGCGATGTCGTCGGACATCGAGCCGCACGCGTTCCCCAGCCGCGATGCCCTGTGCCGCATCGCCTACTCCAGCGGCACCACCGGGGCGCCCGTCGGCGTTCCGCTCACTGTGCGCTACCTCGACCAGCGCACCGATTCCGCGGGGGCGGCGTGGGTGCGCGCCACGCCGTTCATGTCGATGATCGGCATCGGCAGCGTGGTGGGCCTGCTCACCCTCAACTGGTGCATGGCCCACGGCCAGACTTACCTGTGCCCGGGCACCGCTCCCGAGAGCATCGGCATCGCCCGTCGCGCGGGAGTGGCAGCGCTCAAGGGATCGCCGGCGCAGTGGGCCGAGGTGGTGCGCGAGCTCGCCCGCACCGGTCAGCGGCTCGAGCGCGTCGGGGTCGCGTTGATCGCCGGGGCGGTCAGCTCGCGGCGGCTGGAGGCCGACATCGTGGCGCTCACCACTGCTCGGGTGGTGCGCTCGTACGCGTCGACGGAGGCCGGACCCGCCGCGGTGCAGACTGCCCAGGGATCTGACCCTCTCGACGCCGGCCGCGTCGTGGAGGGCGTGGAGGTGCAGGCAGTCGACCCAGAGTCAGGCGAGGTGCTGCCTGCCGGGGCTGAGGGCCTACTGCGGATCCGGCGCGAGGGGCTGCCAGCGACCTACTGCGGAGCAGCGCGGGCTTCCCTGCGCGACGGGTGGTTTTACCCGGGCGACGTCGGCGTCATCTCGGCCGACGGCCGACTGCGGCTCTCTGGCCGATCGTCGGAGGTGCTCAACGTGGGCGGGGTCAAGGTCGACCCGGCCGAACTCGACTCTCTTCTACACGACGCGGCGCTGGTCGACGACGCCGTGGCTTTCGGCTTCACGAACCAGCAGGGAATCACGGCGCTGGCGTTGGCAGCCCTCTGCCCGCCCGGCACCGACTTCACCGAGCTGGTGCAGGCGGTGACGCGCATGACCGGCGGCGTGCGGCCGGAGGTGGTGCACCGGGTCGACGCCATACAACGCACCCCCACCGGCAAGGTCGACCGGTTGGCGCTGGCCGGCAACCTCGAGGCGGCCATCGCCGCACTCTGAAGCGGCTCATGCCCGATTCGATGGGTATCCCCCAACGAGAGGAGGTGCCGATAAACCGCCCGTCTATTCTCGCCCAGAACTCAGTCAGAGAGTCGACGACGAGGAGACACCCCATGACCGAGCCCGTCACGAACCGCGCGGCCCGTCGGAGCATGCGGCGTAAGAGCGGGATGGTGGGGCTATCGATGCTGGCCACCACCGGCCTGCTGGGCGCCTACCTCGGCAACCCGCGCCTGCCGCGCTCGTACGCGGTCGGCACGCAGTGCGGCCCGACAGTGACTGACCTCCCGACATTGGGTGCTGCCCTCAGCGCGTTCGGCTCGCAGACGACCCCCTGCGACACCATCACGGTCGGCGCCGACATTCAGTGGGCGAACTTTGGCACCTTGTCTGGCAGCGTTCCGCTCACCATCGACGGGCAGGGCCACACTCTCACCCCCTACACCTTCGGCGGCTCCCCTGGCGCCCTGTCCGTCGAGCTCCCGATGCTCACGGTGAAGGACGTCACCTTCACGACGTTCACGGGCGCGCCGGTGATCTCGTCCACCAGCGGCACCGACGTCACTCTTGATGGGGTCACCTTCACCCAGAACACCGGCGGCGTGCTGGCCCTCTCCGGCGGTGACATCTCCATTACCGACTCGGTGTTCGACGACAACGACCAGTTCGGCGGCCTGACGAACACCGTCACCCTCGACACCGCGGACAGTGTGGCCATCACCCACAGCACGTTCACCGGCAACACCGCTGGCTTAACCGGCGGGGTGTACATCAGCCGCAGCAAGGACACTCTCGCCGTGCCCAGCACCATCACCGACTCGTACTTCGCCAACAATGTCAGCACCTACTCGGCGGGCGCGGTGTTCTCGTACAACGGTGAGCTCGACGTCACCGGGTCGACGTTCAGCGGAAACACCGGTGACCTCGGCGGCGCGATCAGGGTCTCAGACAAGCTCGTGCTGCTCAACTCCACGCTGTCTGGCAACTCGGCGGCCACGGCGGGCGGCGCTATCCATGCTTCCGGCGACGCGGAGGTGGTGTTCAGCACCCTGTCGGGCAACACGTCGCCGAAGGGCAACGTGCTCTACGGGTACTACTCGGCCTCGACGTTCACGAACTCAATCGTCACTAACCCCGGCACCACCACCGGCTACGACATCGTTCTTGACACCGCAACAGTCACCGCCTCAAACTCGTCGTTTCGTCAGGGCTCGCTCTTCTACGACGGCGACTACGGCCCGACTACCTTCGTCACCGATGGCGTGGCGGGCAACCAGGTCGGCCAGGACCCGTTGCTGGGCGCGCTAGGCGACAACGGTGGCTTCCTGGTGGCGGGGTCGGCCACGGTTCATATTCCAACGATGCTGCCGGGTGCGACGAGTCCGGTGCTCGATGCGGGGGTGGCGGGTGGCTCTGACCCCTCCACCGACGAGCGGGGCACGGGCTACGCGCGCTCGTTGGGGACCGCACCCGACATGGGCGCGGTGGAGGTGCAGGCCAGTGTGGACATGACGGTGACGGTGACGCCGTCACCGGCTTCGCCGTCGATCACGTACGGCGCGTCGACTCCCGCGTTGACCCCCTCATACTCCGGATACAGCGGTTCGGACGCCGCGGCTACAGCACCGGTGTGCAAGGTGTACCTGCAGGGCACGTCCACCGAGGTGACCACCACACCACTGCCCGCGGGTACCTACGACACCCAGTGTTCGGGCGGCAGCGCCGGCACCGGCTACCAGTTCTCCTACGCCAAGGGCTCGCTGACGGTGACCAAGGCGGCCACCGCGGTGACGTACACCGGCACTACCGGAAGCCTTGGCGCCGGGGGCGCACTGACCCTGTCGTCGACGGTGTCTCCGGTGGCGTGCACCGGCACGGTGACGTACGAGTTGGACGACGACCCGACCGGTGGCACCACGGTGCCGTTCCCGCTGATCGCACCGGTGTCGACCGCGGGGTGGGCCGCCGGCACGTACACGGTGACGGCCTCCTACGCCTCAGACTCCAACTGTGATGCCGGCAGCGACACCGGGAGTCTGACGATTACCTCGGCAACGACGGTGATGGTGACCCCGTACCCGTCGACGAAGTCGATCAAATATGGGTACGCCACCCCGTCGTTCCGGTTCAAGGCCGCGGTCGGCACCCCGCCCTCGGCGTTCACGGGCACCTGGACCACGACGCCGACCTGCGCGGTGGCCCCCGACCCGCGCCGCGGCGTGTCCGGCAGCTACGACCCCGAGACCCCGGGACCCATCCTGCCGGTGGGCACGTACCCGGTGGTGTGTACCGGGGGAGTGGGGTCGGCCGGTGAGACTGTCGTATACGTCGACGGCATTCTCACGGTCACCCCGGCGTACGCGGTGAAGGTCTACCCCAAGTCGGCAACGTGGACGGTCGGGCAGACCCCGCCGGCTTTGGGCTTCACCGCCTCCGGGTTCAAGAACTCTGAAACGTTCGCGTCGCCGGGGATGATCGCGCCCACGTGCGCGGTGTTCACCGGTGTCGGCGGCACAGGAACGCCGGTAACGATCAGCTCGGCCACTCCCACGGGCACGTACTACAACTTCTGTTCGGGCGCTGCCACCACCAGCAACTACACCTCGCCAGTGCAGTACGCCAGTGACGGCGTGGTCACGGTGCAACCGGTGGTCGCCACCACGATCACCCGGATCAAGCCCAACTACGGGTACGCCCGCGGTGGCACCAAGGTGTACATCTACGGCACCGGCTTCGCCGCCGGAACCACGGTGAGTATCGGTGGCGTGGCCTGCACCCGGGTCTCGGTCAACCGATATGGCACCCAGATCACCTGCTACACCGGTGCGCACGCGGCCGGACTGGTCGACGTGGTGGTCACCGCCCCCGGCGGCACCGCCACCCTCACCAGCGGCTACCGCTACAAGTAGCCATCGGCAGTCACCTGGGGCGCCGCAGCGCGATAGGTGCGTGCTTGGGTGCCCCCGATGCCAACGCGGGGTTAGCCGGACGAGCACGCGGCGCACAGGCCGTTGATCTCCACCGTGTGCTGCACGTCGGTGAATCCGTGACGGCTTGCCTCGGCGGTGGCCCACGCCTCAACCGTGGGCCCCGAGATCTCCTCGGCGCGGCCGCACTGGCGGCAGACGAGGTGGTGATGGTGAGTGTCGCTGCAGCGCCGGTAGACCGACTCGCCGTCGTCACGCAGCAGCATGTCGACCTCACCGGCCGAGCTGAGCGTGGCGAGTGTGCGGTACACCGTGGCCAGGCCCACCCGCTCGCCCGAGGCGGCGAGGTGTGCGTGCAGTTCCTGCGCCGACATGAACTGGTCGGCCTCTCCGAGGGCTGCGATCACGGCCGTGCGCTGGCGGGTGGTGCGCAGCGGAGCGGTGCCAGCCATTAGTGCTCCCGCCTGCGGCGCCGTCGCACCGGGATGGCGACCAGCGCGGCGAGGGGAAAGAGGGCGAGGGCCGCGAAGACGATGGTGGGTCCGGGGGGCACGTTGAGGGTGAACGACGACGTGAGCCCCACCACTGACGCGACCACCCCCAGCGCCACCGCGAGGGCCATCGTGGTTCGGAATGAGCGGGTGAGCTGCTGCGCGGCGGCCACCGGCACGATCATGATGGCGCTCACGAGCAGCAGACCAACCGTGCGCATGCCCACTACCACAGCCACGGCGGCGAGCACGGTGAGCATCATGCTCATGGCCGTGGTGCGGATTCCTTGAACCTCGGCCACCTCGGGGTCGAGGCTCATGGCAAACATCTCGCGTCCGAAGATGACCAGCACCACGATCACCCCTAGGGCGAGAATCGCGAGGCCCAGTAGGTCGTCTGTCGTGACCGTGCTGAGCGAGCCGAACAGGTACTGGTTGAGGGCCCCAGCGCCCTTTCCACCTGCGAGGGAGGCGAAGAGCACCCCGCCGGCAATGCCGCCGTAGAAAATCAGGGCCAGGGCGAGGTCGCCCGCGGTACGGCTGCGCGAGCGGATCACCTCGATAATCACGGCGCCGATCGCGGCCACCACCATGGCCGTCACCACCGGAGCCGACCCGAGCAAGAAGGAGATGCCGACGCCGGTGAGTGCCACGTGGCCCATGCCATCGCCGAGCAGGGCGAGGCGTCGTTGCACCAGGAATGTCCCGATCAGGGGGGCGACTATTCCGACGATGATCGCGGCCACGAGTGCCCGCTGCATGAAGTCGTACGAGAAGGGGGTCATGGTGCCTCGGGGAGGGGCTGGTCGAGCAGCACCGAACTGGCGTCACCGGCATGGTCGGTGTCGTGGTGGGCGATGTCGTGCCGCAGGTGCGGCGGCAGGGGAGTGGGGCCGTCGTACAGCACCGAGCCATGGTCGGTGCGTCCGAGCACAATCGCGCGGGTGGCGAGGTTGGCCACCGCGCCGAGTTCATGGGTGACCAGCACAATCGTTCGGCCCTCGCGGTGCAGTTCTCCCAGAATGTGGGCAAGGTGGCGCTGACTCTCGAAATCGACTCCGGCGGTGGGTTCGTCGAGCACGAGGGTGTCGGCATCAGTGGTGAGCGCCCGCGCGATCATCACCCTGCGCTGCTGGCCGCCCGAGAGGCTGTCGAAGCGGTCGCGCCAGCGGTCGGCCAGCCCCATTGCGACGAGCGCCTCGCGTGCACGGGTCGTGCTCTCGCGATCGGAGCGCAATCTGTAGCGGGGGCTGATGCGGGCCGAGCGTACGACTTCCGACACTGACACCGGTACGTTGCCGGCCGCGAGCAGTCGTTGCGGCACGTAGGCCAGCCGCTGCCAGTCGCGGAAGTGGTCGGCCGGCACGCCGTAGAGGCGAAGGCTTCCGTGCGCGAGGGGCACCAGGCCAAGCAGTGCCCGCATTAGCGTGGTCTTGCCGGTGCCGTTCTCGCCGAGTACCGCGACGAACTCTCCGGCATCGATGGTGAGGTCGATCTCGTCGACCACGTGCTCGCCGTCGAATTCAACGCACGCGCGCGTGAGGGCGAAGGGGGGACGTGATGCGCTGGTGCTCATGAGCAGGGTTGCCCTGCCACCACGGCGGCGAGGTTAGAGTCCATCAGCGTCGTGTAGGTCTCCGTGCTGCCCGCCGGAATTCCCTCGATGGGGTCGAGCGCGGCCGTGACCGCCCCCGTTTCCTGAGCGAGCACGGTGGCGATCTTCGGGTCGACGAGAGTCTCGAAGTAGATGGTCTTCACGTTATTGGCGCGCACGAAGTCGGCGACCCTGGCCACCACAGCCGGAGCGGGCTCGGCATCGGGCACGAGTCCGGAGATGGCCACCTGGGTGAAGCCGTACTGCTGCGCGAGGTAGCCAAAGGCCTCGTGGCTCACCACTAGGTCACGGTTGACGCAGGTGGTGGTGCCCTTCTTCCAGCGGTCGTTCAGGGTGTTCATCGACAACCCAAAGGCGTCAGTGTTGGTGCTGAAGGTGGGCGCCGAGGTGGGTTTCAGTGTTGCGAGCCTCGCGGCCACGGTGCGGCCGATGGTGGTCATATTCAGGGGGTTGAGCCAGATGTGCGGGTCAGCCACATTCTGCTCGCCGTTCAGCAGCGAGATACCCGCTGTGACGTCAACCCCACGCGTGGGCGCTTCGGCCGCGATGGCAGCATCGACCGCGGGTTGAAAGCCGGGAATGTAGAGCACCAGGTCGGCCTCCTGAATCTGTACGACCTGCTGCGGGGTGAGTTCGAGGTCGTGCGGCTCAACCCCGGGCGCGGTGAGGGTGGTGACCTCCACCTGGTCGCCTCCGACTGTCTCGGCGGCGAACCTCAGCGGGTAAAAGCCGGCCACCACGCTGATTTTCCCGCCCGAGCCGGGCGTCGTGGGCTGGGTGGCACCCCCCGACGTGCTGGAGCACGCCGACACCAGGAGTGAGGCCGCGAGGGCAGTGCACGTCGCAAGAAGTCTGAACATGAGAATCAGTATCAACTACGGTGGAACGAGGAGTCAAGGCTAGAGGCTGCCGGTGAACCGTGCGTAGGTGACCGCGAGGGCGGCCGCGATAGTCACCGAGCGCAGCAGGCGGCCCGACACGCTGAGCACCGGCCACGACAAAATGGTGAGCCACACAAGGAAGAGCGAGAGTGCCAGCAGCAGCACGCCGCCTAGCCAGGCGATGGGTATCAGCAGGCCCGCCACGAGGAACACGGCCATCAGCAGCGGAAAGGCCCAGCGTGGCAGTTGGTGCAGGAAGAGGATGAACGGCGCGGAACGGCGCTCGAACTTCCGGCGCATGCTGAGGCCGGTCGTCGCCGGCGTCGGCTTCGATGACGTGGCCGGAGTTCCTGAGCGGTTGGCCGGATTGCCCGGGCGACGCTGGCCGCCCTTCTTCGATGACATGCCCACATCGTGCCACGGACGTCCCGACCTCGGGCAGGGAGGACCTGTTCAGGGAAGCGCCCTCCGCGCGTAGCGAGCGCGACAGCTCAGTGCCACCATGCCCCCCCTTTCCCGAACTTGTGTCAGAAGTGGACGTTCATTGTCTTGTTTTGACACAAGTTCGGGTAAGAGGGTGAGCCGGGGTGAAGGTCGTCGGGGTCGTGCCGCGGCGGCTGGTGCAGTCGACGGTGCGCGACTCTCCCCTTTTCTCCGGAACTTGTGTCAGAAGTGGACGTTCACTGTCTTGTTCTGACACAAGTTCGGGTAAGAGGGTGAGCCGGGGTGAAGGTCCGGCGCGATGGTGAGCCCACTGCCCACCGCCGATAGCACCACCTTTCCGAATGGGAAGGTGTCGGCCTCACCCGTGCTGCGGCAGGATGGAGTGATGATCGTCATCACACGTCACCGTGTCGCCTCGGCCGAGCAGCCGGCCTTCCTCGACTCTGCCCGCTCGGCTCTCGCCCTGCTGGTCGACCGCCCCGGCTGTCGAAGTGCCCTGATTGGTCGCGCCG
>CALQEM020000036.1:0-21374 GCA_943329595.2 Bifidobacterium breve
AGTCGATGGCGGGCCGGGGTTGTTAGAGGCGTCGGACTGCGCGGAACGCTGTCGCCCAGTAGCCGGTTCCTGTGAGAATCGAGGCACCGCCGACATCCCCCAACGTCGGGCCGTCGGCCGTCTGCCGGCTCGAGATAAAGCGGGCACGCCCCGATGAGTCCGACCCGAGGTAGATGCCTGTGTGATCGATCTGCGTGCCGTCTGTGGTGGAGGCATCGAAGAAGACGAGGTCACCAGCCTGGAGAGCAGTGGGCAGTGCCGGGCGCGTGGGCGACGAGACCAGGACCGTGCCTGGCGCGCTGCCAGCCATCTCGAACGCACGGCGAGGCAGTGCGCCGGACACCCCGACAGTGCGTGCGAGTGGCATACCGAGCCGGTACCCGAACACCATGCGCACGTAGCCTGAGCAGTCCAACGAACGAATTTGCGCCGTCTCCGCGGCATCGAGAAAGCCGTCGGAATACCTCCACGCCAACCCCAAATAGTCGTTGAAGTCAGAGCCCGCCACTCGCGCGCCGTTGACCAACGGCCCGTACGATGCGTCGCCAGCAACAGTGACTCCCGCAGAGGTGATCGCGGGGGCCCCGTACACGTACTGCATGGCGACCGCAAGAACGTCGGGCGTGGTGTCAGCGAGAGCCGCAACCAACCAGGCCGGGTCAACCACCCCTGCAAATGGGGTCGGCGCGAGCCGAACCCACACATTCGTGGTCACAGTCGCGGATGTCGTCGACGGCTCGGAGAATTTGCGGCCCGGGCCTGCCAGCGCCACGCTGCGCGACCCGTTCGTGAACGTCGCGACCCACACGCCCGAAGCGTTTCGCAAAACAGTGCGCGTGGGCTGCGTAAGTATCGTGGCGGTGTAGGTCGTAGACCCTGATGTCACCACGCTCGATGAAGGCGATAGTGATGCCCCCGACGCCGATCCGCCAGTGGCGACAAGTCCACCTAGCAGCACGAGACCTACACACACGGCACTGACGCGAAGTTTAGTATTCATGGCCGATGTATCGGGAATCCCGCGAGAAGTCTTTAATCAATCGGCCAGCATCTGCCGGATGAAGTGGTGGCGGCACTGTTGCGTTGAGCGAGATCGTCCGTCTGGGCTTGCGAGATTCCGTCGGGTTCACCTCGGCGCGCTAGCTGGCCGCGACAAGAGTGCGACTCACCTTCCCATCGAAAGAGGGTCGGACCCTCGCGAGATCCGACCCTCTTAAGTCGATTAACCAGACAGTGCTGCGGCTAGCGCCGCCCGCGCGCTGATGGCGCCCCGGTCGACGTCGCACCAGCACATCCAGCATTCGGTGAGTTTGCTGTGCGTGCCCTGGCGGGGACACGGCACGTACTGCACAAGTCCGAAGTCTGGGGTGACCTCCAGCAACGTCAACTGCCTCGGATCGGTAGTGCGTGCATCGGACACGCAGGTGCAGTGCGCACTGTGAATGTCGTAGATGCAGTCAAACTCGTCGTCCATGCCCACCATGACCTCGAGTTCGAAGTCGCTAGGAATCCAAGGCTCTAGCCCGATGGTGAGGGTGCCATCACTGAACATGTCGGTGGCACCTTCTCCCGCGCGGAAGAAGAGGTGAGCGGTTGCCTCAACAAGGTCGTTGAGGCAGGTGATGTTGCGGATGACGATGTCGGCCAAGATGAACTCCCAGTGTCTGAGGGGAGAACCCGTGTCGGCGGATGGGCCTCCCGTTGTTGTTGTTTCGGTGTCGTGCAGCGCGGCCTCAGGCAGACAGCGCAGCGAACCCTCGGTGAGGGTTCGTATTGTGTTGGTGTGGGAGGCAGGGCCGGCAGCGTCCGGATGACCTCCTCGCGGGCTAAAGCCTCGCGAGTTAGTTAAAACGCTCGGGAGGGGCTCCGTATTCCCGACTGAGCCCCGAAAACAAGGATTCGTGGCACGTTCGTGACACGAAACGGCCCCCACCAACACGGTGAGGGCCAACTTGCTTGGCGTGCATCGCTTGCCTTGCTACTGTCAATGCCGGCTGAAAGTGGACCCCTTGGCAGTGGTTGAAAATGGACCGACGACGGTTGGGACTCGGCGCTGGCTTCAGCGCAGTGTGGCCTGCAACTTGACCTCGACGAGGTCGTGGTCGGACAGTCGGCGTTGCCCTTGGGCAGCGGGGACGATCAGCGTCTCCTCCAGTTTGAGGTCGGTTCCATGCAGGATGGCGACGTGGTTGAGGAGTCGCACCTCGGCCTTGTACCCAGAGGTGAGGACCTTAGCCCCCGAGAGGCACTCGATCAGCAGGTCAGACAGTGCCTTCGGCGCTCTACTCGCTGGGATCGTCTGATTGAAGTCCCCGGCGAGGAGGAGCGGGCGTTCGCCGTCCTCATTGCTCAGCAAGTCGCGAAACTCGCGGAGGAAGCGCTCGTGCTCCTGCCACGGGGCGGCGTCCTTTCGCCCGGAAGCGACATGCGCCATCCGCCAAGGGACGCACACGCCGACCACAGTCACCGGTCCGGCAGTGGTGTCGGTGACTCCTCTGACGAGTCGGCCTCGCGTGGAGTCTGTCGAGCCGGTCTGAACGTCCCTCCACGGCCGAGGGGACCACAGCAGGACCTTCCTTCGGTCTTTGCTGGTCCGGTAGCCCCAGTCGTTGCCTGCGTCGACAACGTGTCCGCCCCAACTGGCAACCACGTCAATGCAGGCCTCGGCGAGCACCACCACGTCCGCCCCTTCTGGCTTCTGATTCACAAGCCATTGGTCCGCCGCCGATCCGGGCCGCGCCCAGGCCGTGTTCCACACCAGGATTCGCACCGCCCCGTCTGGGTCGACGCCCCTTGGCACGGGTGGCCGGTCGGCCGGTTGGGCGTCCGGATGCCGGCTCAGAGCGACTGCCAAAGCGGCCCACTCATCGGGGTCACTTCCCCCGAAGTAATCGGCTCTGGCCAGCCAGAACATCCAGCCGCGAAGGAGGTCGACGCCGCACCAGTCCGGAATCCCGCCAGTGTCCAGCCATGCCCGGCGCGCTGGGTCGAGAAGTTCAGTGAGGGCGTCTGGTGTGGCGGCGAGTCGTGCGTAGCCGTCGTATCGGTGAGCCCATTCGACAAGTTCCCCGATGTCCATTGCGACAGCCTTCCACCTACGGCTGACAGCGGCAGATCTTCGGGGTCGGCAGCCCGGCATCCACGGTGCCGGCGCATGAGAACAAGTCCAGGAGGCGGACGCCATCGGTCATCTATTGGCCGGGCGTCGCTTGCCCCCCGGCACACTGAGCGAGGCCGCGTGCCACATCTGGTGACACGAAGCGACCACCACCAACGGCGGGGGCCAACGTCCTTGGCATACAGCGTGTGCCTTGCTCCCGCTGACCGTGTCCTCACCCCAGCACCAATGACTCCCCCGCGACCCGCCGCGCGGTGGCAACATCTGTCATGCGCTCAGCTAGCGTGCTTCGCGCGACGTCGGGGGGAAGTGCCTCGGAGAATTTCAGCCCCTCCATCGCGTCGTCACTGATCAGCGGCTGGGGTGGCTCCGACGACTGAAGGAGCGCGGCGACACCCGCAACCTCGGCAACGCCGATGGCACTGGTCGTCAGCAGACTCGCGTGGTCCGCCACCGCCTCAACACCCAAGGCACCGAGCGCAGCGACCAGGCTGGTGTTCGCCTTCGTACCGGCCCACGTCCACCACCGACTCCCGGCGCCCTCGGCCCTCAGCGTGAGCCCCGAAGCGTCCACCTGACCCACCGACGCCTCCCTCACTCGCAGCAGACCGGCCTGAGCGCGCTGCGACAGCGTGACCGGCGGGTCGTCGCCGAGCAGCACGTCGCGCATCGATCGCGCGAGCTGCAGCGACATGCCAGGCCCCGAGCCCTGCCAGCGCGTGCGCCCTCCTGCGTCGTGCTCCACCACGCTCACGGTCCGGCTGCGCCAGTCGACGTTCGTCACACGCCAACTGCGCCCGCCCAGCAGCAGCACCCGCGGTCCGCCTTCGGGCACTCGCGCGGTGAGGGTCATCGGCGACACCCAGCCGAGGTCGCGCCGACCGTGCAGAACCTGCATCTGCGGCTCCGAGGTGAACACCGCCAGCAGGTCCATGAAGTGCCGGTGCCCGAAGGCTCGCTCGGCCTCGGGTCCGATGAAGGCGAAGTCGCCGTCGCGGCTGAGGTAGCCCTCCTGCAGCTGCCAGGCGAGCAGCTCGTCGGCACCCTGCATGAGTTCGGAGCCGGGCCACCACTGCCGCCAGGTGCCCACGCCGAAACGTCCTTCTTGCAGAGCGAGGGCCAGTAGCTGCTGTGCGGCAATGTGCCGCGGGCTCGGCGGCGGCTGCACCGGCTCGACGAACCCGGTCGCCCACAGGCCGAGCAGGCCCGCCGCCCGCAGCAACGCATCGTCGGAGACGGTGAGGAACAGCATGTTCCGGCTCGACCCCGGACGCCGACCGGTACGCCCCAGTCGTTGCAGGAAGGAGGCGACCGTGCGCGGCGCATCGATCTGGATCACGCGGTCGAGGTCGCCCACATCGATACCGAGCTCAAGGGTGGAGGTGGCCACCACTACGCAGTCGCGCGCCTCGGCGAACGCCGCCTCGCTTCGTCGTCGCTCCTCAGCGCCCAGCGAGGAGTGCGAGACGAACGTCTGCACGTCGTGCTCACGCAGCTTGCTGGCCAGCGTCTCGGCCGTGGCGCGCGAGTCGCAGAACACGAGCCGCTTCTCTCCGCGGTGCAGCGACGAGATGACCATCGCGGCGTTGGGGATGGTGCCCACGTAGTCGAGGGTGATCTCCGGCCGCATAGCCGCGCCCGCCGACGCGTCGGGGTTCACCACCGTGGAGCGCAGGGCGGGCGTGCCTCCCTCCAGCCAGTGCAGCAGCTCGTCGGGATTGCCCACGGTGGCCGAGAGGCCGATGCGTTGGAGCCGATGACTGGCGAGGTGCTGCACACGTTCAAGAACGCCTTGCAAGTGCCAGCCGCGGTCGTCGCCGGCGAACGAGTGCAGCTCGTCGACCACCACTGCTCGCACGCCTCCGAGCAGCGCGCGATGGTCGATGCGCGTGGAGACGAGCATCGCCTCGAGCGACTCCGGCGTGGTGAGCAGGATGTCCGGTGGGTCGGCGATCATGCGTCGTCGCTCGCCATCGCCGACATCGCCGTGCCAGAGCCCCACGGTTCGTCCCATCCACTGTGCGTACGTTGACAGCCGCGGGTGCAGGTTGTTGAGCAGCGCCCGCAGTGGCGTGAGGTACAGCACCGAGAGCCCGCGCCACTCGCCGTCGGCCATCTCCGACAGCAGCGGAAACGTGGCGGCCTCGGTCTTACCCCCGGCGGTGGGCGCCAGCAGCAGGCAGTCGTCACCGCGCCGGACGGGCTCCACCGCCTCGCGCTGCAGCGGCCTCAAATCCGTCCAGCCCAGCGAGTTCACCACGTGGTACTCGAGCGCGGGGGTGAGGCCGGTGGTCATCGCTCCGGCTCACCCACGTCGAGGTCGATGTCGTCGACCGTCGCTGCCTCACGTTCGTCCTCGTCCATCTCGGCGACGTTCACCGTGAGGGCGTAGTCGCGTCGGGGGTCGAAGTCGGCGAACTGGTCAACGCGGTCGAGCACATCGCCCACCAGCTTCTTCAGGAACAGCCGCGGGGCCACCCCCACTCGCCCGCCGAGCCGGCCGGCCATCGCGCTGGCCAGGTCGCCGAGGTAGGCGTCGTCGACGAACTCACCCACGCGCGGGGAGGCGCCCACTGCATAGAGGTCGCGGGTGCGTACCCCCAGATTTACAAGTGACTCATGTGTAAATCCGGGCAGGCGCACCTGCACGGCGCGGGGGTTGTCGAAGCGGGGGTCGCCGCCGAAGTCGGTGGCCAGTCGCTGGGCCAGCGGGGGCAGCCGCTGGGCGCCCTGCTGGCCGTCGAAGAATGCGGGAGTGCCGGTGATCAGCAGGTACAGGCCGGGGAAGTTGCCGCCGTGCACCTCGTCGATCAGCTGCCGCAGCGAGTTGAGGGCCTTGTCGCGCATGTCGCCGCGCACGCGCTGCAGGGTCTCGACCTCGTCGAGCACCACCACGATGCCGCTGTACCCGGAGTCGCGCACCAGCACCAACAATCCCTGCAGGAAGCCGAGCGCGCCGAAGTGGTCGAGGTCGCCGCGCACCCCTGCGGCCCGCTTCACCGACGCCGCCACGTGCGGCTGCCCGCCGAGCCACGCCAGCAGACCCTCGGCCTGCGGCACGTCGCCGGCCAGGGTGGCCTCCCGGTAGGCGCGAAGGGCCGCGGCGAATCCAGGCGCGGTGCGGGCCACCGCGGCCAGCCGCCGCTCAAGCAGCTCGTCGACCGCCTTGGCCAGGCCCTGCTCGTCGGCGGGATCGACTCCACCGGCGACGGCGTCCTGCTCGAGGGTGAACATCCACCCGTCGACGAGGTCGCGCAGGGCCGAGGGTGGCATCTCGGCGGTGGCGAGGTTCTCGGTGATGCGCCGGTACACCGTCTCGAGCTTGTGCAGCGGGGTCTGAGTGTCGCTGACCTGCACCTCGGAGGTGACGAAGCCAGCACGGCGCGCACGCTCGACCATCCAGCGGGAGAAGAACGTCTTGCCCGACCCATACTCCCCACGCACCGCCTTGAACATCGCGCCACCGGCGGCCACGCTCGCCAGCTCGTCGTCAATCGCCTGCTCGAAGCGATCGAGGCCCACGGCCAGCAGGTCGAGCCCCTGCGAGGGCACCGACCCCCGGCGCAGCGCCTCGATCACCTCCCGCCGGCGGCGCTCGGACACCACGGGAGCGGGTTCGGTCACGCGACTCCCCCGATCGCGAACTGCTCGAAGAGCAAGGCACGGTCGAGCAGCACGGTGACACCGTCGGGGTCGAGCGACACCACCTCGTACCCCTCAACGTTGAGCAGCCGTCGCAGGGCCGCCATCGTGGGCTGGAAGCGGGCAGCTGGCACACGGGCCGCTGCCGCGACGAGGTCGCGATGCGCGCGGTAGCCGCCGTCGACGAGCGTGGCAACGATGGCAGCCACCGTGTCGTCGTCGAATCCGCCGCGCCTCTGGGCCGCGTTGCGTGCGGTGAACAACGCAGTAGCGAGTAGTGCTGCGGCCGCGCGCTCGCCCGGGGTGCCGGTGGGAGCCACAGGCTGCGTGCCCTCGAAGAGGGTGTCCTCCTGCGGCGCCTTGGTGGCCTTGGGCCGGCGCGCGGGCTCGGCCACCGACGACTCGCTGGCGGCAACGGGTTCGTACCACCAGCGCGGCGCCTGCGGCGGAGCCGCAACCCAACCCAACGCTGCCAGCGGGTCGGGGTCACGCGCCAGCACGATCACCGGCACGGTCACCTCCGCCGCCGCGGCGCCACCGTGATAGCCCGCCGCCTTACGGCCGTACCGCACGCCCTCGTCGACCGCGGCCACCACCGAACTACCGGGCACCAGCACACGCCGACCGGTCAGCAGCACCTCGTTCGCTGCGGCCGCTGCGGCAACGGGACGGAACCGAGCCTCCGAACCCTCGAACGACTGCGACTCGCCCCCGCGATGCACCACGTGCCCGTGGTCGGAGGTGAGTACCACCGTGCGCCCATGCACGGCGGCCAGCTCGAGTAGCGGTCCCAGGTGCTGTACGGCCTCCACCGTCCAGTCCATGCCGCCCGGGTCGTGCTTGGCCAGGGTGTCGTCGACGGTGTTGAGCACTACCGCCACCACCGGCGAGGCCGAGGCCACGGCCTGGCGCAGCGATTCGGGCAGCAACTCGCCCGCGCCCGCGCGCAGGTCGTCCTTGTGGAACACCGGCCCAACGCCGGCATCGGTGAACAGGCGCTTCTCATCGGCCTGATTGCCGTCGCGCAGCTCACCGGCGAACAACGACGTACGCGAGTAGCGGGTGAGCGTGGGCAGCACGGCAAGCGCCGCCGTTCGCTGGCGATCATCGGCGGGAACGCACTCGGTCCACCCTCGGGCGAGCGCACCATCGACCAGCTCCGCGGCCACGGCGGTGCTCATGCCATCGACCACCACCATCAGCACTCCGCCGGCCTGGGCGAGGGGGCGCACCACGCGCGCCACCAACAACTCCAGCGGAACGGTGTCGGCGGGCAGCAGGTCGCGCGAGGTGGCCTCGGCCAGCAACGACGCAAACTCGCGGTCGTGCGCGGTGCGACGAGCAGCAACGCTGCCCACCAGAGCGGCGTAGGCGGCCGACACGGCCGGAACCGTGCTGCCATCCCACACGTCTGCAGCGGCGCGATCGACCCAGGCATCGTCGCGGGCCTGGCGAAGCAGCGCCTGCTGTAGGTCGGTGGGCGTGAGGTCGGGAATCGCGAGCCAGCGATGCAGGCGGGCTGCCATCTGCGCGCGCATGGTGGTGTCGGCCCGCTCGTAGCGCGCCATGTCGTGCGCGAGCAGTGCGGTGAGGCTGGCCTCCACGTCACCACTGCCGGAGAGCGCCGACGCGAGGTGCAGCAGGCGGGCGTCGTAGCCGGCGGGCAGCACCCCGGAGAGGACCGCGCCGTCGGCCCAGCCGACGTCGCCCAGCAGCAGCTGTGCGCGCGAGAGGATCATGGAACGGTTGATGGGCTCACCGGAGAGTCCCGGGTCGGAGCCCATGCGCAGCACGATGCCGCGCGCCGCCGCGGCCACCTGGATGGCCACCGGCGCAGAGATGGGACGCGAACCCATGGAGGGCTCCAGCCGCACCCGTGCCGCGGCGGCTGACTCGGGCGCGCTGCCCGATGTGGGCCACAGCACGTCGGCCGCCAGCCCGATGGTGACCGCATCGACGGAGCCCGGACTGCCGGCCACCCGGAACGCGAACTCGGCCACAGCGCCCAGCGCACCCGAGCTCCAGCTCACGATGCCGTCGCGCACCGCCTCGGGCTGGCTTCGCCACGCGTCACGGGCCTGCTGGTTGAGCGTCCACGTGAGGAGGCCTGCGGCGTCGAGCTCGTCGCCACGCAGGCCGGTGACTGCGGCGGTGAGCATGCGCAGCGCGTGGTCGCGCGTCACCACCCCGGCAGGCGCCACCGGATAGCCGCTGACGGGCCGGTGCTCCACCAGTGCGGCTGCCACCCACGGACCCAGAGCGCGCAGTTCGGGGGCCGCCGAGCGCGCCTCGAAGAGGCCGGGCACGGTGTGCCACACGTCGATGGGCTCCACCTGTTGGTGCAGCATGCGTGCCAGCAGAGTGAGGCCGAGGTCGTCGCTGGGTCGGTCGGTGAGCACCACGAGCCAGTCGCTGGGCTCACGCTCGAGCATCGCCTCTCGCACCGCCAGCGCCGAGCCGCAGCCGCGCACCAGCACGCGATCGCCACCGACGATCACATGGTCGGGCCCGTGCCAGCTGGGGGATGCCCGCAGGGCAAGCACGCGCGTGGTGCCGCCCTTGCGCACCAGTTCGCGCGCGTACTGCTCCACCACCGAGGGCGAGGCCACGGGCATGGGCGAGGCAGGGGTCGGCGTCACTCCAGCCACCACTGCACGTGCAGCTTCTTGCCCGGGTTGGCCTGCAGGGCAGCGCGCATCTGGTCGGTCACCACGCTGACGCGGTCATCGAGCCCCTCGAGGGTGATGTCGTCGACGGTGGTCGCCGGGAAGTCCGGATCAACGGGCGGCAGCACCGGGATGACGGGCTCCACGGGCACAACAGGCGGAAGCGGCGGAGGAATTGGCGCCCGCTCGGCGAGGAACTTCGCGCACGCGTCGCCGGCGCCGCGAAGCACCATCACCAGCGGTAGGTGCAGCTCCTCCTGCGACGCGGCGTTGCGCAGCGCCGACAGCTTCTCCTGCGCCTGCGCGTCGTCAGCTAGGCCGGCCACGCTGTCGAGCACGGCCCACGTGGCTCCGGCCAGCGCCGCCGACACCTGCGTCGCCGAGGAGATCGACGTGCCCACCGTCTCGGGCTCGGCCGGCAACGCAGCCTCGGCCAGCACGTTCACCAGCACGAGGTCGTCGCTTTCACTGGCCAACCGCGCGGTGAGCTCGGCAGCCAGCCGGGCGGTGGTCAGGCGGGGTGCCTCGTCGGCCAGTTGCAGGGTGTCGCGGTGCCGCTCCAGCTGCGACTGCAGCTTGGCGCACGCCTCGCGCGCGTTGGCAGCCGACTCGCGCACTGAGCTGGCCAGCCGCGCGACCGATGCCGCGGTAAGCAGCGCGCCGCCCTGCACCCCGAACAGCTTGGCCGCGCGCAGCCGGGCGGCCTCGTACCCCGCGGAGTCGGGCAGCTCGGGGTCTCGCAGCACGAGGTCATCGCGCACGTCGTCGAGCCGAGTGATCGCCACGCCTGCCCCGTGTTTGGCGAACTGCTTGTCGTCGAGCAGCGCCCACGAAGCGATGATCAGGTTCTGCAGGTCGGTCGACAGGCCGTGGGGGGCGAGCCGGCGCCGCAGCACGGGCACGGGGATGTCGCCGTCGAGCCCCTCCTCGGCCGCGGCCTGCAAGAAGCGGTTGCGCCACGGGAACTGTGCCGAGTCGAACACGTAGTGGTTCTCGTAGCACTGGCCCACCTCGAGGGGGTTGGCCACGCGGCGCAGCTGGTTGCGCTTGGCGGAGTCGACGTTGTCGACCCGGCCGTCGCCCTCGCGTGCCTTCAACACGAACTCGTACACCACTGCGGCGTCGGTCTTCTTCACCTCAGTGGTGGAGGGCTCGAAGCGTGGGTGGTCGGGGAACTGCGAGGAGAGCATCTGGTCGGCGAGGGAGGAGAGCGCGTCTTTGAGCGTGGCGCCCACGGGCGGCTGCAGCTCGAGCCCGGGCTGCAGGGTGGGGAACACCTCCACCTCTCCGTATGCGTCGACGTCGATGTCGAGTGGATCGCGACGGGCCACCCCGTACGCCTGCTTGATGGCGCTGAGCAACTTCTCGCGCGTGGTGCGCCGCAAGTTCTCGAGGCTGGTGCGCGCCATCGGCCGCTGGTCGACCGGCAGGTGGCCAGCGTTGCGGTCGAACTGGTCGCCCACGCCGCCGAGCAGATGCTCGAGCCGCACCAGCTTGCCTAGGTCGTCCTGTCGGGCGTTGGTAAGGAACGTGGGCACCCACGCCACCGTGCGGCTCACCACGCCGTCGGCGGCAAGCTGATGCAGGCGGTTCACATCCTCCTGCGGGCTGTGCCCGGCGGAGTCGAACGGGTAGTCGACGATCACCTTCCAGCCCTCGCCATCGGCCCGCAGCACGTCGTCGGGCAGGGTGCTCTCGTCGCGGATGTTGCCGAACACCACCGCGAGGGAGCGCTTGCTGCCACGCCACACGATGGGCCAGTCGTTGCCGCCAAAGAGCCCGGCGTCGTCGGCGATACCCAGGTCGCCGTACACCAGCCGCTTGAGCAGGCTGCGCCGCGCGCTCTCGTTGTCCTCGGTGGCCACACGCTCAAGCACCGAGTCGTAGTCGACGCCGGCCAGTTCGAGGGTGATCACCGGGTCGGCACCCTCACCGACGTGGATCTCACCTACCGTCTCGGCCCACTGGCGCACCTTGCCCAGCACGGCGATCGACTCGGTGCCAGGCACGAACGCTGTGACCGACCCGTGGTTGAGCGCGGCGATACGGCTAGCCGTGAGGGTGCGCAGGGCCTCCACCTGCGGGGCGATGGCGGCCACCAGAAGGGTCTTGGCCAACCGGTCGTCGTTGCGGAAGGGGTGGCTGCGCGGGGTGGCCTCGGCCTGCTCGATGGTGAGGCCGTGCATCTGCAGCAGTTGCGGGCGCAGTTTGTCGATGTACAGGCGGCGCGCGTTGCCGAAGTGCCGACGCATCTCCTCAGTGAGCGGTTGGTCGCCGCCCTCGACCATCACGTCGTAGAGGTCGCCCACGGGAATCACGTCGCTGACGGTGAGCTCGTTGCGGCCGGCACACAGCAGCTGGGCCATCACCTTCAGCGCCGTGCGCTCGCGCTGCAGCAGCGACGACAGGCCCACGAGGGTGTCGACCAGCGCGGGCGAGAACGGGTACACCTTCGCGAACATTGTCTCGTCGGCCCCGATGGCACCGGTGAGCAGCGCGTCCCACGTGGCCTTGTTCGACTTGAGGGTGGCCAGCGCACCGGCCAAGGCGGCACGTGCGTCGTCGTTGCGCGGGGTGAGCAGGCGGCGGTGGGTAATCTCGGGCAGGTCGCTGGCTGCCAGGGTGATCTTGTTGAAGCGGTCCTCCCACCACTGGAAGGCCTGGCCCACGGCCAGCCGCTCGGCACCCCCCGCGCCACCCGCGGCCATGCCGGCCGACGCGTCGCCGAGGAAGTCGGCGAGGTCGCGCTGGCGCGCCACGAACGACACCAGCGGAACGTCGCCCTGGCCGCGCCGCCCCTCCACCAGCTTGGCCACCTTGGAGCCCTCGGTGGCCACAAACTCGCGGTCGGCCAGGTGATTGGCCAGCCAGAGCACCAACTCGTCGAGGAAGAGCACTACGCCCTCATAGCCCAGACGCTTGGCGTGCGAGCGCATCACGGCCAGGCCGTCGTCGATGGTGAGCCACTCGCCAGCGTTGATGTAGCCGCGCATCACGTTGGCCACCAGGTCGGAGGCCAAGCGCTCACGCTCATCGTCACCCACGGCCGCGGCGAGTGCCCGGTCAAACGCTGTGGCATCCCATGCGGTGTCGAGGCCGCCCCACTCGCTACCGCCCGCCCCGCCATTGAGCATGTCAAAGAATCCGTCGCCCATCGCATCACGCATACGCGCGGCATCGTCGAGAAGGGTGTCGCTGCGGTGCAGCATGGGCGCGGGCGCGTCGGGGTGCAGCACTGCCACGCGCTGGATGTAGCCGGAGAACAGCGCCTCCTCCAGCGAGTTCGCGCCGATGAGGTGGTAGTCGACCGTGAGTAGGTTGGCCGCCAACGCGGCACTGCGGCCCTGCACCACCGACTGCAGGCCGGGCAGGGCCCGGGCCGCAGGCTCGCCGCGCAGCAGCAGGTCGAGCACGGCCATGAAGTGCGACTTACCCGAGCCGAACGAGCCGTGAATGAACACGCCCTGGTCGCTCACCGAGCCCACGCCGGCGTCGGCCTGGCCGAGCGCGGCCTCCACATAACCCAGCGCCTCGTCGAACGCCTCGGCAAGCGCGGTGGTCACCACGTACTCGCCCACGGTGCCACTGGCGTCTTCCACGCCGGACTGCAGGCGCAGCACGAAGTCGGTGGCGCTCACCACCTCAGGAATGGTGAGAGCATCGCGCAGCATCATGGTGCCGGCCTCCGTTGAAGCGGTCACGTCGCTGCCTTCCTTCCTCGTGCGGTGGCCTGCGGCCGCCACGCTGCCAGATCGGCACGGGTAAGCCCGTGCAACGTCAAGTTTTGCTCGAGCAGTCCGCGAATGGCCTGAGCGGGGCTGGCGCCGAAGGCTGGGTCCATCTCCGAGTGCCATTGCTCCAGCCACGGCTCCAGTTCGGCCAGGCCCGCCATCAGCGGTACCAGCCGCTCGACCGGGTAGCCCTCCGACCCGCGGTCCACCAGTAGGCGCGCCAGGGCGCGGGCCTGCTCGGCGTGATCCCACCCGGCCCAGCCCAACACGTCGGTGGAGTCGCCCTCACGCCCAGCGTCGGGGTAGACGATGAATCGTTCTTTCGGCACATCGAGCTTGCCGCGCGCCCGCCAGTAGGGCACCTTGGCAAAGTCGGTGGGGCCGTACTTCGGCGGCACCGGGATGGGCTGAGGCTTTCCGCCGTCCCAGTCGCGGTCCTCGCGGCGCTGCAGATCCCACACCTTCTCCCAGTCGGCCCGCTTCGCCAGCCCCGAGGGCTTGTAGCGGTGCGCGGCGAGGAACGGCACTGCCTCCTCGCGCACCAGCGGGGCGAGTGCCTTTGTGACGTCGACATCACGGTCGCCGGTCAGGGTGCGCAGCGCCTCGAGCATCTGCTCGTCCTTGCGCACCAGGTCGGCAAGCGCGGCCACGCTCAGCACCCGCGGACCCTGCCCGTCACTCCACAGCTCGGCGGCCTCGAGCCGGTCGAGCACGAAGTCGGTGAGAGCTTCGCGCTCCATCTCCTCCCACGAGCGCGAGGCCCAGCGACGCTTGTACTCGGGCCGCTCCAGCAGGTTGATCAGCGGATCGTTCTCGATGAGGTCGAGCCGGCGCTGCACCAGAGCCTTGTAGTCGTCGGGCCAGTCGGCGGGGAGTTCAGTGATCGGGGTGGAGCCATGCCGCTCGAACCACGCGGTCTCCTCCTCACCCGCGGCCACCTGCCGGGCCAGCGCGATCTCGAAGGCGCGCTCACCGAGCGAAATCTGCTCAATCCCATGCCCGCCGGACGTCAGATCAGTGTCGATCAGGCCATAGAGGCGGTAGACCTCCCAGTCGAGCTCCTCCTGCTCGTAAATCATCTGGCGGCGTCGATCAAGCCAGGCCGTGCGCGATGCGGCGAGTTCGCTGGCGGCCACGCGCCCTTCACGTGCTACAGACGCGGCTGCGCTCATGGCGACGCGTTGCGCGAGTTGGTCGAGGTGACGTGCACGGCTAAGCGGCAGCACCGAGGGCAACGGGAACTCCTCAAGCTTTGTTCCGGTGAACTCGTATCGTGGCTCCCAGTCCTCATCACCGATACCGCCACCGATGCCGCCATTCCCCTTGTTATGGCTTACTTGCTTGAGCCAGAAGCAGGCCGTCGAGGAATTGAGCACGCCCAGCAGCCCGAGGTAGTCGTCCTCGGTCGCCTCCGCCGGAAGCTTGATCACCGGCGCAGACCTGTTGAACACCTTCCCGCCGCGGTCAAGCACGAAGTGGTTATGCGTGGCAACAAACGCGAAGGCAAGCGACAGGGGCGTGCGAAGTCGGTCCAGCGACACTTGGTGCCATTCCCACCACGATCTACCTTCCTGCCGGTATGTGGTCTTCGCGAATGTGGCTCTTGCCCAGGTCACCGTTCGATACGGCCACGTGCGCTGGAAGGCTCCTGGGAACCTGTCGATCGGAAGTAGTTCTTGAGCGTCGTAAAGAAAGAGAGCGTGGTCGCTTCGCCCAATGTCGAAATCACGGATGACCTCACCGATCACGACTTGGCGATGAGTTTCGCTTTCCACCCCGGTCCGCGCAAATGCTTCATCCGGCGCAAGGAAGACGTCGTCGGCATTCGTTTGACCCGTGTATCCGATCAACTCGGAAGTTACGCTGAGGGGCCGAACTGAAGTCGACCCAGGCGTCCATCCCATTCGCTCGACAGCGTCGTAGCCACCTGCGCTCAGAATCCACGGGGCGAACCTGAGCCGGGAGCGCGGCCAGTCATGGACGGACACGTACGCACCCTCGAATCCCGGCCGGTCAACATTCTCGACAATCTCTGTCCAGACCTTCCCCTTGCTTGCGTCAGCGGGCGCCTTTGGTTCCCCACGCCGACCGAGGACTACTCGAAGGTCAGACTTCACGGGCCGCCGTCGACGACCAATGAGCACGACCGTTGGGGTTCCGTGGCCCGGAATGTATGCACCCGATGTGTCGATGACCTCGGTTAAGTCCACTGGATTCAGCGGGTCAACTCCCGAGAGCAGCGACTGAATGAGCTTGACACCGAACTCACGCTTCATAAACGAGTTGCTCGTGATCTGTCCCACGTACCCGGCAGGCGTCCCAGCATCAGCACGAATCGCAAGACTGAAGAACAGTTCCATGAACGGCACGCTCAACGCATACTCGCGATGGCAGGTCAGGTAGCTCTTGCGGTAGGCCTCGTTCAAGGCAGGATCCGACACCGTGATGTACGGCGGGTTGCCCACCACCACGTGGTAACGGCCGCGGTCGAGAATTCCGGGGTGCTCACCAACGTCCTCCGCCGCATACGCGAAGGCAGCCGCGCCATCGCTATCGTCGAGCAAGTCGCCTTGGATGCCGGCGAAGCCCGCTAGCAGCGAGTCACCCACCGCGAGGTGATAGCGGAACGCGGGTGCGTCTTGCAGGCGCGCGATGCCCGCCGCGCGCATGGCCGCCACGGTGAGCCGGAACCGTGCGATGGCCACCGCGAACGGGTTGAGGTCCACGCCGTGCACGTGGTCGAGGGCGCGCTGCACGCGCTCGCGCTCGTCGAGCCCGGGGGCCGTGGTGTTCCACTCGGCCAGCAGCCGGTCGAACGCGCCGAGCAGGAAGTGGCCCGAGCCGCAGGTGGGGTCGATCAGGCGCAGCCCTTCGAGCCCAAACTCTGCCAGCGCCGGGGTGAGGGTCTGGTCGAGGATGAACTCCTCGACGAACACCGGCGTCTGCAGCAGCGCGTACTTCTTCTGCGCCGCCTCGGAGAGGTCCTGGTAGATGTCGCCGAGGAACCGGGTGCTCCACTGTGGGTCGGCGAGGCTTCGAAGCAGCGCTCCCCCTGCATCTTGCTCGCGCCAGAACCGCAGCAGGCCCGAGCATGCGTCGGCGCTGAGTGGCGCACTCCACACCGGAGAGTGGGCAGGGTCGAGTAGGCCTCGCCCGGCGGGAGTGGCGGCGAGGGTGCGGAAGCCCTCGCGTAGCCAGTCGCGCGCGTTGCGCTCGGGTGACGCGCTGTAGAACGCCGACTCCGCGTCGACCGCCATGGCCTGGCGCTGCCCCTCACCGGCGATGAGCACGCCGTCGAGCAGGCCGTTGTCCTCGCAGAAGCGCACGAACACCGTGGCCAGCACCCACGCCACCGCTGCCTGCTCGACCTCGCCGTCGCGCCACTCGCTCCACGACAAGCCCGTGCGGCCCGCGGCTAGCGCGGCGTCGTACTGCCCGCGCAGCGCCTCCGCCCACGGCAGGCCCGGCTCCTCCGAGCGGGCACGCAGGTCGGCCGCCGCCACCTTGAGCTGGCCCTGCAGCTCACGCACTAGGGGGTTGCTCGCGCTCACTGAGCCACCGCCGAAGCAGTAGCGAAGCTGGTGAGCAGTGCGGTGGGCAGGTCGATCCAGCCGTCGGCGGCTAGGGGCACGGGCAGGCCCTCCACGGTGGGTGCCCCGTCGGCGGGGCGATGCGGCACCAGCAGCCAGCGGGCTGCTGGTCGGGCGATGGTGAGGTCGATGAGAGCAGACAGCCGGGCCACCTGGCCATAGCGCGCCACGGGCGCGATGTCGGTGAGCAGAAGGGGTTCGGATCGCGCAACGAGGTCGGACCAGAAGCTGTCGAGGGCCAGGCCCACGAGCCGCTCGAGCATGCTGCGGTCGCGGGTGCCCGATGGCTCGGCGTCGGCGCGCAGCACCACATTCCAATCGACACCCTTCTCGGCGGCCACCGTGCGCATCGCATCGATGAGCCGCTCGGTGAGGTTCACCTGCTGCACGCCGTAGCGGTTGGCGAGGGCCTGGGGGGCCTGGTCGAGTGAGCGGGGTGCCACGGCGAGCACCACGCCGGACTTCGAGGCCAGTGAGCCGGTGAGTCGCTGCACCACCTCGCTGTAGTCGCGCTCAATGAGGTCGGTGGCACTGGTGAGTCGGGTGGCGGTGCGCAACATTCCGGCTGACTCGGAGGCGCGCGTGTAGGCGCTGTCGCGCCAGTGCAGCGAGGGCGCGGCCGCTTCCACGAGGGCGTCGAGTGTGGGTCGACCCGGCAGCGGCGCGGCATCGGGGAAGCGCTCGATCACTCGGCGGTTGAGGCCGTCGACGGTGATGAGGCGCACGCCGCCAGCGAGCACCGAGCGCACTGTTTCGCTGGGCTCAAGTCCGCGCGGGTAGATCTCGCCGCGGGCCGAAAGTGCGGCCGAGTGGCTGGCAGCAACTGCCACGGCGAGCAGGCGCTTGGGCTCGGGTAGGTCGGGGGTGTTGGCGAGGGTGCTTTCGGTGATTCGGCGCAGGCTTTCGGCGCTGCCGTGCACGGTGGCACGTTCGGCCACAGCGGCGTCAATTTCGGTGGCAAGTGCCCGCACGGCGTCGAGTCGCGAGGCGGGGTCGTCGTCGTCGAACCCCAGGCCGAGGAGTATCGGGCTGTCGGGGTTGCGACCGCGGTTCACCTCGATGTTCACGCCATCGCCCGGCACCTCGGTGGCGGCACGCACCAGTACGAGGGCATTGCGCATTCGGTTGGCACCCTCAGCGGTGGAGCCGTGCCGGTTGAGCATTACGCGGGCGACTTCCTGAGGGGTGGCCACCCAGCCGCTGTTGAGGAGGATCTCCTCTACCTCGGCGCGCAGTTCTGCGACCGTGACTGAGCGCGTCCACGACGTTCGCAGAGCCTCGGCCGCATCAGGCCCGGTGAGTCCGGCCGCGAGGGTGGCCTCGTTCCAGGTGGGCCAGGTGCTCAGGGTGTCGTTGGAGGTGATGGTCTTCGCCAGCGTCACGGTGTCGGCGTTGCGGCCGTTGGCGCTGGGCACCAACCGCGCGAGGAAGTCCTCCACTCCGCGGCCCACGGGGCGCAGATCATCCTCGACGAGGGTGCCCACGCCGAGGCGTTTGAGCCACTCAGCGCGGCGGTGCTGGATTTCGGTGCGCACGGCCACGCCGAGGCCATGCATCTGGTTGATCTCCATGGCCGGCAGCGCCATCACTTCACCCACCGATGGGGCCTGCAGTTTGAGCAAGGCACTGATCGCTCGCGGAGTGAGGCCAGCTTCGGCAACGGGAGTGGCCGCCGTGGCAGCCAGAGCAGAGGCATCGCGGGTGGCCTGATCTTGCTCGGCCTCATCCTCGGGCACGGCGATGGAGCGAAATGCCACCTGCCATGCCGCGGCCATGTCGGCCACGTCGCCAAAGCGCTTGCCTGCGTCGCGGGCCAGCGCCTTCCTGAAGAAGGCGGTGAGCGGCTCGCCTACCGACGGGTCGAACAGGCCGGGGTGCACCGTGACCTCATCGGCGATGGTGGCGGGGTCGGACATGCCGTCGCCCCACTCAGGCAGGCCGCCAGTTGCCATCTCGAACAGTGTGACCGCCACGGCGTACCGCTCGGCCGCGGAGTCGTACCGCGGTCGAGCGGCGCCGCCGAGGAAGGGGTCGAGGTACTGCGCGGTGCCCGAGCGGATGGCCTCCAGCGGCTCCTTCGCAAGGGAGAAGTCGAAGAGCACGAGTCGGGGGCGGCGGTCGCCAGGGTCGGGGCGTACGCCGAGGCTGTCGGGCTTGATGTCGCGGTGAAACACGCTCTCTCGTTCGAGGTGGGCCGCAGCCTCGAGCAGGTCGGCGGAAAACTTCTCGAGCTGCTCGAGGGTGAGACGGCCGAGGTCGCGGAGCCGCTCAGACAGGATGGGGCGGCCGGCATCTTCGAGAAGCAGTGCTGTGCGGTTGCCTACGGTGATCGGGCCATCGATGAGTTTGACGATGCGCGCGTGGTCGAGGGACCTAATGGTGTCGGCCTCGGCCTGCAGGCGTGCCGCCTTGCTCTCGTCGTGCGCCACCTTGAGCACCACTGCGGTGTGGTGGTCGCCGGTGACGAGGAGCGCCAGGCCAGTGGAGCCGTTGCCGATGCGACCCTCGACAAGCCACTCGCCGACGATGTCGGCCTCCTGTGCGTCGAGCGGGTCGATGACCTCATCCGGCTCAGTCGACGACGCGCTCTCGCGGAGCTTCTTCTGCGCTTCGTCAAGCATCTCGAGGAAGTAGCCGACGGTGGGCGTGCGGTTGATGACGGAAGGCTGCGTGGCAGTGCACACGAGCTCGATGAGCTCATCGGTGATGCCGTCGATGTCGGCGCTGGGGTCGAGGCCGCCGTTCTCGAGTCGCGCCTGAAGGGCGTCGCGGTTGGCGGCAGGCGGCTGGTCGGTGAGCAGCAGGTAGGCCAGCGATCCGAGCGAGTACACGTCGAGAGCCACGGGGTCGGCGTTGATCGACTCGGTCTCGGGAGCGAGATACGTCTCGGCCTTCGCGTCGGCTTGGCTGAGGGCGAGCAGGCCGCCCCTGAGAGCGGTGAGTCCCGCGGTCATGCTCTGGCTGCCAGGCTGCTTCACCGCCGACTGCCAGTCGCGAACCGTGACTTCGAGTGCGCCGCCCGGCTTCGTGCTCACCCGGACCTTCGACGGGCTGAGGGCGCGGTGCTGAATTCGGTGGCCGTGGGCGTAGCGCATCACCTCCGCAACCTGGCGGAGCAGCGCGAGACGAGTTTCGAGGCTTGCTTCCTGGTAGTTGGCAGTGAGCCACGCGTCGAGGGGGGTGGAGTCGTTGTCGGCGGGGAAGAGAAGTGCCGGGCCCGACTCGGTGTCGAAATACTCGAGAGCGGTGACCACGCCGGCGTGGCCGATTCCGTTGGTGAACCGGAACTCGCGCAGAGCGTTGTCGGCGACGGCCTTCCGCTGCTGCTTCGAAGCATTGGGAGGCACGTCGTAGAGGCGGATGCGGCGGCGTATGTCGGGCAGCGAGTGGTGCTGGGCCTCGACGTCGACCCACGAGTCACCCTCAGCCAGAGGATTCTTCAGGTCGATCACGTACTGACCGACCATGCGCTGCTTGGGGGTGGGGGTGAAGCCGGCCTTCATGAGCAGCCGGACCAGTTGGCCCGCGTACTCCTTGTTGATGGAGTGCGTGGGGCTGGTCACCAGGGTGCTGAGCTTGGGGAGGCCGTTCACCTCCGCGCCATCGAGTGCGTAGGTGTACTGGCTGCCGATGTCGTCGAGCTGGAACCGCGAGCCCGACCCGTGCATCACGGTGATCGGCTTGATGAAAGGAATGGGGGTGTCTGACCTCTCATGGCTCTTGACGTCATCGAGCAGGCTGACCAGGAGCTGGGCCTTGGTGCGGGTGCCCAAGAGTGGGTTGCGCTCCTCCCGTCTCCTACTGTGCTCGCTGGTGACGTTCCACCTCTGCTGGCCCCCGGTGATGCTTCCGCGCCAGCCCTTGAGCTCGAACACATACAGGCCGCTCTGATTGAGGACGATGGCATCCACCTCGGCCATGCGGCCGCTGCCATCGATGAAAGTGACGTTGGACCAGGCCCAAGAGGTGGGGGCGTCGGGGAGCACGTCGCGCAGGAGGTTAAGAGCACGCTGCTCGTCGTCGGTGGCCGCAGGGCCCATCTGGATCCATTGCTTCGAATCGGCCTTCATCGTCACCTCCCCCTGTTTCCAATGCTCTGGGGTGATTGTGTCAGTGAGGTGCGTCAGGTGGGGCGTGAGTGGCGGATTCGCCCGAGCGTGGCCGCACGCCTCACAGGGATGACGGGGCAGATGGTCTGGTGCACAATCGCAGCGAGCCGGTGGCTGGACTTTTCGAGCGTCACATCTGCTCAGTTTTCGAGCGTCATCGATAGCCCAATCGTAGGCCCGTCAAACTCCTCCCCGCACGTTTGTTACACGAAAAGGCCCCTACCAACACGGTGAGGGCCAACTTGCTTGGCGTGCAGAACTTGCCTTGCTCCCGCGATTGGACTCGAACCAATAACCGCCCGATTAACAGTCGGGAGCTCTGCCAATTGAGCTACGCGGGATGACCAGCCGCCCGAAGGTGACCGTCGAGCAGATTCCCAGCCCGCGTGGGTGGTCGGCGCACGTGGTGGCGCGAGCGAGGGCCGCAGTTCGCGCAGCCCCACGCGCCTACTCGTCGCCGATGGCGCGGGTGCGCAGGTCGCGGCGGTAGGCCTCCAGCGCGAACAGATCGCGAGTGA
>CALQEM020000037.1:0-20898 GCA_943329595.2 Bifidobacterium breve
GGTCGGGCTGGCATGAGCAGCCCGACCGACGCTCGATCCGGAATTCAGGTGCTCAACCGCACCGCTGACATTCTGCGCAGTCTGCAAGGGCACCCCGGTGGTCTCACGCAGACCGTCATCGGTGAGCGGGTCGATCTTCCCCGCTCAACTGTCAGCAGACTGCTGCTGGCACTTGAGCAACTCGGTTACGTCACTGCGCTCGGGCCTCGCGGCCCGTACCGGCTTGGACCCGAGGTTATTGCGATGTCGCTCTCGGCTCGACGCAGTGTGCTCTCGGAGCTGCGGCCCTTTCTCGAGGCACTCTCACGCGAGGTCAACGAAACCGTCGACCTGTCGATTCTTGAGGAAGATCGCGCGGTGTTTCTCGATCAGGTGGTCGCCGATCATCGACTGCGTGCTGTGAGTGCAGTAGGGCACGCATTTCCCCTGCACGCCTGTGCCAACGGCAAGGCGATGCTCGCCGCCATGGACCCGGTCGACCTCGATCGTGTGCTCGCGGGCACCCTTGAGCGTTACACGCCCCACACGATCACCACTGTGCGAGCGTTACGCACTGAACTCGCAGGTGTCCGAGGCCGCGGCGTCGCCTACGACCGCGAGGAGCAGTCGGAAGGTATCTGCGCTGTGGGGGCACTGCTCACCTCGGTGCACGGTGAAGCGGTGGCTGTCAGCATTCCTGTGCCGACCCCACGCTTCGAGGGTCGCGAGGAAGAACTCGCCGCAGCTCTGCGGGCGTGCGTCGAGAGTGTGTCTCAGTGGGCAGACAGCCTTCCCTAAGCGTGGGAGCGACTGTCGGGCTAGGTCACAACCGTGGCAGGCGGGCGAACGGCTGGGCCATTTCCACGGCTCGTGCCACGCGCAGCACGCGCCTGTCGTCGAAGTGGTTGCCCACCACCTGCATCGACATGGGTAGGCCGTGTGACGAGAGACCCACCGGAATCGCCGCGGCCGGGTGGCGCGTCATGTTGATCGGGTAGGTGAACGGGGTCCAGTCGACCCAGTGTGACTGAGTGGCGGAGTCTGCCACGTCGGACCCCACCGGGAATGCCGTGATCGGCAGCGTGGGCGACACCAGCACGTCGTGGTCGACCAGCAGTCGGTTGATTGCGAGGGTCGCCTGCTGGCGCACCACGTCGGCATCGAGGAACTGCTGAGCCGTCAGCGCCAGACCCCGGCGCATCGTGGCCACGAGACCGGGGTCGCTCAGCGCGAGGCGGTCGTCAGGTAGCCCCGCAAGTCCACGAGCCATGGCGGCGTCCCACAGCGCGATGAAGGCGTCGCGGCAATCGGGGAGCCCGGGGTCGACCTCGGTGATGATGGCGCCGAGGTCGGAGAGCAGCGACACAGTGCGTTCGACCGCTGCGGCGATCTGCGGGTCGACATCTGCATGTCCGTAGTCGCGGCTGTAGGCCACGCGCAGGCCAACAACTCCAGCATCGAGGCCCTCGATCCACGAGGTGTCATCGCGCTGCGTGGGATAGATCTCTCGAGGGTCTGGCACCGCCACGATCGACATCATGTGAGCGGCGTCGGTGACCGTGGGCGTGATCGGGCCGAGGTGGCTCAGCAAGCCTGATACGCCCGGTGGGTAGAGCGGAACAAGGGCGATTGTCGGCTTGAGCCCGAACACACCACAGAACGCGGCAGGCATGCGAATGGAGCCGCCACCATCAGTTCCCACATTGAGCACCGCGGACCCGGTGGCCGCCGCCACCGCGGCACCCGCCGACGAGCCGCCCGGTCCCAGCTCGGGGTTCCACGGGTTGCGCGTGATTCCGGTGAGCGGGCTGTCGCCCACGCCCTTCCAACCAAATTCGGGCGTGGTGGTACGACCTACGACCACCGCGCCCGCCTCGAGGAGTCGCTGTGCGACCGGCGAGTCCTCGGTCGCAAGGTCGTGGGGGTCGGTGTGCGGCGAGCCCTTGCGAGTGGCCCACCCTCGCATCAGCACGAGATCCTTCACCGAGGCCGGCACCCCGTCGACCGCGCTCAGCGGCTGCGCCGCCTGCCAGCGCGCCTCGCTGGCACCGGCCGCCAAGAGTGCACGCTCGGAATCGACCACCACATAGGCGTTGAGCTCGGGCTCAGTCTCGGCAATGCGATCAAGACAGGCCTGCGTCACCTCGACCGGCGAGAGTTCGCCAGCCCGGTAGGCGTCGGTCAGTGAGTCAACGGTGAACGTGCTGGGGTCGAGAGTCATCGGGCTTCTCGTGTTCGAAACTCCACCGAGTGCACATCAACGAGGCTGGCACCCTGAGGGTCGCGAAGGCCCAGCGAGCGCACCACGATGCGTGTGCGGTCAGCGCGAAAGAGGTCGTGCGAGTACTCAAAGGGAACACCGTGAGCATCGACCGTAGTGCGCTGAACAGAGAGCAGCGAGGCTCCGAGCCGAACGCCGAGGATGGACGCCTCGTCGGTGGTGGCATACATCACCTCGATGCGCTCAGTCGCCTCGTGCGGGCGCAGGTCGTACTCGCGCTCGAGCAGTTCGTAGAGAGAGCCGCCCAGCTCGCGCTCAGGCAGCCCGGGAACCTTGTCGGCCGGCAGTCGAGCGTGCTCGAGCGAGATGGGAACACCGTCAGCGAGCCTGATGCGCACGATCGACACCACAAAGGCACCCGGCACAAGGTTCAGGGCAGCCGCCGACTTCTCGTCGGCCGGCACCACCGACACGCTCACGAGGCGGGAGCCTGCGGTGAACCCCTGCCCGCGCAGGAGTTCGGGAATGCCCACGATTTGCGACAGGTCGCGCTCGACCTTGGGCCCCGCCACGAAGATGCCTCCGGAACGACCTGACACGCTGCGCACCACACCGGAGCTCTCAAGGATTCCCAGTGCCTGCCTCAGGGTTGAGCGGCTCACCCCGAGGCTTTCGGCCAACTCGCGCTCAGCGCCGACTCGATCACCCGACCGCAGCTCACGCTGAGCAATGAGGTCGAGTACACGCGTGCGAGCATCGGCCGCGATCGGCCCCAGACCGAAGTCGCCCTGCGCCTCCTCGGTGACGCGGCTCGCGCTCGTCGTCACGGCGTCACATGGCCTCAAGCGCTGAGATCGACTCGGGCAGCACCTGACCGCCGTCGACCGCGAGAGCCTGACCGGTGACATAGGCAGCCTCGTCGGTGGCGAAAAACAGACACGCGTTGCCGATGTCGTCAACCTCGCCGAGCCGTCGCAGTGGAATGGCCTGCTCCATCATGTGCTTGTAGTCGTGGCCGAGCTCGGCGAGTCCCTCGGTGGCGATGTTTCCGGGCAGCACCGCATTGACGGTGATGCGGCGCGGGGCCAGCTCGATTGCCGCCGTGCGCATAAAGCCCAGTTGGGCGGCCTTGCTCGCACCGTAGTGCGACCAGCCTGGGTAGCCGGTGATGGGCCCGGTGATCGACGAGGTGAGAATCACCCGGCCACGGCCAGAATCGGTGAGCGCCGCAAGGCAAGTCTGCACCGAGAACATCGTGCCCTTCACGTTGGTGCCGAGCACCAGGTCGATGTCGGCCTCGGTCATGTCGACCAGCTTGGCGTCAGGGAAGACTCCAGCGTTGGCACACAGCACGTCGATTCCGCCATTGCGCTCGATCGCTGTCGCTGCCATCAACTCGCACGCGGCGCGGTCGGCTACATCGCCCAGCAGGTAGGTCACGGTGCCTCCGCCCAGCGCGGTGAGCTCGTCACACGTCGCCTCGGCTGCTGCCTCATCTCGCCCGGTGATGAGCACGTTGGCGCCAGCCTTCGCAAAGGCGCGGGCGATTCCCTTGCCGATTCCCTTGGTGCCACCGGTGACGATGACTGAGCGACTCGCGATCGACGTGAACATTAGATGCTCCTTGGGGGCGGTGGTGGGGATCAGCCGTGGCGTAGCAGGTAGGTCTCGGCGAGCTCGCAGCTCACCTCGGTGTACTCCTCGCCCATGTCCTGGGCGAGTTCGGTGGCCGAGTGCGAGCCGATCCACGACACCAGCAGCAGGCGCCGGAACATCACGAAGGTCTCGAGCTCAGCCTCGTCATCTGCGCTGATGGGCGCCACTGTTCGATAGCCCGTGCACCACGCGTCGATGAGTTCGGGCACCACCGGGTAGTGCTCAATGAACGACAGCGAGCTTCCGAGGTCGTACATCAGCCAGCCAAAGCCGCAGTCGTCGAAGTCGATCACCGACACCGCATTGTCGTGCTCGATGTCGACCAGCAGATTCGCCAACCGCATGTCGGCATGAATCAGGCCGAACCGGTCGGGACCGCTGCCGTAGGCGGCCAGCCGGCGCCCCATGAGGTCGGCCGCCCGGCCAAGCACCTCGGCCTCGCTCGGCCCCACCGCCATGCCGTCGCGCCAGCTGCCCCAGTGCCCGCGAGGGCCGAGGGAGGTCTCGAAATCCCAGGTGAATCGCGTGAAGCCGGCAGGCGGGGTCCACGACCGAGCGTGCTGGTGCAGTCGCGCCGTGATGGCGCCCACCGTCTGGAAGTCCTCGACCAGGCGGTTCTCGGGTGGCTCAACGCCGGGCAGGTACTCGAACATCACGGCATGGCGGGTCTCACCGTCATCGGGGTGTGAGGCTTCCACCACCCGGCGCCCCTCACTCGACACAAGAACTGGGGCAGCGCGCACCACGTCGGCCTCGCGCAGGGCGGCCACCCACGCGAGCTCGCTCTCGATGGCCTCGAGCGAGTGGTAGCCGCGACGGTGCACCCGCAGGATTGTGCGCTTCCCCTCGGGAGGCGCGACCAGGTACGTCGCGTTCTCCGACACGTTCAGCAGGGTGATGTCGCAGTCGGGGGCCACGTCGTAGTGGGTCAGGGCCGCGCGCGCGATCGCCTCGAGGCGCTCAGTGTCGTTATCCACTCACCCTCCTCCAGATGCCCCCGCCGGCACGTACTAGTGCTCGCGCCCCACCACAGCGGCGAGGGCACTCGTGATGGCCTCACGGGCGACACCCACGTCGTGGGTGCTTCCAGCGATATACACACGTCCGGCCGCCCCAATCATCGACACGTCGACGAGCGTAATGCCGGGCGCCGCCTTCTCGGCCTCATTCGCCGCAACTGCCGCAAACAGGGCGGGGGTCATCTCGTACACGAGCAGGGTATCGCCCGGAATCAGCATCGACGCCTCGCGATTGCGGTTGATGATGACCGCGTGCTGGTCGGTAACATCCTCGATCACGTCGTGAAAGAGCACCCGCGGACGCAACTGATCCGAAGGCGCCGCCCCCAACCCGCGCAGGATGGCCTCGCCTGCTCGCATCACATCGGCGAGCTGTGAGCCATGCACCTCGAGTACGCCGAACTGGCGCTCGACAAACAGGATCCCTGGCTCGATCGCTGGCTCAGCCCTCAGCGCGAGGTCGGTGACCCGCTCGATAGCCAGACCTGGCGCCACCTCGACTATCAGCGAGTGCTGACCGGCAAATGGCGGATACCCGCGCGCCCGGGTGGGCGTGGCGAGGTAGGCCGCAAACTGCGGCTGCAGGTCCTCGACGAGAAGGTAGACCCGCAGCTCAGGTCCCGCGGGTGGCGGGACCTGAGTCACTCTGCAGCCTCGGTCGCGAACGCCTTAGAGATCTCGGGGTGCGGGCGCGGGATCACATGCACCGACACGAGCTCGCCGACCGACGACGCAGCCTCGGCACCGGCCTCGGTGGCGGCCTTGACTGCGCCAACGTCGCCCACGATGGTCACGGCCACGAGGCCGTCGCCCACCTGCTCGCGTCCGACGATGACCACGTTGGCGGCTTTCACCATCGCGTCAGCGGCGGCGAGGGCGGCCACGTAGCCCTTGGTTTCGATCATTCCGATCGCGTTGTTCGACATCTGCTTCTCCTTGTGCGGCCCGCTCCGGGGTGGAGTGGGGTGGGTGGATGGGTGGTGGGTCGGATTGCCGTGCGGCTAACTCGGATCAATCGATCCGATGATGAGTGCATCGATGGGGGGAGAGCTCGGAAACCAGCCCGCCGCAACCGACCCGGTGGCGACGAGCACCTGCTCGCCCACCCCCGTGCCGAGTGCGTCGAAGGCGATGAGGCGTGCGCCGCCGTCGACCTCCACCTCGAGGAAGGCTCCGTTCGGAACCTCTGCCAGCCGCTTAGTGGCCCAGACATTGCCAATGACCGTTGCGCGCAGCATCTAGGACTCCTTCCTGATGTCGACGCCAAGAGCTCGCGCGCGGTCGCGCGCGAGCGGGGTGAGCACGGCTCGGGGGCCGAGCGTGAGGGAGAGTCCCTGGTCTGCTGCAGCACGCACCTGACGCTCGGTCACGGCACCGCGCTCGACCCGCAACTCGCCCGCCGCAACGGTGCCCGATGAGCGCCCAGCGGTCGATGCAGTACGAACGTCGGCACCCACAAGGGTGAACGAACGCCGGCCGCTGCGCAGGTGCTGACGCGTGACCGGGTTGTCGGCAAGAGCGAGCAGTCGGTGCACGAAGGCGTCGAGGTCGGCGTCAGTGCGAATCACCACCGGCTCGCGCGCCTGGTCTAGCGCCGCCAAGGATGCCGCGGACGACCGCTGCGAGGCCACCTGCTCGGCTGCCACCTCGCGCACAATCGACGGCAGTGCCTCACGGATCGCCTGACGCACCATCGACCGCATCTCGTCGTGCTCGGCGGTCATGTCGCGGTCCTCAGCGCGGCTTCGGCTGCCTCGGCAGCTGCCCTCACGTCGGACTCGCGACCGGTGAGGTAGACCCGCCCGGTGGCACCCATCATGCGGTAGTCGACCACCTTGATGCGCGCTGCCTTCTCAGCCTCGTTCACCGCGAGGATCGCGTACGACGCCGGCTGCATTTCGAGCACGAAGAGTGACTCGCCCGTGAGCGCCATCGAACCGATCTTGTTGCGGTTGATGAGAAAGGCGTGCTGGCGGTCGAGGCTCGGCACGATACGTGACGCCAGAATTTGTGGCTTGAGCGCGTCGCCCGGTGAGGCGTCGAGACGCTCGAGCACCGCGGCAGCGGCCGCGCGCACCGAGGCGCTGGAGCCATGGATCTCGAGGTAGCCGAACTGTCGCTCGACCACGAGGATGCCAGCGCGCACATCGGCGTGCTTGAGTGCAATGTCGGTCAGCGGCTCGATGTCGAGCCCGGGGGCGACCTCAATGATCTGCGCCGCAACATCAGCCCGCGGCAGAGACCCACGCACCCAGGTTCCGAGGTACGACATTGTCTGCGGCTGCAGACGGTCAATAAAAATGAAGGAGCGAAGCTCAGCCACGGGTCATCCCTTCATCAGAGCGGTTAGCTCATCGATGATGAGACGGCGAATCTCGTCGCGAAGCTCGGCGCTCTGGGCGGTGAGCGGCTCTCGCGGCGCGCTCGAGTGGGCCCCCTCGAGGTTCTCATTGGAGGCCGTGGGGTAGGCGGGCACCGCGTCGGTTGAGCCATGCCACGGGGTGAGCCCGGCAAAGTCGGCCATGGGCTCGCGCGAGTCGGCGTTGTACGCGATGCGTGTGTGGTTGACCAGATGCTTGGGCTCGAGGTTCTCGCCCACCGACGAACGCCCGAAGAATCCGGTGCCGATGGTCATGGTGGGCGCGAGGTTGGTGTCGATGCCAGAGCTGCCGAGGCTGTTGCCCACGTTAACCGCCACGCGCAGCACGCGCACACCCGCCGCAAACCTCATGATGACAGCCGGATCGCGACTGTGGATGGCCGCCGAGTGACCGGCTCCGCTGATGCGCAGCACCGCCTGAGCAACCGCGAGCCCCCGCGCTGCCGTGGGTACCCGGATAACGCCCAGGACGGGACAGAGCTTTTCGTGGGCCAGCATTTCCTCGGGCACGGCAAGCTCGAAAGGCGCGAGCAGTACCCGGGTTCGGGGTGGCACCCGCACCCCAGCGGCCTCGGCGATGACGGCAGCCGACCGACCGACCCACTGGGTGTCGAAGCGTCCGCCTGGGAAGAGCAGCTCGCGCACGGCGTCACGGTCGCTGTCGGCTAGGAGGTGTCCACCGGCACGAGTCAGCTGGCTCATCAACGCATCGGCCACGGGCTCTTCGACGATGAGCACGCTCTCGTTGGTGCACAGGATCGAGTGGTCGAACGACTTGCTGTCGATGATGCGCTGCGCCGCAGCGGCGAGGTCGGCACTGGCGTCGACGAACACGGGCACATTGCCGGGGCCGACGCCGATCGCGGGGTTGCCACTGCTGTAGGCGGCCCTCACCATGGGGGTGCCGCCGGTGGCGAGGATCACGTCGACCCGATCGTCGGTCATGAGCGCGTTGATCAGCGGAACTGTGGGCTTCTCGACCACCTGGATGGCACCGTCGGGCGCGCCCGCCGCCACCGCGGCCGCCGCGAGCACGTGCACGGCCTCAGCACACACCGCGGCGGCGAAGGGGTGCGGGCTGATGATGATCGCATTGCGGGTCATCAGCGCGAGCAGCACCTTGAAGTACACCGTGCACACGGGGTTAGTCGACGGTGTGAGTGCGAGGATCACTCCGGCCGGCCGCGGAATTTCGACGATCTTGCCGGTGGGGTCGATGGTAGGAGTCACGAAGTCGTGGTCGCGGTAGGCCTCAACCAGACCAGTGGAGCAGGCCAGGTTCTTGATGACCTTGTGCTCCACCACCCCGAATCCCGTTTCGGCCACGGCCTCCTCGGCGAACTGCCGTGCGTGATCGGCCGCGACGCGCGCCACCGCCTCGACGATTCGCCGCACCGATGCCGCGTCGAACGAGGCGAAAGCGCGCGAGGCCCACTCGGCCCTCTCGATCATCGCTCGACCGCGCGGCACACCGGCTGGCGCGAGGGGCAACTCGAACATCAGCGCATCCATCAGGCGCTCCGCCTCGCGACACCGCGGACGTCATCCCACGCCTGACCCACCGACACCGCGACGCGATCCATGAGTTCCTCGGCGAGGTCGGGCTTCAGCAGCAGCCCAGGCTTGAACTGCAGCACGCTGGGGTCGAGGGTCGAGAAGATCGCCCACACGCCGTTTTCGTACAGGCGCTTCATCACGAACTTGGCGCCCTCGGGGTGGCTGAACTCAAGTCCGATCACCACTCCGTTCTGGCGAATTCCGGTGAACCAGTCGGGATACGTCGACTGGATCTCGCGCAGGCCGGCACCGATGAAGTCGGAGATGTAGTGCACCATCGAGCGGGTCTCCGGGCGGTTGCAGATTTCGAGGGACTTGAGCCCAGCGATGCAGCCGAGCTCAGCGCCGCCGAAGGTCGAGATGTGGCCGAAGCCATCTTCGGTGAGCCAGCCGGCGCAGCGCTCGCTCACCAGCACGCAGGCAATGGGGTACATGCCGCCGCTAATGCCCTTGCCGGTCACGAGGATGTCGGGCTCGATGCCGTGCTTCGTGATGCCCCACAGCTCGCCGGTGCGCATCAGACCGGTCTGCACCTCATCGGCGATATACAGGGCGTCGTACTGCTCGCATAGCTTCTTGACGGCCTCGAGGTAGCCGGGGTTGGGGAGCGGGAACCCGTACGTGGCCGGGATGGTTTCCATAATCACCGCAGCGATATCGCGGCCGCGAAGCTCGGCCTCCATAGCCTCGAGGTCGTTGAACGGCACGTGCGGGAATTCGTCGGGGCGATCGGAGAGAAACAGCTTCGAGAAGCGGTCGTCGCCGGTGCCCACTGCGAGGCCCGTGTGGCCGTGATACGCCTTGACGATCGAGAGGATCTTGCGCTTTTGCGTGGTGTGCCGCGCCGTTTTCAGCGCGATGTCGATGGCCTCGCCACCGCCCGAGCCGTAGATGACCTTGGTCAGCGAGGCCGGGGCCGAGGTGATCAGCGCCTCGGCCAGTGCGGTGCGAGCGAGGGCCGGAAAGTGGTGGTTACCGATGTCAAAGTGCTGCATTGCCAGCGTGATGGCCTGCACGACCTCCGGGTTGCGGTGCCCGAGACTGTAGGTGCCCCCGTTGAGGTGCACGTCGATCAGGCGCTTTCCCGACATGTCGTAGAGGAAGTACTCCTCGCGCCGGTCGATGACCAGCGGCACCCCGGCGTCACTCCAGAACTGGGTCTTGCCCGGGTTCCAGTACTCCTTGGCCTTTTCGAGCACCTCTTCCTTCGAGCCGAAGGAAAACGTGCCGTAGTCGAAGGCAGGCGCGTCACCGCTGCTAGTCGTCACCGTGACCTCCTCGGGGAGAGAGCCGATCTCCGCCACCATACCGAATGGTAAGACCAATTGACAACCAATTAGCCCGGAAACTTCGACACCAGTGAGCTATTCGGTATGCCCCGACCTACAGCCACGCCTCCACCGTGGCGCGCGTTGCCTGGATGTGGGCACCCATCAGGGCTGCCGCCCGATCGTGGTCGCGGTCATCGATCGCGTCGACGACCGCCTCGTGTAGTTCATGCGCCGACGGCTCGATCTTCACAAAGACCGCGCCGATGGGGTGAAACATGGCGCCGCGCGCGGCCACGATCGCCTCGGCGAGCCGCGGGCTGCGTGCAGCCTCGGCGATGGCGAGATGGAACTGCGAGTCAATACCGCGGAACCGCGAGAAGGACGACGGGCCACTGGCCCCCTCGCCGTCGCGAGCCGAGGTCTCAATCGCGCCCATGGCTCGAAGCAGCCGTCGTAGGCGTGCGAGGTCCTTGGCAGTGCGGCGCTGTGCGGCCAGGCCGGCGGCCGCCGACTCGATGGCCACCCGCAGATCGAAGATGCCGAGCACTTCGGCCCTGCTCTGCCGAAGTCGCTGCACGTACTGCTTCCTCGTCAGCGACGCCTCCCGCACGATGAGTCCACCCGTGCGGCCACGCCGCACCTCGATGACACCCTCAGCCTCGAGCACCGCCACCGCCTCACGCACCGTGGTACGCGACACCTCGAGCATCTCGGCGAGGTCGCGCTCGGTGGGAAGTCGGTCGCCGGGCTGGAAGCGGCCGAGATTGATTGCGGTGCGGATCTGCTCGAGCACCAGTTCATACGTGGCGAGTGAGCGCACCGGAATGAGGCCGAAGGACTCCTTGGATGCGGACACGCTCTCCCACCTCTTCGCGCCTTGGAGGCGACCGACAGTAGCAAGACTCTAGACGACCTGTGCCACCCAGCCACCGTCAACGACGAGGTCGGTGGCGGTCACGAAGGACGCTTCGTCAGAGAGCAGCCAGTAGATCGCCGCGGCAATGTCGTCGGGCATGCCGAGCCGCCTCAGCGGCGTCTTCTGCTCCATCCGCACTCGCCGCTCAGGGGACTCGTCGTACAGCGGCGACACCATCGGGGTGAGGATCGCTCCCGGACACACGGTGTTCGACCGGATGCCCTCGGGACCGAGCTGTAGGGCGATGCTGCGCGACAGCGAGATCACCGCAGCCTTGCTGATCTGGTAGGCGTCCATCGGAGAATCCATGCCGCGCAGGCCAGCGATGCTGGCGACGTGCACCATCGAGGCACCGCCGGAGCAGCGTCGCAGGTACGGCAGCGCGGCGGCACTCATGTGACGAGTGCCCTCGAGGTTAATGGCCAAGGTGCGGGACCACAGGTCCTCATCAGCGTCGAGGGCTGACACGTCGCGGCCGAACCAGGCCACACCCGCAGCGTTCACCAGCGACGTGAGATGTTCGTCGCCGAGACACTCGGCCATCACGCGGGCCGGGGCCGAGGGATCGGACAGGTCGGCACTCGCCCACGACACGCCCGCCGCGGCCAGCTCCAGCGGCTCCTCCTTCACATCGACTCCCCAGACCCGGTACCCCTCACGCGCGAGGCGCAGCGCGGTGGCTAGCCCGATGCCACCGGCCGCGCCCGTGACGATAGCGGTGCGCGCCGACCCCGCACCTTCCCGGGGGCTCATGCCTCGAGCTCCAGTGCCACCCGCACCGACTCGCCGGCGAAGGTCATTGCATCGACCGCTTCGGGGAACAGCATCTCGAGGCCGAAGAACCCGTGGATCATTCCCGGGAACTCGCGCAGCGAGACAGCCACCCCCGCAGCCTCGAGGGCGTTGGCATACAGCTCACCCTGCGGGCGGATCGGGTCGCACTCAGCCAGCACGATGGTGGTGGGCGGCAGCCCTGCCAGGTCGGCAAGCAGCGGAGCCACGTGGGGGTCGTGCCGGTTGGCCGGCGCCGCTAGGTAGTTGTCCTGGTGCCACTGCATCTCGTCGCGGTAGAGCATCACGCCCTCGAACTCCATGTCGAATCCAGCCTCGAGGTCGCATGTTGTCACCGGGTAGACCAGCAGTTGATGGGCCACCTTGGGCCCGCCCTCGTCTCGGCAGCGCAGCGCGGCCACCGTGGCCAGATTCGCCCCGGCGCTGTCGCCCGCCAGTATGAGACGCCCAGCATCGGCGCCCCAGTCGGCCGCGTGCTGCGCGGCCCACACCACCGAATCGAAGGCGTCGTTGGTGGCGGTGGGGAAACGTGACTCGGGGCCTCGTCGGTAGCCCACGCTGAGTACGACGGCGCCGGTCGCCAGCGCCACCTTGCGGGCCATCATGTCGTGGGTCTCGACACTGCCCATCAGCCAGCCACCACCGTGGAAGAACACCAGCAGGGGCGCGATAGCAGGATCGCCGGTAGGCCAGTAGACCCGACCCTCGATCTCCGTGTCACGCACCGTAATCATCACGTCGAGTACCCGGGCCACGTCGGGGCGCTCGAGACTGCCGAACAGCGTCTCGAAGTTCTCCCTCGCGACCGGAACCGGAAGGAGGTGCGCATTGGGCCGCCCTGAGGTGAGCATGTCGTCGATCATCTGCGCGGCAACGGGGTGCAGGGGCATGGGATTCCTTCCGTGGGTGGAAATGAGGCAGGCGTCAGACGCGCTCGTAGTACCTGACAAGCTCCCAGTCGGTGACGCAGCCCGACTCGAAGGCGACCACCTCGGCGCGGGCCGAGAGGAAGAGGTGCTCGAACACGGCATCGCCGAAAGCAGCACGCGCGACCTCACTGGCCCCGAAGCGGTCGACCGACGCGTGCAGCGAGGTGGTCATCGACGGCAGGGCGGAGTCGGTCCAGGCGTTGCCGTCGTGAACGCTCGGAGTCGGGAGCCCCGCCTCGATGCCCGCCAGGCCGGCCGCGATCGTGGCTGCGTACGCGTAGTAGGGGTTGACATCAGCGCCAGGAATGCGGTTCTCGACCCGGAACGAGGGTCCGTGCCCCACCAGCCTGAAGGCGCACGACCTGTTGTCGACGCCCACCGCAATGGCGGTCCCGGCGAATTGATCGGGCAGGTATCGCTTGTAGGAGTTCACCGTGGGGGCGAAGAGCAGGCCCAGGTCGAGCACGTGCTCGGCCTGCCCTGCCACGAAACTGCCAAACAGCGCTGACATGCCTGCCGTGCCCGCAGTGCCCCCACCGTCGTGTGACAGCGGGTTGCCCTCGAGGTCCCAGAGGCTTACGTGCAGGTGGCACGACGAGCCGACATCGTCGATCTTCGGCTTCGCCATAAAGGTGCAGGTGAGTCCGGCGCGGTGGGCGAGGTCCTTGACCCCGTACTTGAACAGCACGTGCCGATCGGCCATTTCGAGGGTCGATGTGAAGTCGAGCGTGACCTCCTGCTGGCCAAGGCCCCACTCGGGCTTCGACGCCTCGATCGGGATTCCGAAGTCGCTCATGTGGTTGCGGATCTGCGCAATGAACCAGTCATCACGGCCGGCCTGACTCATCTGGTAGTCGTTGCGGTGCGTCGACAGCATGTCGAGGTCTCGATAGCGCTGGGCAAAAGCCTGGGCCGACGGTGTGCTGGCGAGGTAGAACTCGAGTTCCGACGCGAAGCCGAATCGGAGCCCCTTCTCCTCGGCCCGCGCGAGTTGCCGACGCAGGATGGTGCGGGGCGCCACCTCGAGGAGTTGGTCGCTGTCCATCTCGTACGAGTCGCACAGCACGAACGCTGCATTCGGCTCCCACGGGATGCGCCGCAGGGTGGCCAGGTCGGGCACGAGCCGGAAGTCTGCCCACCCGTTGTCGGCGCTCGACGCCGGCAGTTCCAGCGGCACCATGTCCATGTCAACGGCGAAGACGAACGTGCTGGCGCACACTCCCGACCCCTCGATCGCGAGCCTGACGAAAGATGGAACGTTCAGCCGCTTACCGATGATGCGCCCGGCCGGGTCGGGCGCGCCGCACACCACGGTGTCAATCTCGCCCCGTTCGGCCAGCTCGAGCAGCTCGTCGTAGCCCAGAAGTCCATCGCTCACAGGGTCTCCAAGTAGCGTCGCAGTTCCCAGTCGGTGATGGTGGTGTCCCACCAGTGGTCGAAGGCAGCCAGCTCAGCGTTGCGAGTAGCCACGAAGCAGTCGACGAAGGGGTCACCCAGCAGCTGCCGCGCGACCACCGAGGTGTCGAGTGCCTGCGTCGCCACGCGGAGGTCGCGCGGGAGGACCGCGCCGGTTGCGGTGGCGTCGGCGCCGACCTCAAGCGGAGCGCCGGGATCGAGCGCGCCCCGCACCCCCACGAGCCCGCCGGCGAGCATGCCTGCGGCGAGCAGGTAGGGGTTGGCGTCAGCGCCGGGGCGCCGGTGCTCAATGCGTGTCGCCCCTGAACCCGCATTAGCCACGACCCGACAGGCCGCATTGCGGTTGTCCCAGCCCCAGCTGGCGTTCTCCGACACGAAGAAGCCAGCACTGATGCGCTTGTACGAGTTCAGCAGCGGGTTGAACAGCGCAGTGAAGTCACCCATGGTGCTCAGCAGCCCGGCCAAATAGTGTCGCCCGACGTCCGACAGCCCTCCGGCACCGTCGGACATCACGTTGACGCCGTTGCGCGAGAGGCTCTGGTGCACATGCCCGCCCGACCCCGAGGCCCCGCCGCGGAACTTGGCCATGAAGGTGGCCAAGAGTCCCCGCTCGGCGCACAGATCGCGGAAATACTGCCGAGCCCGCACGGCGCTGTCGGTCGCCCGCAACGCGTCCATCGGCGCCAGCGCGTACTCAAAGAAGCCCGGACCGAGTTCGGAATGTACGGCCTCGACGGGAATACCCACCGACTCCATGCGGTCGACGAACTCGCTGAGCAGGCTTGACGCATCGGCGACACGACTGAGGCTGTAGGCGTTGTCGACCCGGCCCAGCGGGCGCAGGCTGCGGTAATCGTGGGCGCGCAGGGTGGCGTCGTCGGCATACATCACGTAGCACTCGTACTCGAAGCCCAGCACCGGCGCGAGTCCCAACTCTCCGAATTCCGCGATGAGTCGCTGTACGACTCCCCGCGGCGATTCGCCGAGAATCGTCCCGGTCTCATCGTGAAGGTCAGCAATGACGGCATCGGTGCCCGGACGCCACGCAAGCGGCACTCGCGTCGACTCATCAACCACCGCGAAGGCGTCGGGATAGCCGTTGGCCGCAGACGAGAGTGGGGTCTCAGCGACCCCGTCGACAGGGTCGAGCCCGTAGATGATGGTGCAGAACGCAGTGCTGCCCGCCTCGAGCTTCTCGGGACGCAGCATCTTGCCGCGCAGGCCGAGTGTGTAGTCGGGGACTTCGAGTTGCGTCATGCGAACGGCGCTCATGACGGGCCTCCCTCTCGATGAGGGGCGCGGCGCCCCACCTTCTCGTAGACCGAATCAGGAACCAGCGACGGATCGCGGTACACCCACCACGTGCAGGTGCCACCCTCGCGCGCCTGAGGCCACAGGGGCGGCTCGATCACACGGGTGGGGTAGCCCAGGCGGTCGATCGGCATGGTCATGTTGAGTAGGCAGCAGTGCACGCAGTAGCTGCACACCCCGGCGGAGCCGAACGACCAGTCGTGCGGCTTGGTGGTAACAGAAAAGAGGTAGGGCTCCTCCATTCGAGGCCGGCCATCGGTGGTGTCGTCACGCATCACCCGGTTGCCCGAGCCACAGGGAGCGAAGCGGAAGCCCACGCGATCGGGCTCCTCAATCAACTCGACGTCGCCGAGTCGATCGACGCCGGCAAGATGGCCGTGGAAGCCGTCGACGATGGCCAGCGATAGTTGGCGCGCCGACTCAGACCACGGCTGAGTGGCCACGTCGAGCCGCCGCTCGTGCTCGTCGTACCACGACGACATCAGGTGGTCCCACATCACCGGCAGGCAGTCCTCACCCAGGAGTCGCACCCCCACGTCGAGCAGACCGTAGATGAGGTCGACCGCTTGGTCGTGGGCTGAGCGCCAGGTGTCGCGGGCGGCAATCACGCGCTCGGCGGTCGACGTGTCATGCCGGCCCGCAGCCTCGGCAGCATCGTCGGTGAGGGCGACGTACCTCTGCCAACTCTCCTCCCACGCGAGATCGAGGCCGTTCGACGTGACGGCCAGAACACGCCGATGTTCGGCGTCGACCACGTCGTGATCAAGGCCTTGACCGTGCAACCACTCGAGAATCTCCCCCGGCCAGGCGCCGTAGATCTGATGCAGTTCCTCGGCCTCGAGCAGGGTGAGCGGAATGAGCTGCGTCGCCACCCCCCAGTCGCCGGCCTCGCACGCCTCCAGGATCACGCGATAGGTGCCCCGGGCGAGTTCAGGCCACGTTCCGGTGCGCGCGTGGCGTCCGAGGAACGGTTCGTAACGGGTTACCTCGGTCACGGTCACCTCCTTCTGAGCACTCGGTGGGGCGGGAGCAACGTACCGCGCGGTCCCCGTCGCGTCAGCCACTCAGACTGACAGGTATCCGCCTTCGACGTTCAGAGTCGTCGCGGTGATGAAGCTGGCCTCATCGGAAAGTAGGAAGCACACGGCTGCCGCGATTTCGTCGGGCTCGGCGTATCGCTGGATGAGCGTTCGGCTCACCACCTGTGCTGGGAAGCCCGCGGTGGCGTGGTTACCGCGCGACATCGGCGTTGACACGAACCCGGGCGCGACCGCATTAACCCTGATGGAATCGGGGGCCAGGGCATGCGCCATCGAGCGAGTCAGCATCTCGAGGGCGGCCTTGGATGCCGCGTAATGGGGCACGGCGTCAGGATTGATGAGCGCGACTACCCGACTTGCCTCGACCGACGTGATGTTGACCACCGCGCCGCTTCCCGACTCGCGCATCCACCTCGCGGCAGCCCGCGTCACCGCGAAGGCGCCCAGCAGGTTGATATCGAGCACGCGATGCCACTCCTCGGGCGTGATGTCGTCGAAGGAGAATTGCCCGTGCACCCCGGCACAGTTCACGACGTAGGCGAGCCCCTCGGCCCCCACGCGCTCGAGCCCTTCGCTGACCCCCGTCTCCTCGACGATGTCGAGGGTGAGGGCCACAGCGTCTCGTCCTGAGGCAACCATCTGGGCCACCACCTGCTCGAGCTCTGGGTCTCGGTCGACCATGATGACCCGGATGCCCGTCGAGGCAAGACGCTCGGCCGTTGCGCGACCGATGCCCGATGCCGCGCCAGTGACCAGCGCCGTGTGGCCGCGGTAGTGCAGCGGCATCTCTCTCACCTCAGTGGCCACGTCTACCCCTGCACTTCCGGCAGGGTTTGCCCGCCGTCGACGGTGATCGACTGCCCCGTGATGAACGACGAGTCACTGCTTGCGAGGAAGGCAACCGTGTGGCCAATGTCGGCGGGAGTGCCGAGGCGTCCCGCGGGGATGCGCGCCTCCACCGACTCAAGCGCTCCCTCGGCCGAGTAGAGGGCAGCAAGTCCTTCGGTGAGGATTGTTCCGGGTGCCACGCAGTTAACCGTGATACCCGAGGCCGCGAGCTCAACTGCCGCTGCCCGCGCAAATCCCTCCATGCCAGCCTTAGATGCGCAGTAGTGGGTGAGAGCCGAGATTCCGGTTCGGGGGCCAGAGATCGACGAGATCAGGATGACCCGCCCGTTGTCTGCGGCCGAGAGGTGCGGGAGAGCCTCCCGCGTGAGCAGCATCGTGCTAGTGAGGTTGGTGTCGATGACGTCGTGCCACATGGCGTCGGTCATCGAGCCGAGTTCGGCCTCGGGATAGATACCGGCGCAGTGGCAGAGGATGTCGATGCCACCGAGGGCCACTCGCGCCGCAGAGACCAGGTGGGCGACCGAGTCGACATCGCTCACATCGGCGGGCACGAATGACAGGGTCTGGCCCTCACCCACAGGCAAGGAACTCTGCAGCAGTTCGCCGGCCACAGCATCGCGGCCGCTGAACACCACCGAGGCGCCACTGGCGACAAGAACCTCGACGATTCCTCGGCCAATTCCACGAGTGCCCCCCGTGACGAGCGCCGTGCGTCCGGCAAGGTCAGTACTCACAGCGCATCACCTCCGTAGCGGGCGGCAAAGGCGGTGGCCGCCGCCTCGAAACACTCGCGCGGCGCACGAATGACTCCAGCACCAATCTGGCCCCCGTCGCGACCCGCGAGGCCGACGTCCATGACCGGAAGTATGCCGGTGTCGAGGACCTTGCGGATATCGATGCCGGTGGGCGTGCCACGGAAGCCGAACAGGGGGATCCGGTAGTTGGGGTTCTCGCCCACGGTGACGTCGTACATCTCGAGGTTGCGCGCGATCATCACCTCGGGCGAGCCGCCCTGGTACTCCTGCAGGCTCAGTGCGCACGCCTGAGCGAACCCGCCGAGGCCGATGGTTTCGGTGATGGGGCTCTCCCCACCCATCCAGGTGATCTCGTCTTCAGTGTGCCCCGCGAACAGTCGACCCTCGTGAAGCGGAGGAGGGCCGGTGAACCACTCGGTACCCAGCCCGGCCACCCGAATCGCGAAGCCGCGGCAGCTGAACGCCATCGCCGACACCACGGTCGACCCCTCGAGACCGACGATCGAATCTGCGGTCACCTTAGCGGCGGCCATCGACAGTCGAAGGAAGAAGTAGTCGTTCTCGGCGAGGTGGCCCGCCGTCTCGGTCACCCCAGCGCGGTCGCCTTCGACCATCTCGAGGAACGCGGGGTACAACTCGCGCTCGAACAGCAGCGAGGCAGCCGCATTGCGACTGTGCACCTCATCGCCCATGCGGAGTGCTCGCGCAATCAGCGACCGCAGCGGCACACCCCCCACCCTGCGAATAGCCTCGCCCACCACCGGCGCCAGAACCTGGTTCACATGCAGTAACCGCTGGTGCACGCCCTCGTCGTAGCAGCCGTAGTTGAGCCGGCGCGGCTCCTTGCCCTCGTAGAAGTTGCAGTACCCCCGGGGCGCGCCGGACCCGCCGGCACCCACGGCACGGTCCTCGACGACGAATACCGGCATCGACGCCGTATAGATGCCCGCGAGGGATCCCACCGCCGCGTAGTCGTGACATGAGCCGATCTCGATCTCTCCCGACTCGAAGCCGGCGATCGCCGCCTCGCGAGTCGGGGCCAGGCCCTCGAACTGGGCCGCGCCGATCAGAGCGTCGCGCTGGCCCCCCACGTAGTCGCTCCAGGCGAGAGGTGCCCCCGAGGTCAGAACCAGGTTGGGTCGGTACCCGGGCAGAACGTCTCCCGCGAGCGCCACGTCGACCACCACAGGATCCACCGCGCCGAGTCGGGCGAGGGCCTCAGCGTTGGCCGAGTCGATCTGGGTCTGCGACAGGCTCACCACGCGATGAACCCGCCATCGACCAGCAGGGTCTGAGCCGTCACGTAGGAGGCACGGGGAGACAGCAGGAACTCGACCACCTCGGCTACCTCCTCCGGCTCGCCGAGCCGACCGAGTGGAACATGGGCGGCCGCGGCCTCCTCGCCCCCCGAGATCGCATGCATCGATCGACTCATCGGGACTCGAATCACGCCCGGTGCCACGTTGTTAACCCGGATTCCGCGCGGCGCCAGCTCCATCGCCAAGTAGCGGGTGTAGCCAGCCACCCCGGCCTTGGTGGCCCCGTACACGGATGCGCCCACGAACCGACCCATCTGGCCGGTGAGGCTGCCGATGTTCACGATGGCCGTGCCAGCGGCTAGGTGCGGCGCCACCGCGTCGGTAACACGCGCCATGCCCGCAACGTTGACCTCGAACATGAAGCGCATCTCATCGTCGTCGACCCCCCCGAGGAAGGTGTCGCGCAGTACGCCCGCGCAGTTGACCAGGCCGACGATGGGGCCCTCCGCCGCCACGGCCTCCACCGCTCGGTCGACACTCGCCCGGTTGGTGACGTCCATCTCAACGAATGTGATGCCGGGCTCGGCATTGCCAGACACTAGGTCGATTGCTGGGCCAAGGTCCGCGGCAACAGCGCGGCCACCCGCCTCGACCACCCGCCGACAGATGGCCATTCCGATTCCGCCGGCACCACCGGTGACCAGCACAGTCGACATGGAGTCTCCCCGGAGTATGGGCGAGGACGACAGCGGCGCGGCCGACACCTCGTGCAGAAGTTCTATCGGCGCAACGCCAAAAGGTCAAGTGTTTAGACCTTATTCTGAGATGCTGCGCCCGCTCACCTTGACGACGCTCGACGAACACCGTTCAATGGCCAAGAACCCCATCGAACCGACGAGAGGACGAGCGCGTGGCACCTCCGCGAGTCGCCATCATCGGCGCTGGCTTCTCAGGCATCGCTGCAGCGATCGCGCTGACCAAGCGGGGCATCACCGACTACGTGATCTTCGAGAAAAACCCGGGCATTGGCGGCACCTGGTGGGCCAACCGCTACCCGGGTGCCTCGGTCGACCTCGAGTCGCACATTTACTCGTTCTCCTTTGAACGGCACGACTGGACCCGCAACTACGCCGATTGGCACGAGATCCTCGGCTACCTCGAGTCGGTGGCCGAGAAGTGGGGCCTGCTGACGCGTGTGCGCCTCAGCGACGGAGTTACCTCGGTGGCATGGTCCGATGCCGACAGCAGCTACACGGTCATCTCCGAGTCGGGAATCGACCACGGCACCTTCTCAGCAGTCATCAGTTGCGTCGGCTTCCTGAACGTTCCCCTCCTCCCCCCCTTCGCGCGCGGTGACCACGACTTCGAGGGGATCATCTGCCATACGGCCCAGTGGCCTGAGGGGGTCGAACTCACCGACAGGTCGGTGGCGGTCCTCGGAACCGGCTCGTCGGCGGTGCAGGTCATCTCGGAGGCCGCCCACCAGGCCAAGGACGTGACGATCTTCCAGATCGAGCCCAACTGGCTCTTGCCGAAGGGTCATCACCA
>CALQEM020000038.1:0-20619 GCA_943329595.2 Bifidobacterium breve
CCAGCAACCGGCCCGCTGGTCACGTTGAGGCTGGTGACTGTGGGCACCGCGAGATAAGAAACAGTGAGCGTGCCTTCGATGTACGTGATCGGCGAGTAGAGGTCGATCTGACCGCCTTCGCAATGTGTGGTGTAAGTACCCTCGGACAGCACGCCCACGAGGGGGGACCCGAACGTGGTGTCAGTGAGGGTGAAGGCGTCGCACAGGGGCTCGGTCAGCCAGTCAGTTGGCACCGTGGCCGGCGTCGAGGTGTAGCCGATGGTCGGCAGGCTGACACCCACACCGAGGGTGAGCGAGGCTGCCGTCACGGTGGCGGGGCCGGCAAGGGCCACCACCGGGATCAAGGAGTCGGCGTATGTGCCGTCGCCCAGTTCGCCGTCGCCGCCGAAGCCCCAGCACTGCACGACGCCCGTCGACCTCGCAGCACAGGTGTGGCTGCCGCCGCTAGCTGCGCGAACACCCGATACGAATGGCGCCACCGCCACGGGAACCAGGGACGGGTCGATCGTGCCGTCACCCAGCTGCCCGTACGAGTTGTCGCCCCAGCACTTCATCGAGCCCGTGCTCAGTACAGCGCACGTGTGCGCGCCACCCGCGGTCACTGACACGCCTGTCGAGATACCCGATACTGACACCGGAGTCTTGAAAATGTCGGTGACCGAGTTATTGCCCAGTTGCCCGTAGAAGTTGTCGCCCCAGCACTTGAGGGCCTTGGTGCTGAGCACCGCGCACGTGTGAGCAAATCCCGCCGACACCGAGACGGCCGTGGTCATGCTTGAAACAGTCACCGGCACGAGCGAATCGACCAGCGAGTTGTTGCCCAGCTGACCGACGGAGTTCGATCCCCAGCACAGCACGCTGCCGGTGCTGAGCACCGCGCATGCGTGCGAGTCGCCGGCCGACACTGCCACTGCGGTGGCGACGCCTGACACCGCCACCGGCACCGCCGAGTCGTTGCCGCCGTTGCCGTCGCCGAGTTGGCCGTAGAAGCCGTATCCCCAGCACTTCGCCGTTCTGTCGACCATCAGCGCGCACGTGAAGAGGCTGCCAGCCGACACCTGCGCCACGGGACCACCGAGCCCCTGCACGGCCACCGGCAACTGCGAGTCAAGAGTGGTGCCATCGCCGAGCTGGCCTGACGAGTTCGAGCCCCAGCACACAAGCGAGCGGTCGCTCAGGAGGGCGCACGAGTGTGAATCGCCGGCAGTCACGGCCACCGCGGTCGTGACACCACCACCGACCGACACCGGCACGGGTGAGTCAACGAGGGTGCCGTTGCCGAGTTGTCCGTCGACGTTCGCGCCCCAGCAGCGCACCGTGCCATCGCCGGGCAGCGCGCACGAGTGCAGGGCCCCGGCCGCGACCTGCGGGCCCACTGAGAGTCCGCCCGTGGTGGTCACGTTGAAGGCGTAGGCCACATCTGAACCGCCCGAGCAGGTAATCGAAGCCGGAGTCAGGCCAAGCGTTGTGGGCGAGTAGGTGCTCGAGCACGTGGGAGCCGTACCGGTGATGGCCGGGTATCCGGCCGTGGTGCCAGGCACCACGATGTCACCCGTCGCCGAACCCGAGCGGTAAGTGAAGGTGTAGGTGGGTGCTGGGGCGCCCTGCGCCACCGCAATGTTGTTGGGCACCACGTACACGGTGGTCACTGCCGAGGCGGGCGTCGAAAGGCCCACCAGAGCTACGGCGACGAGGGCCAGGGAGACCAGCGAGCCCAGCGCGCGGGAATTGACCACCGACGACCGAACCCTGCTCACCCGCGCCCCGCTCGCTCCATAACGCTCCTTCGAGGCCCGAGCACTGAAGCTTCTAGCGCCCTCTGCTGATCAATCTAAATAGCGATCTTAACGGCCGAATGGGTTACTTTCCAACGCGCTTCACCCATTCGGATCGACCACTGAGAAAGTGCGCGTCAGCCAAACGATGCCTCGTCGACGAGGGTCGTCAAGAAAGGCGGGCGCCCGGCGCCATCGCGCGCCACACGAGTCGGTGCGTGGCCTCGTTGGCGGTGCCCGCATTCATGAGCGCCGTGAGGTGCAGCAGGTCGCCCTCGAAGCGCGCCGCGCGCACGAGGTCGATGCCCACCCAACCTGGGAAGAGGCTGACGTCGACGTGATGAATTACGTCACTACCCACCACCTCGAATGGGCCGGCGTAGGCGACGTACGTCACGAAGGCACGCGCACGCTCCGCCTCGGTGGGCACGCCTTCGGCGTCGCGGGCGAGCGACGCGCGGCCGCGCACTGCCATGTGACACGACATGCGTCCGCCGCCGTAACTGATAACCCCCACGGGGTCGGCACCGAACGGGCTCGACGTGGTGTGATCGAGATGGTCGGCCTCCCACGACACGAGCGACCAGTTGCCCTCAAAATCGTCAGGGGTCATAGGGCGGCACTCTAGCGGGCGGGGGTGAAACTACTGCTGCAGAGTGCTAGCAACCCGGTCTGCAACGATGCGCAGTTGCGCCGACCACTCGTGCTCCGGACTCGCCAGTGCGAAGAGGTCGCCCGAGGCATTGCGCACCACCTCCTCCGAGAGGGGAAGAATCGCCACCGTCTCGGCATCGTATGTTTCGTGCATCTGTGCCACTAGATCATCGAGGTCGACCCCCGAGGGCACCTTGTTGAGCACGAGCAGAAGTTCTGGAATCTTGAGGCGACGCGCCACCCCCACCGTGACAGCGGTGCCCTCGAAGTCTTGCTGGTCGGGCCGCAGAATGAGCAGCAGCACATCACTGATCATGATCGACAGCAGCGTCTCCTCATTGAGACCCGGGTGAGTGTCGATCAGCAGGAAGTCGAGCGACAGTTCACGGGTCAGAGCGCGAAAACCCTCCTTCAGCACGCCAACGTCGTATCCCTCGTGCAAAACGCGGGCAATATCACTGGCGCTCACACTCGCCCGCACCAGGAAGAGTGCGCCCCCGTCGACCACCTCGCGATGAGCGGCCACCCGATGGGTCACATCGAGGGTGACCTCACCGATCTCCTTACGCCCCCACAAGAAGTCGTTCAAGGAGGGCCCGGTCGTGTTGGCGAGGCCGAACAGCACATGGATTCCGGGACTTTGAATATCGGTGTCGACAATGGCGACCCGAGCGCCTTGGGCGACCAGCAGGGCTCCGAGATTCGCAACCGTGTTGCTCTTGCCCGTTCCGCCCCGGAAAGAATGGACCGAGACCGTCTTCGTCACGACGTGCTCCCTCGAACCTCGAACCCCATAAATCGCATGTTACCCCCAAGACCTACGCCGCTGACCTAGATCATGAAACACTCGACCCATGACCCTTGCGCCAGACGCTCGCGCCATGTGCGAGCGCGTCACGCGCGCCGGTGCAGGCGGATTCGCCGGACGAAGTCTCGCCGAGATTCGCAAGGTGGGGTTCGAGCTCGCCGAGATGTGGGGACTCGACGAAGAGCAACTCGCCCTGGTGTCGCACCTCAACCGAGTCGGCCCTACTAGTGCCGACGACATCGCCGAGGCGCTCGACTGGAATGCAATGACGACCCAGAGCCACCTCACCTCACTCCTGCACACCGGATACGCACGTCGTCGATTCGAGTCCACGGCGGTCATGTGGAGAGGCATCTTCTCCGGAACTCGACGCGGGCGTGCCGACACGCTGGGGGCTTTCTCCCTACTGGTGGAGGAGTCGGCAGGCGACGCTCCCCACCGCATGTCACACCACGAGATCGACCACCTCGTCGCGCCTGACGTGTGGCTGCGCGTCTACCTACCCGAGCACCCCACCACGGCCCTCACTCCGGTGGTTATCTTCTGCCACGGTGGCGCCTTTGTGTCGGGATCACTCGACTCATACGACGCTCTCTGCCACTCACTCGTCGAACTGTCGGGGTGCGCGTTCGCGAGCGTGGGCTACCGGTTGGCGCCCGAGAACCCCTTTCCCGCGCAAATCGACGACTGCTACCGCGCGCTCGAGTGGCTTCTTCAGAACGGCGAGTCAGTCGGAGTCGACAGCAGCCGACTCGCGATTGTGGGCGACTCCGCCGGCGCAAGCTTGGCGGTGGTCACGTCACGCAGGGCGCACGACACCCAGCTGTGCACGATCTCCTCGCAGGTTCTTTTCTACCCCGCGCTCGACTCGAGCATGTCGTCGCCCTCCGTCGAACTCAACACCAATGACCCCCTGTTTTCACGCGCCGATGTGGCCTGGATGTACGAGGCCTACGGCGCCCCTACCGACGACGACCGAGGGTCGCCGCTGGCTGCCACTGATGTCTCCACATCGCCGCCCACACTGATCATCACCGCCGATGAAGATCCGCTACGCGACGATGGGGCACGCTACTTCAAGCGACTCACTGATGCCGGCGTCGAAGCCACGTGGGAGAACTTCGACGGCATGATGCACGGGTTCGCCATGTTCGCCCCCGTGATTGAGGCTGCCTCCACAGCACGCGAGATGGCTGCCGCCGAGCTGCGTCGCCGACTTATGCCTGACGACCCCCCATGACCTCGACCCAGCAGACGCAAGGCTCACTCTGGAATTCGATTCCATCTCGACTGTCCCTCTTGGTGGTAGCCCTACTGCTGACCAGCACCGTGGTCACCTCGCTCTACGCAGCGATTACTATTCGCGCCTCCGACGAAGCAAGCGCTAACAGCCTTGCCGACAACTTCCACACCTCCACAGCACTGTCGATCAAACAGATGACTGCTGACACGAGCGACTACCAAGAAGACACCCTCGCCCAGCGCAAACTCATGCTGAAGAACGTCACTGCGGCGCAAATCTCCGCCATCGATCAGTTCCGGAAGGCAGCCGACGCGGGGAAGATCAGCCAGGCAGACGCCATCACTCAGGCTGAGGCGATGCTCAACGAGTTCCGCTACGACGATGGCAATTACTTTTTCGTGTTCTCGCCCGACATGAACTCCATCGTCGAACCCAATCCCACGTTTCGCGGCAACATGCTCAACTACCGAGACGCCAACGGTAAGCAGTTCTTCCGCGATTTCCGCTCGGTGGCGCTCACAGCCGGAGACGGCTACGTCGACTACGTCGGCACACGGGTGGGCTCGAGTCAGCCCGCACCGAAGGTAAGTTACATCCGCTACTACGAGCCATGGAAGTGGGTTGTGGGCACCGGCGTGTACCTCGATGACATCGCTGCCGAGACCGCCGCTCGCCTCGAGCGAGCGAAGCTGGAACTGAGCTCGTCGCTCGACAAGCGGGAATTCTTCGGCTCCGGGTTCTTCTTCGTTCTCGACCGCAACGGCAATGTGGTCGCGGCACCTGGCAACGAGGTGAGCGCTCTCAGCTCCCCTGACGGGCAAAGACTGAGTAAGGACCTCATTGCCGCGGCGCCTGTCGGCTCAACCGGGAATCGCCCAGTGATGGCTGATGCAATCCTGCGCGACGGTGTCAGTGAACCGTGGGTATTCAATGTGTCCACAGTGCAGGGACAGGACTGGGTGCTCGCGTCCGCGGTGCCACAGGCTGAACTGAGCCGCGCCGCCAACGATCTCGCGTTGCGGCAGGGGCTGCTCAACATCGCCGTGCTCATACTCGGACTCACCGTGGGAGTGCTCACCAGCCGCCGCATTGTGAAGCCCCTGGGCCGGGTTACCGACGCAGCCATCGCCCTTGAGCAAAACACCTACGATCCTGAGTCACTCGCGGATGTCGTGTCGCGCAAGGACGAGGTGGGCGTGTTGGCCCGAGCTTTCCGCCGCATGGGCGAGGAGGTGCGCGAACGCGAGCGCGCGCTGCGTGCCAAGGTTCAGCACCTTCAGGTTGTCGTTGACCGGACCCAGGTTGAGAAAGACATCAACGAGATCGCGGAGAGCGACTTCTTCCAAGACCTCGAGCGTCGCGCCGAAGAAATTCGCAAGGGCGACTGACTGTCGAGTGCAACGTCTTGCGAGCGCCACACGCTGACTCGCCCTGCTTGGCTTCACCTGGCCCCCACCGATGTGCGACGCATTCCATCGCAACCTGTGTCAGTTTCAGACGAACGGTGTCCATTGATGACACAAGTTCCGTAAGAGAGGGGGAAGCGGGGAGGGGTGGCGAGAGGGTGGAGCGCACCCTTGACATCATTGTCATACAGAGTCCACAGTGAGGCGACAGAACTGTGCGCGAGCGGTAGCGCGCCTTCATGATCGGACGTGCATCTCATGGAGTGGAATGACGGCCAGGGCGACTCGTGGCGCGACCGGATTTCACAGCCCGTTCACGAGATGCGCGTCACGAAACGACTTCGTGTTCCGATGCGCGACGGAGTGCATCTGAGTGTCGACGTCTTTGCGCCCGACAACGACGGCGCCTATCCGGCTCTCGTGGCCTACGCGCCCTACTGGAACGAGGGCCAGTACCTCCCTGTTCCCACCTCGAACCCACACCCCACCGCCGCCATGGGCAACTACGCGATTGAGGCGGGCGACAGTGCCTATCTCGCCGCCCGCGGCTACGCCCACGTGGTGGCTAACGTGCGCGGCACCGGCGAATCCGAGGGTGAATACCAGCTCATGGGCCCGCTCGAGGCGCAGGACGGCTACGACCTCATCGAGTGGCTCGCCGAACAGCCGTGGTGCGACGGAAATGTTGGAATGGTCGGGGTCTCGTACTTTTCGTGGATCCAGTACCTCGTCGCCGCGCAACAGCCTCCCCACCTGCGCGCCATCGCGCCCATCGAGGGAGCCACCGACTTCTATCGCGACGTCTGCTACCGCGGCGGCATCTTGAGTCTGGGCTTCCTGTCGTACTGGAACACCGAGCTCAGCGACCGCGAGTCGATCAGCCGCACCGAGCGAGACCTGTCGCCGGAGGACTTTCAGGCTCTCACCGAACGCATCCGCGACGAGAACCTCGACATTCGCCACGTCTATAGCGCCTACCAGTTGCTCATGGCCCCGCGGAAGAACCCCGTGCTGCACGACGCGATCATGCATCCCCTCGACGGGCCCTGGTACCACGAGCGTTCGGGGTATCAGCACTTCGACCGCATCGACGTTCCTGTGCTGAGCGGCGCCGCACTCGATTTCTGGGACCTCCACCTTGCCGGCGGATTCCGCGCGTGGGACCGCATGAGCAACCCCGCGAACAAGCACATGATTTACCCGCGCTTCCACCTTCGACCGTTCGCCGAGAACCACGACGTGCTAGTGCGCTGGTACGACCATTGGATGAAGGGCAACGACACCGGCATGCTCGACGAGTCGCCGGTGATGCTGTGGGTTCAGGGCGACGACACCTGGCGTAACGAGCATGAGTGGCCTCTAGAGCGCACTGAATGGAAGCGCCTCTACCTCAGGGCCGACAACGCGCTCTCGTGGGACGAGCCCGCCCCCGACGAGGGCTCCGACAGCTTCGACAACATTCCGTACGTGTACCTCGAGTCAATCTTTGGAGGTGTGCCCAGCGCCGTCTACCGAACCGAGCCACTTGAAAGCGCCCTCGAAGTGTCGGGGCCGATCGCACTCGAGCTGATGGGCTCACTCACTGACACCGACGGCCATTGGATCGTTGAGATCAGGGACGTGTCGCCCGACGGCTCGACTCGCATCGTGACGAAGGGCTGGCTCAAGGCCTCGTTCCGCGCCCTCAACGCCGAACTATCAACACCCTTTCGACCCGAGCGTGACTACACCGATCCTGAGCCGGTGACTCCGGGCGCGATCGATCGCTACGCAATTCAAGTGCACGACACCAGCAATACGTTCCTGGCCGGGCACCGCCTCGAACTCATCGTGAAGAGCCTCGACCACTCGCTCGAAGGCGAGTGGAACACGATCTTTTACCACCTACCCAGTTCCCGCGATGTGACTCACACCGTGCATCACAATGCCGAGAATCCGTCGTACCTCCTGCTGCCTGTGGTGCCGCGCGCCCTCTGACGCAGCCGAGCGCCTGAGTTAGCCAGCGAACCAGGTCATGCCCGCCGCGAACACGAAGCCACAGGCCGCGAGCACGCCGGCCCATCGACTGGCGCCACGAACAGCAATGGGAATCATCTCGTTGACCACCACCACCAGCAGGGCTCCGGCCGCGATCGACTGGATGATCGCGATGAGGTCGGCGGGCGCGTCGACGAGCAACTGGTAGCCGGCTGCGCCAGCGACAGCGCCGATCAGCACGATGATCGAGAAGCGCGCCAGGATGCGCGTCAGCGTGAAGCCCCCGGCCAGCAGGGCCGCAGCCACTCCGATCGCTTCAGGTAGTCCGGCCACGAACACCGAGCCCATCAGCGCCGCCGAGACACCAATGGTTCCGAGGTGCAGGGTGAGGCCGATCGACACCGACTCGGGCACGCCGTCGATGACCATTCCGACCAGCAGGTTGCGGGCCTCAGTGGGCGAGGCTCCCACGGGGGTCTCGCCAGCCGAGTCGTCGGCCTCGGCCATTGCCGTTGAGGCCCGCTCCGATTCGCCCGACCGCTCAAGCTTGCGCGCGATGAGGAAGTAGCCGATGCCGCCGATTCCGATGCCGAGCGCGGTGGGGCCGGCCCCTGCCTCGGCGTAGGCGACCGACACGAGGTCTGTTCCGATGGCCGAGATCACCGCACCGGCACCGAAGGCCATGATGAGGCCCACCCGTGTGGGCTTGGTGAGCCCGCGGAAGCGCCACACCAGCACCGCCCCCAGCAGGAGGGCTGCCTGAGCGAACCCGGCGAAGAGCGCTGCCTCGAGCATGATGCCCACCTTCCGGCTATGGATGTCGGCTAGAGCGTAGTGCCGGGGCCACGCTCGGTGGCGGGCGAGGGCCCCGCCAGCCGAACGATGCCGTTCCTAGCTCCGCTCCATTCCCTCTGCGTCTTGGCAGTCGGGGCACAGGTAGGGCCGAGTGGTGGAGCACACCTGCCACATCCAGTCGTAGCCGCACAGGTGGCACACCTGGCTGAAGGTGATCAGTAGCGCCATTTCCAGGTACATCTCCGCGATCAGGTCGACGTGCTCCGCGTAGTCAGCCTTGAGCAGGTCCTCCTCCTGGCAGAAACTCCATTCGATGTACTCCCGCGCCGGCATCTCCATAGACCGCACCGCCATTCCCCTTGGTGGACAGTAGAACAACGTTACTCGCGGGGTATGACACTGTGCCGGTTCGTTCGCGGGGGGGGTAAAGCCAGTGCACGTGCACGACTCATTCGAAAGTAACATACGCTTTCAGTATCGTACGTGGCAGTATGCTCACTCCATGACCTTCGTCAACAGGCGTGCCGAGCTCTCCGAGCTTGATCAGTGGTGGGGGCGACCCGGACCTGCCATGGGGGTGGTGTGGGGCCGCAGGCGCGTCGGAAAGTCGCTGTTGCTACGCCACTGGGTGACCGGAAAGCGCGCCGTTGTGCACGTTGCGCGCAACCGGCCTGTGGCTGACGAGCTTCACGCACTGAGTGCGGCGGTGCACGCGGTGGCACCGACGGGGCGTCGTGACCTTCTCAGCAGACCATTCCACGACTGGGATGACGCGTTTGAGGTGCTGGCCACCCTTGCCGAAACCGAGCCTCTCCTGCTCGTACTCGACGAGTTCCCTGAACTCCTCAAGGGCAACCCCCAACTCGAGTCGGCCCTGAGATCCATCTGGGAGCGGGTGGAGGCCACGTCCAACCTCAGGCTGATTCTCTGCGGATCTGCAGTGCGCACCATGGAGTCGATTCAGGAGGAGTCGGCACCACTGTTCAACAGGATGACTCTGCGACTGCATCTGCAGCCCTTCCGAGTCAGTGAGGTCGCCCAACTCCTGCCCCAGGCCTCGCCCCTGCAGCGTGCCGCTGCATGGGGAGTGTGTGGCGGATCGCCCTACTATCTTGCCCGATGGGATGACAGCCTCGACTTTCGTGACAACGTGCGGCAGCTGTTCTGCTCCGACAGTGCGATGCTGCTGGGTGAGGGAGAGTTCGTACTTGCCACCGAGGACATCGTCGGTGGGGGCGGCGAGAGACTGCCGGAACGAGTCATTCGCACCATCTCCGCGGGTCGCACCTCGTTCAGTGACATCGGCTCTGCGGTAGGCACCCTTCCCACCAGGGCTCTGGTCGAGTTGGAGCGAAATCGACTCATCGCGAAGGTAGCTCCGGTGACGTCACCCTCCGGGAAGCTCACCTACTACCGCATCGCCGACAACTTCCTCGCGTTCTGGCTCACACTCATCGAGCCCCACCGCCCGGCAATCGAGCAAGGTTTGGGAGAGAGCATCCTGCCTGTGATAGTCGCCTCCTTCGATGACTTCATGGGAGCTCGGTGGGAGGAGGCGGTTCGCGAGCACATCAGAATCGAAGCATCGGCCGGGCGCATTGCCCCCGAGATTGTCGCTGTTGGCGAGTTCTGGAAAACCCAGGCCGGTCCCGCCGACGACCCCTGCCAGCTCGACGTCGTGGCGCTGGTTGGCCGAAGCCGCAAGGTAGCACTTGCCGGTGAGGTGAAGTGGGGGGCGAAGCGGTCAGCTGGTGCCTTGGTGGCCACCATGCGGCGCAAGGTCGAGCAGGCTCAGCTCGACACCGTCGACGACGTTCAGTGGTTGGTGGCGGCTCGAGATGTGGTGTCGGGCGTCCCTTCGGGGGTTCTTTCGGTGACCGCGCACGAGGTTTTTGCCTAGCCCGCATGGCCCGCCCCCTCCTCTGTGACATTCGTCCCCCCAGCGCCGGGGTGTCTCGGCCGAGGTTCGGCGCGGGGTCACGTAGGGTCGGTCGAGCAACCGGGAGCTGACCAGAAGGGGGAACTCGCTGATGATCAGCTCTCCCGTTCCCGGTCTGCGCGCGTGGCAGTCAGAGGCCATCGAGAGTTACCTGTCTGAGGTGCGCGACGACTTTCTGGTGACCGCCACCCCAGGTGCCGGAAAGACCACCTTCGCGCTCGCGCTGGCGTCGGGACTCAAACGCGACAAGGCCATCGACCGCATCATTGTGGTGGTTCCCACCGACCATCTCCGCAACCAGTGGGCCGACGCCGCCGCTCGGTTTGGTCTCGTGCTCGACCCGAAACTGCCCAACTCGATCGGCCCGCTGCGCGACGGTACCCACGGCTATGTCACCACCTACGCGCAGGTAGCGTCGCACCCGCTGCTTCATCGTCGGCGCACCGAAGCCCGCCGCGCATTCGTGCTGCTCGACGAGGTGCACCACGCGGGCGACTCCCTGGCGTGGGGCGAGGCAGTGAAGGAGGCGTTCGAACCAGCGCGTCGACGCCTGTGCCTCACCGGCACGCCCTTCCGCACGCGTGCCGACGAACTCATTCCCTTCGTGCGGTACGTGCCGTCGTCGCCGGGCGAGCTCACCAGCGAGGCCGACTTCGAGTACTCCTACCGCAATGCGCTCGCCGACGGCGTTGTGCGGCCCGTGGTGTTTGCCGCCTACTCGGGCACGAGCCGCTGGATGAACTCCGCCGGCGAGCTGCTGGCCGCCAACCTCGGCGACGACTCGGGCAAGGCGGTGGAAGACGCCGCCTGGCGCACCGCGCTCGACCCCAGCGGCGCGTGGGTTCCGCACGTGATCGCGGCGGTGGCCGACCGGGTCGAGCACCAGCGCGAGTCGGGCATGCCCAACGCAGCCGGGCTGATCCTGGCCTCCGACCAAGACTCTGCGCGCGCCTACGCAAAGATCGCCAAGAGCATCACCGGTAAGCAGCCGGTGCTGATCCTCAGCGACGACCCCCGCGCCAGCAAAAAGATTCAAGAGTTCGCCGACGGCACCGACCGGCTCGCGATTTGCGTGCGCATGGTCACCGAGGGCGTCGACGTGCCGCGTGCCTGCGTGCTTGGGTACCTCACGTCGTATCGCACGCCGCTCTTCTTCGCCCAGGCGGTCGGACGAGTGGTGCGCTCAGGCGGTCGGCACGAGAGTGCGACGGTGTTCCTGCCCGCGGTACGGCCGATTCTCGCCCTTGCCGCCGCGCTCGAGGAGCAGCGCGACCACGTGGTGCAGCTCAGTCACGGCGGCGACGACCTCGACGCGCTGGTGATGGCCGAGCGCATCGAGACCGAGAGCGGTGGGCCCGCGTTCGTTCCCGTGGGTGCCGAGGCCGAGTTTGCCCACCTGCTTCACAGCGGCCAGGCCTTCATGGCGCCCGACCGCGAACTCGCGCGAGCACTCGAGCCCGACGAGCACGACTTCCTGGGCATTCCCGGACTGCTCACCCCCGAGGAGACCGCCGCGCTGCTCGCCTCGCGCGACGCCGAAATCAGGAAGCGCACTCGCAGTAGCGGGCCAGCCGAGGGCGACGCCGATTCAGTGCCCGCGCGCGAGCCGGAAACGTGGCGGCTGACCGGTTCGCTGAGGCGTGAGATCAACAACCTGGTGTCGCAGGTGGCTGCCCGACAGGGGCGACCCCACTCATCGATTCATGTCGAGGTGCGCAGCGCGGTTCCTGGGCCGCCCTCGGCCTCGGCCTCGCTCGAGATCCTCAGCGCCCGGCGCGACCATCTGCTGTCGCACCTCGTGGCGTAGTCGCTCGGGGGTTCGTGACGCGTGGGCTGGGGCGGTACGGTCGATCCACGGGGCTCACGACATCGGGGGATCACGTGGCGAAACATCGGAAGGACAAGCCGGGCGATGTGCCGCGCTCTCCGTCGGGGCGAGTTCCGCAGTGGGTGATGGATGAGGCGCTTGGTCGCACCGTAGATCCTGTGCCCTTTCGCGCCGCCACAGGACCAAGCTTCTTGGCGGTGCCCACGCCGACAAAGCGGCGTCGCGCCCGCGCTTGGTTCAAGGCCTTGGCGGTTATCGGGGTAGTGGTGGCTGTCGCGGCGGCTCTCAACTACGCCGGGGTGGGACGGCCGAGTCAACCTTCGCCAGTTGTCGTTGCGCAGACCGCCCCCAACGGACCACCTCCGGGCTTCGAGGAGTCGCCCATCCGCCTCACATCCGCAGTGCCGGCCGTTACGGGAACTGGCTCGACCCATCATCGCTTCAGCGATGAGCAGAACGACGGCAGCTCTCCCGTCACGTGGTCGCCCTGTAGGCCTATCCACTACGTCGTGCGCACCGCACACGCGCCTCCCCACGGAGCAGCGATGCTCGACCAGTCTTTTACCCGACTGTCACAGGCAACAGGGCTGGTATTCATCAACGATGGCGACACCACGGAGCCGCCGGTCAATCACAGGTCCACATATCAGCCAGAGAGGTACGGAAGCCGCTGGGCACCCGTGCTCATCGCTTGGGCAACTGCAGATGAGGTGCCCGACTTCGGCGTTGACGTTGCCGGTGAGGCCTCAGTAGCAAGCGTTGATACTCCCGGCTCGGGCCGGGCTTACGTCTCGGGAGCCGTCTACCTCGACCCCGCCAAGGTCACGCAGATGTCGACATCGATGGGCGAGGATGTGGGCAGGTCAGTGATCCTGCATGAACTCGCGCATCTGGTGGGGCTGGCTCACGTCAATGATGTGCGGCAGATCATGTGGCCACGCGGCAACTCGGCGCGACTCACCGAGTACCAGACCGGCGACCTTGCCGGGCTCGCCATTCTCGGCCAAGGGGCGTGCCAACCAGGCGTGTGACCGCTGATTCGTGCGCGGACTTGACACTGGTTTCACAACGACTGCACAACGGACCACCATCGAAGCTGCATCGCACTCGGTGCCCTGGCACACCGAGCGATCAGTTCTCTGAAAAGCTGCGTGACCACCAGCCTGACGCGCAGTCGACGTGTCGAGGCTAGAGCGCCGACTCACCCCGCTCGCCCGTGCGTACGCGCACTACCTCCTCCACCGCGACGACCCACACCTTGCCGTCGCCGATCTTGTCGGTGCGAGCCGCCACCACGATGGCGTCGACCACCCCGTCGCACATCGCGTTCGACACCAGCACCTCGATGCGTACCTTAGGCACGAGGTCGACCTGGTACTCGGCCCCGCGATACACCTCGACATGCCCGCCCTGTCGGCCGTACCCGCTGGCCTCCGACACGGTGAGGCCGGTGATTCCGATGGCCTGAAGGGCCGCCTTCACTTCCTCGAGCCGAAACGGCTTGACGACCGCGGTCACCATTTTCATCGCTCGTCCTCCTCTGGGTTAGTACGCTCGCGCGTCGAGTGCATCCCGCCGAGAAAACCACCTCCCGCAACCCCGGAGAGGTCGTACGCGCTCTCGGCGTGCTGCGTAATGTCGAGCCCGGCCATCTCATCGTCGCGCGAGGCACGGAAGCCCACGGTGCGCGCGATCACGGTGGCGATGATCCACGTGGCCGCGAACGCGTAGGCAGCGGTAGCGATCGACGCGATGAGCTGTCGCCCAAGCAGCCCTGCGCCACCCCCGTAGAAGAGTCCATCGGCGCCCGCTGAATTCGCGATCAAGGCGGCCAGGAGTCCGACCCCGATCATCCCCACGAAGCCGCCTACGCCGTGCACGCCCACCACGTCAAGCGAATCGTCGAAGCCGAGCCGGTACTTCTGCGACACCGCCCACGCGCAGATGAATCCGGCCGCGAGCCCGATCACGAGCGCGCCCATGGGTGTCACGAATCCGCAGGCAGGAGTGATGGCCACGGCGCCTGCGATGGCTCCTGACGCGACGCCCAGCGTGGTGGCCTTGCCGTCACGCAGCCGCTCGTAGCCGATCCACGACAGTGCCGCGGTGGCGGTGGCGATCTGCGTGTTGATAAGCGCCGTAGCGGCAGTACCGGTGGCGGCCAGCGCCGACCCCGCGTTGAAGCCGAACCAGCCGAACCACAGCAGGCCCGCGCCGAGCAGCACGAGGGGCAGACTATGGGGTCGCATGGGGTCCTGTCGGAATCCGACCCGACGGCCCACCACCAGGGCGAGGGCCAGTGCCGACGCCCCCGAGTTGATCTCAACAGCGGTGCCACCCGCGAAGTCGAGCGCGCCGAGCCGGTCACCAATCCAGCCCCCCTGACCGCCGTCAAAGGCGAACGCCCAGTGCGCAACCGGCACGTACACCAGCAGCGCCCACACGGCGCAGAACAGCACCCACGCGCCGAACCGCGCGCGGTCGGCGATGGCGCCGGACAGCAGCGCGGTGGTGATCACCGCGAAGGTCAGCTGAAACATCACGAACGCCAGCGTCGGAATGCGGTGCTCGGGCGGCCCGACAGTGGTGCCCAGGGTGTCGTTGAGTCCGAGATGCTGCAGGTTTCCGATGAGGCCGCCGCCGGAGTCCGTTCCGAAAGCGAGCGAGTAGCCCACCAGCACCCACACCACGGTCACGACGCCGAGAGCCGAGAAGCTCATCATGATCATGTTGAGCGTGCTCTTGGCGCGCACGAGGCCACCGTAGAAGAGCGCGAGTCCGGGGGTCATGAGCAGCACTAGGGCCGCGCACATCATCACCCACGCAGTGTCTGCAGCGTTAATGCCATCCATGGGCTGTGCCCGTTCTATGAGGGGGATCGGGGGGTCGTGGGGTGAAGTATGCCGCCCGCGCTGAGCGACGCCGCCGGGCGTCACCGCTACAGCGGCGGGATGACTCGGTCGAGCCGAAGTCGGTCGAAAAGATCGGTGAACGAGCGGGGCGTGCTTTGGTAGTCGAGGAACCCGAACGCGCGGCTCTTCGACATGTCAGCCACGGTCTCAAGCTCGCGGCCGAGGTCGGCGTCGGTGTGCCACCACGACGCGAGGTCGCTCGCACGGTGGTCGGCCAGTCCGTGCGCCTCGACGAGTATGGCCCACACGTCGTCGGCATGATCCATCCGGTGCTGCAGCGGCGTGGGATGCCCGGGGTAGTCAGCCGGCTCGACGCCAAGAGCGTCGGCGACCACGCCCCACATGTGACGCCATCGGAAGACGTCGCCGTTCACCGAGTTGAACGCTTCGTTGCGCGCCGCCGGCTCGGTCGCCGACCACACGGCGTGCCGACCCAGAAGACGCGAATCGGTGACGTCGGTGAGCGAGTTGTACTGCTCGGGGCTTCCGGGGAACACGAAGGGAGCGCCCGTGGCGCGGCAGATGCTGCCATACACGGCCAGCGTGACTCCCATATTCATGGCATTACCGAGCGCGTGCCCAATCACGGTCGACGGACGATGCACCGACCACGTGAACCCCTGCTCCTCCGCCGCAGCGAACAGGATGTCCTCCTGGTCGTAGTAGAAGTTCTGGAAAGGTAGGCGACCCTGCGACTCACGGAAGGGCGTGTCGTGGGGGTCTTTGCCGTACGACTCGAAGGGCCCAAGGTAGTGCTTGAGCCCGGTGATCAGCACCGCGTGCTGTAGCTCGCTGGTGCGGCCGGCCGCCCGAAGAGTGTTGTCGATCATGGCGCCGTTAACAGCGCAATTTTCGGCCTCGGTGGGCTGCATCGACCACGTGGAGAAGAAGAGGTGCGTGATACCTCGACCCGCGATCGCCGCCTCAACAGTCGGCTCATCGAGAACGTCGGCCGAGACATGCTCAACGCCGGGCAGCCGGAGCGTCTTCCCGCGCGAAAGTCCCACCACATTCCAGCCATCAGCCACGAGGGTCTGGGCGATGCCCGATCCGACGATGCCGGTCACGCCCACGACCATTGCTGTGCGCTCCATGCGGGTCAGACTAGCGAGGTGTTTGGTTCAGGCTTTCTTCGTCCACGTGGTCGAGCGGCGCGCGGCCGTCCGCACCACCACTCAGGCGGATGCGGCTCGCGAATCCTGCGCCCGTCGACGCATGGCCACGATGGCCAGCGCCAGAGTAGCGATCAGACACGTGATTCCCCACATGATCCACGTCAGCTTCCCACCAATCGTGCTCTCGTTGGTCAGCTCGAAGAAGCTCGGAATGCACCCCAGGCCGTTCAACACTGCGGCGGCCGCTCCCAGCCAGACCGCTGCGCGCCCAATCGACATCGAGAGGTGCTCGATGTGAGAAATGATCGCCACCGCAAGGAACACAGAGGCCAAGGCAAACAGGGCCCACGCGAGTTGGGCCGCTGACCCTGCGCCGTTGATCAGCATGAGCTGAGCGATCCCTGCCAGCAGGCAGGCAAGTGCGCCCGACATCAGGCTCAGGAACGACGCGTGCACGGTGGTCTCGTAGTCGTCCACCGCGAACTTGCCCGTCTCGCCCAGAGCGATGTGCTGCTCCATGAGCTTTTCCTTGCGCATCGCCACCAGAGTCAGGCTCACTGCTGTGAGCAGTGGAGCCACTGCCCACATGACGATGTAGTAGTTCAGCCACGACGTCTCCAAAACCCGATCGGGATTGAGGGCGAACGGCGCATCAGCCAAGGCGAGAGCTACCGCGGCAAGAATTCCGCACACCACTGCTGCGCGCCCGAGCCGATTGGACAGGTGCTCGATGTGGGCAACGACCGCCACCGCCACCAAGAGCCACCCCAGACTGTGCAGCGCCCAACCCAGCGCGCCCCCAACTCCGGGGGAGAGCAACGTGCCCACACCAACGCCCAACATGCCCACGCAGGCGCACGCCAGAGCGAAGAACGAGGCATGAATTTTCGATCGCTCGTCGTCGCTGACTACAACAGCACTGGCCATCACAGGCTCCTTCAGACTTTGGGCTACATCGTCGATTCGACGCAGCGTCACGTCACAGTAACCAGCACAGCGGTCGGCGATGGGACAAACGTTCCTCTAGCGGAACGTGTGTCGCTCTTCCAGCCCGTGCTGCGCACGACTGCCCCTGGGGCGTCCAAGCGCGATAGGTGCGTGCTTGGGTGCCCCCGATGCGAAAAGAAACGACGCGGGGGGCTGACTACTGGTAGCGATACACGCTATTTCGCCGTGCCTGACACCAACGGCTAGCGGACCGGTCGATACTGGGCGAATGGAAGAGTCCGCTCCAGACGCCCCACAGGGCACGCCCGCGGCCTTGACGCGACCCAGCCTGGGGGAGCCGCGTTGGCCCGCCGCCATGCTCATCGTCGCCATCATCACCCTTCAACTGCTGCTACCCAGCAGCATCACAGGAACGTTCGCCCCGATTGTGGCGCTGATCGAGGTGCTGCTACTGGGCGTGATCGTCAGCATCAACCCGCGGCGCATCAATCGCGAGGGAAGATGGCTTCGGGCGCTGGGCTTGCTGCTCATCGCTTTCATCAGCCTGGCGAATGCCGTGGCTATGTCACGACTCGTCGACTCGATCCTGCACACCAACGACCTTCGGTCGCCCTCGGAGCTTCTCTTCACCGGTGGCAACATCTGGCTCGCCAACGTGCTGATCTTCGCCCTCTGGTACTGGGACCTCGACCACGGCGGCCCGGCCGCGCGCGCGCTCCGCCCCCACCCGGCGCCCGACTTTCTCTTTCCGCAGATGCAACCCGGCGTACCCGGCGGAGCCGACTGGCGCCCCCACGTGGTCGACTACCTCTACGTCTCGTTCACCAACTCCACCGCCTTTAGCCCCACCGACACGATGCCGCTGTCGCGCTGGGCCAAGATGGCCATGATGCTGCAGGCGGCCATCTCCCTGATTACCCTCGCCCTCGTGGTGGCACGGGCCATCAACGTTCTGCCCAACTGACGATGTGAAGGGGCGATCGGCTCGGTGTGCGACGATTCGCTGATGGAGTCCCACCCCCTGAACCCCCTCACCCCCGACGAGATCCGCCGCACCGCGCAGGTGGCACGAACGGCCGACGGTGCCGCCGACGCAGTCTTCATCTCGATCGGAATTCGCGAGCCCGCCAAGGCCGACTACCTCGCGTGGAGTGACGCTGGCGGTCCCCTCCCGATGCGCCGAAGTCGGGCCGCCCTCTACGACGCGCAGCGTCGCGTGCGCGAGGTCACGGTCGACCTTGGGTCCGGACAGATCGCCGAGGATCGGCACTTTCCCGGCGCCATGCCGCCCATCACTCCCGACGAATACGTCGCCGCCGAGGCAGCGGTCAAGAGCGACCCCCTCATGATCGAGGCCCTCGCCCGACGCGGCATCACCGACATGGGCGAGGTGCAGATCGATGTGCTCGCCGCTTCGAAGATGGGGCACGAACTCGAAGACGGTCACCGCATCGCGCGATGCGTGCCCTACCTCAGGGGAGCGCCCGGTCTCAACGGCTATGCGCGACCGATCGAGAGCCTGCTCGCCTTTCTCGACCTCGACGACAAGCGAGTGCTCGCCATTGAGGAATACGACGTCAAGCCGATCCCCGAGGCCGACGGCGAGTACGCGGTTGGCACCGTTCCGGTGGCCGAAGGATTCCGCGCAATCGACATCGTGCAGCCCGACGGCGTCTCGTTCACCGTCGAGGGCAATCGTGTGTCGTGGCTCGGCTGGGAGTTCTCGGCGTCGCTGGATGCCCAGGAGGGACTAGTCCTCCACGACGTGCGGTTCAAGGGTCGCCGCATCATGTATCGCGCCTCGTGCGCGGAGATGATCGTGCCCTACGGGGCGCCGCACCCGATGCACAACTGGCGCACCTACTTCGACGCCGGAGAGTACGGCCTCGGCGCCTGCACCAACTCGCTCGTGCTGGGCTGCGACTGCGTGGGCGACATCACCTACCTCGACTCGTACCTCGCCGACGGCAGGGGCGACGTGGTCGAGATCGCCAACGCCATCTGCCTGCACGAGGAGGACCACAGCCTGCTGTGGAAGCACACCGATCACGGCACGGGCCGAGTGGAAAGCCGGCGCGCGCGCCGCTTCGTGGTCAACTCGATGGCAACCGTGGGCAACTACGACTACTCGTTCCGATGGAACTTCGGCCTCGACGGCCACATCGAGTTCGAGGTGCAGTTGCACGGCATCATCTCCACCATGGCGCACGCGCCCGGTGAGGAGCTTGCGGGCACCAACCTCGTCGACGTCGGCCTCTCGGGCCCGCACCACCAGCACCTATTCAGCTTTCGCCTCGACCTCGACGTCGACGGCACCAACAACACGGTGCGCGAGGTGGAGGCCGAGCCGATTCCGATCGGGCCCGACAACCCGGTGGGCAACGCCTTCCGCGCCAAGACCACGGTGTTCCACACCGAGCAACAGGCCATGCGCACGGCCAATGACACGCTCGGCCGCGCCTGGTACGTCGGCAACCCCAACAAGGTCAACGCGGTGGGTGGCCCGCCCAGCTACCGCATCGTGCCCATGCACGGAGTCACGCCCATGCTCGCGCAGCCCGGGTCGAGCGTGTACCAGCGGGCGGGTTTCGGACGCAACATCCTCTGGGTCACGCCCAACCGCGACGACGAGCGCCACGCGGCCGGCACCTACCCCTACGGCACGATCGGACAGCCGGGTCTGCCCCAGTGGACCGAGGCCGACCGACCGATCGAGAACACCGACATCGTGTGCTGGTACACCGTGGGCGTCACCCACTTCGTGCGTACCGAGGACTGGCCGATCATGCCTGTCGCACGAGCCGGATTCCGCCTCGAGCCCGCCGGCTTTTTCGACCGCAACCCCGCGCTCGACGTGCCACCGTCAGATCCGTCTTGCTGCACGTGAAAGTACGAGGAACACAGGTGAAGCGAACGATCACGGCCACGGTTGCGGCACCGCAGGTGGGTAGGTCATGCCCAAATGTTGTGCGGATTATTGAGAGCGGGCCCACCTGATCACTGCCGTGGTAGCACGGTGTCGTCAGAGCGCCAAGACTGCTACCTTCGCGATGAGGAGTCCTCTCAAACTAAGGAGTAGCACCATGGCGTTCGAACCCAAGCCACCGCCCTTCGACCTCGACCCAGAGCAGATTGCTCCCGATACGTTCCTCATTCGGTCGGTGCAGAAGGCCATGGGCGTGCCGCTCTATGTGCAGATCAACTCCATGGTGATCAAGG
>CALQEM020000039.1:0-20022 GCA_943329595.2 Bifidobacterium breve
ATCGTGTAGGCCCTTGCGGTGCGGACGGCGTACATGGTGGCCTCGGTGCCCGAGTTGGTAAAGCGCACGAGGTCGATGCCGAAGCGTCGCTGGTAGCGCTCGGCGACGTCGGTGGCTGAGGGCGAGGGGGTGACGAACAGGGTGCCTGTCTCGTTGAGGGCGCGCGTGACATGCTCGACCACCACGGGGTTGAGGTGGCCCACGAGCATGGCGCCGAAGCCCATCGACAGGTCAAGGAGCTGGCGGCCGTCGACGTCGGTGAGCCAGGCGCCGCGGGCCGAGTCGATTGAGATGGGGTAGGGGTCCCAGTGCTGGAACGACGACGTGACGCCCAGCGGCAGCGAATTGCTCGAGCGGATGTTGTGGGCCCCGGACTCAGGGGTTGAGGAGGCGAAACGCTCCCACTCGGACTCCAGCAGCGACAGCACTCGCGCGCGGTCGATGGGCTCAGACGAGGTGGGCACCTGACGCCAGGTGGCGGGGTCATGCGCCGGCCACGAACTGGGCGCCTCTGTGGCTCGTACGGCTTCGAGTGTCATGATGCGGGGCTCCCAGCGTCGAGGTACATGAGTATCTAGTCCTACGGTATCAAGATGCGACAGAGCCGCCAGCTACATGGGGCCGATCGCGAAACCAGAGTGCCTCGCCTTCGCACGCGAGTGCCGAGGTGTCACGGCTGTCGGGATACCCTCATGGCCACATTGCCACCTCACCCCAAGGATCGTTGTGTTTTTTCGCTCGCGTGCCCCTCGGGCGATGGCGGCAGCCGCGCTGAGTGGGGCACTCCTGTGCTGGCTCGGAGTGGCTGAGCCAGCCTCGGCCTTCATCAGCAACTCCGACCCGACCTCCCAGAACTCCCCGACGGACTCGGGCGTTCCGGTCGCACCTGCCGCGCCCACTCTGGTGCCGGGTGACGCTCGCATCGACGCGACCTGGGTTGCGCCGGCCGTTGGCGGGGAACCGCTCAGCGCTTTCCTGGTGGAGGTGAGCGCGCGGGCTGATGACGGTTTTGTGGCCCCCACCGAGGGAAGTTGCGCCGACGTACTGCTTGCGACCGACACGGCCTGCAGCATCACCGGACTGGTCAACGGCACTCCCGCGTTCGTTCGCGTGATCGCCGTCAACGGTGTGGGTCCCAGCACCCCGTCGCCGGCGGCAGGACCGGTCACGCCGCGAACAATTCCCGGAGCCCCGGGACGTCCGCGCGCGGTGGGCGACTACGGAGCGCTGGTGGTGAACTGGCCAGCCCCAGCCTCCGACGGCGGGTCGCCAGTGACCGGCTATCGGGTGCGGGTGGGCACCTCCCCCACCGGACCGTTCAACCTGGTGAGCCAGGGCACCTGTCGGGGCCTGCTGCGAGCTAGGTCATGCCAGGTGGCGGGACTGAGGGGTGGGCGCGCCTATTTCGTGATCGTGCGCGCTGCGAATGTGGCAGGGTCCGGTCCTGCCTCGGCGGTGTCTGCCTCGGCCACTGCTACTCCGCGGCCCGACATCGTGCTCGCGTTCGGGGGCGATGTGCACTTCAGCGGTTCTGCGGCTGCCCAGGCAGGCCCCGGAGGTTTGCGCACGCTTCCGGCCATTTTTGCCGGCGCCGACCTGTCGATGGTCAACCTCGAAACGGCGATCACTAGACGCGGCACCCCCGTGGCCAAGGAATTCTTATTCCGCGCAGACCCAGGGGTGCTCTCAACCCTCGCCCACGCCGGGGTCGACGTGGTGACCATGGCCAATAATCACGGTGTCGACTTCGGCTCTGCCGGGCTCGAGACCAGCCTCAGGGCGCGACGCACGTCACCGGTGCCCATTGTTGGCATTGGCGCGAACACCGAGGATGCCATTCGGCCATGGACTGCCACGGTGAAGGGCACGTCGATCGCCTTCTTCGGCATGGTGGGGCTCGACCTCGTGCACGAGGAGAACGCGGCCGTGGCCCGAAGCTGGCCGGCCACTGCCGACGGTCCAGGTCTTGCAGTGTGGAGCAACCATTCGCGACAGATTCTGGCAGCGGTGCGTGACTGGTCCACGCGGGTCGACGTGGTCGTTGTGTACGCGCACTGGGGCTACGAGAATGCCACGTGCCCGAATGCCGCCCAGCGCGCCGAGGCGCTGGCTCTCGAGGCTGCCGGAGCCGACATCATCGTGGGAGCTCACCCGCACGTGCTGCAGGGCGGCGGCTACCTCGGTAGAGCTGTGGTGGCGTACTCGCTCGGTAACTTCGCGTGGTACGCGGGGGCTGGTAAGCCGAGCTCGGCCCTCTTCGTGCGGGTGCGCCACAACCGCGCGACCGGGTACTCGTGGCGACCAACGTCCTACTCGGCGCGCGGGCTCCCGTACCTGGTCAGGGGGGCAGAGGCGCGTGAAACGAGGGCGCTGCTCGTCGATCGCTCCGCCGCGCGCTGCACGGGCCTCAGCTCGAGGCGGGGATCCATGGCTCCGCTTCAGGTCCTGTCCGACAGCGACGGGCGCCGCGACCTTCCCCTGACCGCCGCCGAGCGCAGAGGCCATCCGGGGTTGGAGTAGTGGTCTGGCTTAGCCCTCGGCCTGGTCGAACACTGTGCGGCCTGCCGCCACGGTGAGCTCGACCCTGGCGTCGGAAATCTCGCTCACGTCGTAGTCGAAGAGGTTGCGGCTGAGAACCGCGAGGTCAGCGCGTTTGCCTGCCTCGATGGTGCCGGAGTCGGTCTCGTCGTGGTTCATGTAGGCGGTGCCGCTCGTGAAGGCCGCCAGAGCCGTGTCGAGGCTGAGTCGCTGGTCGGGCAGGAAGGCCGCGTTGTGCCGGTTTTCGGGATCGATCCGGGTGACGGCCACCTCGATCTCTTCCAGCACGTTGGCGGTGGTCACCGACCAGTCGCTACCCATGGCCAGCTTCGCCCCCGAGCGCTGCAGGTCGGCGAACGGGTACTGCATGGCTGACCTGTCGTCGCCGAGGTACGGCATCGTCAGCTCTGCCATCTGAGGCTCCATCTGGGCCCAGTAGGGCTGGCAGTTGGCCACCACGCCGAGAGCCTGAAAGCGAGGCACGTCGGAGGGCTGCACCACCTGAATATGGGCGATGTTGTGGCGGTTGTCGGAGGCGCCGTTGGCCGCACGCGCCGCCTCGACCGCGTTGAGGGCGTTGCGCACCGCGCGGTCGCCGATGGCGTGCATGTGCACCTGAAAACCGAGGCGGTCGAGTTCTGTTACGGCGGCGTTGAGCAGGTCGGGCTCGAGGAAGGCGATTCCGCTGTTGTCGGTGTGGCCGCCGCAGCCGTCGCAGTAGGGCTGCAGCATCGCGCCGGTGTAGTTCTCAAGCACTCCGTCGGTCATGATCTTGACGGTCGTGGGGTGGAACGAGCCAGCCGCCATGGTTTCCCGGGCCTGCACGAAGCCGTCGATCTGCTCGAGACCGCGATCGCGCTCCCACCACAGCGACCCAATCACGTTCGCCGTGAGCCGGTCGGACGAGGCGAGGCTTCGGTAGGCCGTGGCGGTGTCGGGCGTGACCCAGGCGTCCTGCCAGGCGGTGATGCCGTAAGCGTGGAGGAAGGCCTGTGCGTTCAGCAGCGCGCCCTCCCAGTCGATCACCGACGGAACAGGCAGCACGTTGTCGTTCATCGAGTAGGCCGCACCCTCGTGGAGGGTTCCGGTGGCCTCTCCGGTGACGGGATCGCGCTCGATTCGCCCGTCGATGGGGTCGGGGGTGTCGCGGGTGATACCTGCCAGCTCGAGCGCCCGACTGTTGACCCAGGCCCCGTGCACATCGCGGTTAAACAGGAACACGGGCCGATCGGGTACCACCGCGTCGAGGTCCTCCTTACGCGGAGTGCCGCCGGGGAAGTACTCCATGGCCCAGCCACCGCCGATGATCCACTCGTCGTCGGGGTGCGCGTCGGCGTGCGCTCGAATCGCGGCGAGGTAGTTGTCGCGACCCTCGATATCGTTGAGAAAGATGTTCATTCGGTTGCGACCGCCGAAGGGCGGATGGATGTGCGAGTCCTGGAACCCCGGAACCACCATGCGTCCTGGCAGGTGGCGCCGCACCGTGCGAGGGCTGGCTAGGGCGAGCACCTCCTCGGTGGTCCCGACTGCCACGATTCGATCTCCCGCCAGCGCGACGGCCTCGGCCATCGTGCGAGAGGAGTCGCCGGTGTACACGGCGGCGCCGGTGATGATCAGGTCGGGGCTGGTGGGCATGAAGTCCTCCGTGAGTGGTTCGGGGGGTCAGGAATCGGATCGAAACACGACGTCGCCGTCGACGACGGTGAGGTGCACTGGCAGTTCGGTGACGTCGGCCGCGGGGGTGGTGGCGGGGTCGGCGCCCCAGGCTACGAGGTCTGCCTGGAAGCCCACCCGCAGTTGCCCTGCGTGACCCTCGTCGCCGGTAGCTCGCGCCGAATTGACCGTGTATCCGGCGAGCGTCTCGAGACCGCTCAGCGGCCTACTTGCCCCAATGGGTCCATGCTCGGGGCGGTCAGGGGCACGACGCAACTGGGCCGACAGGAACCCCATGCGCGGGTCGTAGGGCGCCACGGGCCAGTCGGACCCCAGCACCACCAGCGCGCCATCGGCAGAGAGGTCGCCCGACGGCATCACATGCTCGCATCGCGGCCTACCGAGCCTGCTCGACCAGGGGTCGGTGAGGTCGGGAGTCAGCCAGCGCAGGTGAATCGGCTGCATCGACGCCGTGATGCCCATCGGCCGGAAGCGGGACACCGTCGAGCCGGGCACCGTCTCGATGTGCTCGATCCGGTGGCGCTGAGGGCCGGGAGTAAGCGACCCGTAGGTGTCGAGCACCTCGCGCACGGCACGGTCTCCGATCGCATGGGTCGTGATGCGAAAGCCAGACTCGTGGAAGCGCCGGATGGTGTCGCGATAGGCCTGCGGATCGGGCCACATCGGGTTGAGCCCGTCGCCGTGGGTATCAGGCTCCTCGAGCCATGCGGTTCCGGTGTCGATCACGCCATCGATCATGAACTTGGTGGCAGCCGCCTTCCAGCGCCTACCGCTGAGGTCGCGACTGCGGATGAGGTGGGCGATAGTGTCGTCGTCCTGAGTGGCGTCAACCCAGTAGTGCAGGTGCACTCGGAGTCCGAGGTCACCACGTGCTTCGAGGGCCGCGAGCACCTCCCCCGTTCCGGTGTCGCCGTCCATCTGGTGCACGCCGGTAATGCCCACGGCATTCTGCGCCCGGATCGCCGCCGCGTACCACTCGAGCTTCTCGTCGGCTGTGGCCACGGGCCGAGCAGACAGCACCGACGAAATGGCCGACATCTCGCGCAGTTCGCCGGTGGGCCGCCCCTCGGAGTCGCACACGATGAAAGCTCCGTCGTCGAACTCGCGTGAGCCTGTGACCCCTGCCAGACGGAGTGCGTGCTCGTTGGCGAGCCCGGTGTGCACGTCGAGCGTAAACAGCAGCACGGGTCCGTCTCCTGCGGCAGCGTCGATGAGCTCGTGGTGGAAGGGGGCGCCCTCGAGGGCCGCATACTCGAATGCGTACCCGACGATCCACTCCCCCGGGCCCACGCGGCGTCGCTCTGCAGCCAAGATTTCGCGAACGTGCGCGAGAGTGTCGACCCGGTCGAACGAGGGCCCCTGGCCAAACTCGGCACCCATCAGCAGGTGCTGGTGCCCGTCGACGATGCCCGGCGTGAGATGCCAGCCAGCTCCGTCGATGACCTCGGTGCGTGCATCACAAGCGTCGCGCACCTCGGCATCGGTGCCCAGTGCCACGATCACGCCGTCGGAGAAGGCCACCGCCGAGGCGAAGGGAAGCGCAGGATTCATCGTGCGAATGCTGGCACCGAGGATGGCGCGTTCAGCTGACATGGTGGCCTCCAGATGTCCGGGCACATGAGTGCCCGAGGATCGGACGCTAGCAGAGCCGCGATCCGCTAGCGTGCTCTCACAGTGCGGGCCGGACATCAATGTCGGGTCCCTGAGGGCTGGAGGTTCGGTGGGCGATCTGGTGTATGTGAGCGCCACCGACGTGATCGCCGGTTTTCGCGCACGCACCCTGTCGCCCGTCGACGTGCTGGAGGCCGTGGTCGACCGCATTGCGGCGGTGGAGCCCATCGTCAACGCCTTCGCGGAGCTTCGCCTCGACGAGGCGCGCGAGTCAGCGCGCGAGGCCGAGCGTCGCTATGCGGGGCAGGGCCCCGCGCCGCGGCCGCTTGAGGGCCTGCCGGTGGCGATCAAGGAGGAGCAGCCGGTCGCCGGGTGGAGCATGCGGTACGGGTCCGAGCTGACCGAGGGGCTGGTGGCCGAAACCACCCACCCTGTTGTGGAGCGCCTGCTGGCAGCCGGCGCGATCGCGCACGGGCGCACGACGACGCCCGAGTTCAGCTGCGCCGCCTTCACCCACTCCACGCTCTGGGGAGTGACACGCAACCCGTGGAACCCCGAGTTCACTCCCGGGGGGTCGTCAGGCGGTAGTGGCGCAGCCCTCGCGTCGGGCACCGCCTACCTCGCGACGGGCTCCGACATCGGCGGGTCGATCAGAATTCCCGCGTCGTTCTGCGGTGTCGTTGGCTTTAAGCCCCCCTACGGGCGCGTTCCCGCGCTTCCCCCGTACAACCTCGACGTCTTTTGCCACGACGGGCCGATGGCACGCTCGGTAGCCGACTGCGCGCTTTTCGAGAACACCATCGTGGGCCCCCATCCGCTGGACCACGTGTCGCTCCGGCCGCGGCTGCTGATTCCTGACGAGCTCGCGGGCATCGAGGGGATGCGCATCGGGCTCATCCCCAGGCTAGGAGACTTCCCAGTCGACCCCGAAGTGGTCGCGGCGACCCGAGCCTTCGGTGAGGTGCTCGCGCGGGCCGGGGCCATCGTGGAGGAGATCGACCTGCCCATCACGCGTGAGCTCGTGCACGACGCGGCGCTGCCCCATTACGGCGCCCTGATGGGACCCTCGATGCGGGTTGACCCGTCGGACGAGCGACTGATGCCCTATACGCGGGACTTCCTCCGCAGGGCCCGTGAGGGGTTTGAGCGCATCGGCATGTTTCCTGGCCAACTGCTCGAGGCGCAGGTGCACACAATCCTGGGCGAGGCGTTCGAGCGGTTCGATGCTCTGGTCGTCTACACCCTCGGCACCCTCGGCCTCCAGGCTGACTCGCACCACGTCGACGAGAAGGCCGTCGTCGACGGTGAGGTGCTCGACTTCTACCTCACGTCGGCGACCACGCCCGTATTCAACATCGCTAGCAGACATCCGGTGCTCAACGTTCCCTCTGGAATTTCGAGCACTGGGGTGCCCATGGGAGTCCAGATCGTGGCGCCGACGTACGACGACGTCACGGCATTCCGCGTGGGGGCGGCCGCCGAGCGTGAACTGCGCTGGTGGGCCGACCCGTCATGGCGGCCGACTATGACGGGTCCGTCGCAGCCATGACAATCGTGCGCTTCCTCGTCGGTCGACTGATCGCGCTGGTTATCACGCTGCTGATTGCGAGTTTTCTGATCTACGGTGCGCTGTTCATCGCCCCCGGCACACCCCTCTCGTTCCTCACTCGCGGCCGTACGGTCTCTCCCGAGGACCTCGCCGCGATTAAGGCGCAGTACCACCTCGACGAGCCCTTTATCGCGCAGTATGGGCACTGGCTGGGAGGCATCCTGCACGGCGACTTCGGCTCCTCAATCGTGGGCAAGGCGCCCGTGATCAGTCTTATTAGCGGTCGAACGCTGAACACGGTCGCACTGGTGCTGTGCGCCTCGGCCCTGATCCTCGCGGTCGGCCTCGTGGTGGGAGTAGTCGCTGGACTCAAGCCGGGCTGGGTCGACTCCTCGCTCATGCTCACGGCAACGGCCGCGATGGCGATTCCGGCCTTTGTCGCAGCCATCGCGCTGATCGCCGTGTTTGCCGTGAACCTCAAGTGGTTCCCGGTCTTCGGCGCGGGCGACGGGCTCTCCGACCGGCTTTACCATCTCGTGCTGCCCAGTGTGGCCCTCGCACTGGCGTCGGTCGCGTATGTCGCACGGCTCACTCGGGCGTCGATCCGCTCCGAGGCAGACTCAGACCATGTGCAGACAGCGATCAGTCGTGGTCTGCCCTCGCGCGTGATCACCCAGCGCCACATCCTGCGCAACGCGATGATTCCGATTGTGACCGTGGCCGGGCTCACGATCGGAGGCCTCATTGCGGGTGCGGTGGTCATCGAGCAGGTGTTCCAGCTCAACGGACTCGGAAGCTACCTAGTGCAGGCGGTCGGACAGAAGGACTTCCCCGTGGTGCAGGCGATCTGCCTGCTGCTGGTGGCCGCCTTCATCGTGCTCAACACGCTCGTCGACATCGCGTACTCATTCCTCGACCCGCGCGTCAACGTCGGGAGGCAGAACGGATGAGCATCCTCGAGGTCCAGAGCGCGTCACCCGAGCCGGTGGTACTCCAGCGGGCGCGCCGGCGGTGGGGCGGAAGCCTCGGAATGACGGGCTGGATCGCCGTGGCGGTGTTGGCGCTGCTCGCGCTCGTGGCGATAGTCGGCCCGATGCTGGTGCAGACCGACCCCGACTCGATCAGTCTGTTCGACTCGTTCGGGCCGCCGGCCCCTGGACACCCGCTGGGCTTCGACGGCCAGGGCAGAGACCTCTTCGCCCGGTTGGTGTTCGGAGCGCGCAGTTCGCTGATCGGGCCCGTGCTCGTGGTGATCATCTCGATGACCCTGGGAGGCATCATCGCGGTTAGCGCCGCCTGGATCGGGGGCACCTACGACTCGATCGTGGCGCGCGTGATTGACGCCCTCTTCGCGTTTCCTGGGCTGCTCCTCGCCATCGTCGCCGTGGCACTTTTCGAGCCCGGTTTGCTTGCCGCGTCAATCGCGCTGTCGATCGGCTACACGCCCTACGTGGCTCGCATCATCCGTAGCGCCGTACTGCGCGAGCGAAGCCTTCCTTACGTGTCAGCTCTCACTGTGCAGGGGCTGAGCGGCACCACCATCGCGCTGCGCCATCTGCTGCCCAACTGCAGCGGGATTCTGGTGGCGGCGGCGACTCTCTCGTACGGGTACGCGCTCATCGACCTTGCGGCGCTGTCATTCATCGGGCTCGGAGTACAGGCGCCCCAGAGCGACTGGGGCGTGATGGTGGCCAGCGGCATTCCTGGCATCCTCGCGGGTTTCCCTCAGGAGTCGCTCTACGCGGGCCTATGCATCGTGATCGCTGTCGGAGCAGTCAACCTGCTCGGTGATCGCATTACCGCGATCGCGGAGGCACGGCGGTGAGCGCGCTGCTTGAGATCGAGGGTCTCACGGTGAGCCTGCCCGTCGATCGGCTGCCACGGGTGGTGCTCAGCGACGTCACGGTGAGCATCGCCGAGGGCGAGGCGGTCGGGCTCGTGGGTGAATCGGGCTCGGGCAAGTCGATGACGGCCCGCGCCGTCGGCCGCATCCTCCCCCGGGGCGCAATCACCGGTGGGCGGGTCGACTTCGACGGGGTTGACGTGCTCGGGCTTGAGGGGGGTGACCTCAGGCGCTACCGCACCGAGGGTGTCGCGATGGTCTTCCAAGACCCCCGAGCCCACACCAACCCGGTGCGCCGGGTCGGTGACTTCCTCACCGAGTCGATGCGCACCAACCTGGGCATGACCTCGGCGGCATCGACCGCGCGGGCCATCGAATTGCTCGACTCGGTGGGCATCGACGACCCGCCGCGACGCATGCGGCAGTACCCGCACCAGCTCTCCGGCGGCATGCTGCAACGGGTGATGATTGCCTCCGCGCTGGCCGTGCGGCCTCGGCTGATCCTCGCCGATGAACCCACCACGGCCCTCGATGTCACGACCCAGGCCGAGGTCATGGCGATCTTGGACGACCTCCGGCGAGAGCACGGGGTGGCCCTTCTGCTGATTACACACGACCTCGAACTCGCTAGTGCCGTGTGCGACCGCACCGCGGTGATGTACGCGGGGGCCGTGCTGCAGGAGCAACCCTCGGCCACCCTCCACGATGATCCGCTGCACCCCTACACGGCGGCACTCGTGCAGGCCCGTCCCGAGATCAGCTCGACGTCGGAGCGACTGCTCGCCATTCCGGGCCGGCCGCTGTCGGCGTTCGAGGCCCCACAGGGCTGCGCGTTCGCCCCCCGCTGCTCCCACGCCGATGATGCCTGCGCCTCGGGCTCACTGGCTCTGCTCGACGTACCCGGTGGGCGCAGCCGGTGTCGCCGGATCGACGAGGTGCGCGGCACCCTGCTCGCGCCGATCGATGGTGGCGGCCATGTCTGAGGCCTCACCGACGCCTGTCAACGACGTGGTCGTGGTGACGGGACTGCGCAAGGTGTACCCCGTGACCGACGAGGGCCGACGCCGCGAGTTCGTGGCGGTCGACGACGTGTCGTTCTCGGTGCCGGCCGGAGGCTCGCTGGCCATCGTGGGCGAGTCGGGATCGGGCAAGACCACCGTGGCCAAGATGCTGGTGGGCCTCGAGCGGCCCTCGGCAGGATCGATCGAGATCGCCGGCCGCGATCGGTCAGTCCCAGCACGCCGTACTCGCGAGCGCAGGCGGCGCGGGCGGGTGGTTCAGATCGTTTTCCAAGACCCCTACACCTCGCTCGACCGTCGTCAGTCCGCCCGGTCAGCGCTCACCGAGGTGCTGCGGCTGCACTTTCCTGGTCTCGCTCGTAGCGAGGCCGAGGCCAGAGTTGCTGAGCTCGCTGGTTTGGTGGGGCTCGACGCCCGCCAGACCGACGCCCTCCCCTCAGCGCTGTCGGGCGGTCAGCGCCAGCGCGTCGCGATCGCACGCGCTCTCGCGGCGCAGCCCCAGGTGCTGATCCTCGATGAATCGGTGGCGGCCCTCGACGTGTCGATTCAAGCGCAGGTTCTCAACCTGCTGGCCGACATTCGTGCGGCCACGGGGGTCACCTACGTGCTGATCAGTCACGATCTCGCCGTGGTTCGTCAGGTCACTGACGACGCGATTGTGATGCGCCGGGGTCGGGTCGTGGAGGCCGGACCGACGGCACGGGTACTCGATGACCCTCAGGACGCCTACACGCGACTGCTGCGCGACAGCGTGCCGCGCCCGGGATGGAACCCCCATGATGTTCGCCGGGACGACGCCCGGTAACGAATCGGCGGCAATAGCGACTCAGGGGTTGAACTCATTCCATTTGGCTGAGCGAGCGGATAGCCTCGATCGGTATGCCGGTGAGAACTCGGCGACCACTCGACAATCCAAGGAGAATCCGTGAGAACGACCCGCATGCTTCTGGTCGTAGCGCCCCTCGTGGGGGCGAGCCTTGTGCTCGCCGCCTGCTCTGGCGGAGGCTCGTCCACGCCCTCCGAGTCCGCCTCCGGGGGTGCAGACGGTGGCATCACCCTCGTTGTCGACACGCCTAAGCCGACCTCGGAGATCGACACCGTGATCTGGAACCTGTGGGAGGGCGAGCCGTACACGACCGACCCTTACACGTCTGCTGACTACAAGGAAAACACGGTCAACTCGAACATGTGCGAAACGCTCATGATCTACACACCCGATTACACCTTCAAGCCCAACCTCGCCAAGGCCTTCACCAACCCTGACCCGCTGACCTGGGTGTACGACCTGCGCGACGACGTCACTTTCTGGGACGGCTCGCCGATGACCACCGACGACGTCGTGTACAGCATGAGCCGCAACCTCACCGACCCTGCGAGCTTCTACCACTACCTCTACTCGAACGTGAAGAGCATCACGGCCACGGGCGCCAACCAGGTCACCGTGAAGCTCACCGCTCCTGACTACCTGTTTAACCGCGAGCTCGCTGACTATGCGGGCGTTGTCGTGCAGAAGAAGTTCGCCGAAGCTCACCCGACGGACTTCGGAACTCCTGACGTCGGCGTGATGTGCTCGGGACCCTTCCAGTTCAAGTCGTGGACCAAGGGCGACAACATTACGCTCACGCGCTTCGACGGCTGGTGGAACAAGGAGCAGACCCCCAAGGTCAAGAATCTTGTGTTCAAGTTCCTCACCGACGAGGCAGCTATCACGGCCGCATTCCAGACCGGTGAGATCGATGGGGGCTACGACCCGCCGCTGTCGGGCCTGACCCAGCTACAGAGCAACACATCGGGCAAGCTCTACTACGGCTCGATGCCCTCGAACCTCACGTGGACGTACGTCAACCCCGAGGGCGCCATGAAGAACCAAAAGATGCGTCAGGCCATTCAGCTGGCGGTTGACTGGAACGGAATCGCCAAGGCGCTGTTCAAGGGCACGGCCGTGCCGATCAGGGCCGAGTTGCCGCCCACCGTGTTCGACGATGCCAAGGCCCAGCTCGAGCCGGCCTACGCCGCACTCCCTGAGAATGGGACGCCCGACATTGAGAGGGCCAAGGCACTCGTGGCCGAGGCCGGAGCCGATGGGCAGAAGCCGGTCGTGCTCGGCACCATCGCAAGCGCGACGGGGCAGGCATTCGGCAACGCGGTTGTCGACGGAGCCAAGAAGGCCGGCATCAACGCCACCCTCAAGGTCATCCCTGTTGACCAGTACACGAACTACCTCTACGACCCGAAGAGCCGTGAAGGCGTCGACATGCTGTTCACCGACTTCTGGTCGAACATCCCCAACGCCCTCGACTGGATGGGTACCACCTCCACCAAGGGTGCCTCCTTCAACCAGTGGGGCTACTCGGGCGTCGACGATCTCTACAACGCGGCGCGTGCCGAGAAGGACGATTCCAAGCGTGGTGACATCACGGCACAGATGATGAACAAACTGGCCGCCGAGAACCTCACCATGGGCAACGGCCTCCAGCGTGCTAGCCGCCTGTGGATGAACAACAAGATCACGGGCGCTCCGGCGACGTTCACCTACGTCTACGCGGCCTGGGCCCAGTACCTCGGGGGCACTGCCTGATCTGAGTGACCCGCATCACCCCTGTGGGGGCCGGCCTTCGGGTCGGCCCCCACAGGCGTCTGCGGGTGCTACCAGCGGGGAAGCGACTTGCCGGGGTTGAGGATGCCCAGGGGGTCCAGTGCCTGCTTGATGCGCCCGTGCAGGTCGATTGCCACCGGGTCAAGCTCATTGGCGAGAGCCGCCCGCTTCAGCAGGCCCACCCCGTGCTCCCCCGTGACGGTGCCGTCGAGGCGCAGGGCTAGCTCGAGCATGTCGCCGAACGCCAACTGTGCTCGGGCCGCGGCCTCGTGGTCGCCGCGCGGAGTGACGATAGTGGGGTGGAGGTTGCCGTCGCCGGCGTGCCCGAAGGTGGCAATCATGACGTCGCGCTCTTCAGCGATGAGCTCGATGCCGAGCACCGCCTCTGCAAGCCGGGTGCGTGGGACCGCGAGGTCGTCGAGCAACCAGTCGCCCATCGACTCAAGGGCTGGAATCACCATGCGCCGGGCACCCAGCAGCAGTTCGCCCTCGGCAGGGTCGTCGGCGCGGTGCGCCTCGGTGGCACCCGCGCGCTCACAGTGCTGCAGCACGAGGTCGGCCTCATCAATGCCCGCCTGTCCGGGCAGGTCGCTCTGTGCCACCAGCATGGCCACGGCCTCGGTGGACAGTCCCATGGGTCGCCACTGTTCGACTGCCCGCAGCGACGCCCTGTCGAGCAGCTCGAGGATGCTGGGGGTGGCGACGGCCATAATCGCCTCGACGGCGCGGCCAGCCGACGCGATGTCGCCAAAGACGGCCACCGCGGTGGTGGGCGGCGGCGGAAGCGGACGCAGCCGCAGGCGTGCCATCGTGACCACCCCGAGGGTGCCCTCGCTTCCGACGATCAGGCCGGTGAGGTCGTAGCCCGCGACCCCCTTGACGGTGCGACGGCCAACCCGGGTGATGCGGCCGTCGGCCAGCACTACCTCGAGGCCCAGTACGGCATCACGAGTGACCCCGTACTTGACGCAGCAGAGGCCACCGGCATTGGTGTTGACATTGCCGCCGATCGAGCAAAAGTCCTTGCTGGCCGGGTCGGGCGCGTACCACATGCCGTGGCCGGCTACGTGCTCGCGCAGATCGGTGTTGAAGATGCCCGGCTCGGTCTCGACGTAGCCGTTGCCGACATCAACCGTGAGCACCGAGCGCATTCTCTCGACACACACGATGAGGCTGCCATCAATGGCGTTCGACCCACCGGTGAGCCCTGAGCCGGCGCCGCGCGGCACCACCGGCACACGGTGCTGGTGAGCGGCGCTCAGCAGTGCCGACACCTGCTCGACCGTGCGTGGGAAAGCGACGGCGAAGGGCTGGCCGGCATGGCTGCCGGTGGACCGGTCTGCCCGGTAGGACTCAAGTCGATCGGTGTCGGTGACGACGTCGCCTTCGGCGAGCGCCGCCTGTGCTGCCAGCAGCACCTGATCTTCGGGAGTCACAGGGTGACGCTACCGGAACTGTCTCGCGCGCGTGCTTCACTGATGCGACAGAATGCTGGAATGCCTAAATCAAGTGCGACCAGCGACGCCCCCGGGGTCGGCCAGTGCTCGAGACTCGGCAACTGGTTGCCCCTGCTGGCGAGCAGTCCGGCGGCCCCAGCGCACCTGCCGGAGGTACCGGAGCCTTCTGCACCACTGGAGATCAACCGTCACGATGGGACCGCCTGATGTCAGTAAGCAGCACGACTCCAGACCTCACTGTGGGCATGGACAGTACCGAGCCACACGAAGGGCTGTCAGCGCGCTCGGCCGCAGGAACCGGCGAACTGCTCCGATTCCTCGCACCCTTCCTCGCCCCGGTCCGGTGGGCGGTCATCGGCTCGCTCGCCTTCGGGATGGCGGCCCTACTGGCTGCGGCCGTGGTCCCGCTCGTGGTCGAGGGAACGCTGGAGCACGGCATCGACTCTCGTGCGCTGGGACTGCTCGGGGGGCTGATGCTGCTCGACGTCATTCTCACCTGGGTGGCTCAACGCTGCGGATTCGTGGCTGCGACGTCGAGCGCGCGAGCGCTCACCGAGCACCTGTACGAGACCACGCTGGAAAGCCCGATGGTGCGTCAGGTCGGCCTGCGTCGGCCCAGCGTGGTCAGTCGCCACACCGCGGACATTGATCGTGTTGAGCAGGCCGTTGACGTCACCCTCATCGAGGGGTTGCCCGGGGTGATGCGCATCGTCCTGAGCCTCGCGCTGCTCTACTTGGTCGAGCCTAGGGCCGGCCTGGTGATGCTCGTCGGCACCATCGCGTTCCTCGTGCTCAACTGGCACATCGGTCGAGGCTTGTTGCAGGTCGACCATCGCCGGTTGCATGCCAGCAGTGACGTGGGAGCCGTGGTTGATGAGACCATCACAGCGTCTCGAACGGTCTCAGGAATGAACCTTGCCAGCTGGATGGTTGCACGTCTGAGCGAGCGAGCTAGTCGCCTCCACATCGCGACGCTCATCCAAAAGAGGCGAGCAGGAAGGCTTCATATCGCCGCGCGAGTCGTGGGCTACCTTGCCCTGCTGGGCGTGGTGCTTGTTGGTCTCGTGGGGGGAGTTGCCGGGGCTGGAGCAATCGCGGCGGCGCTGCTGTACGTGGAGGCGGTCGTGCGTGGTCTTGAGGCCCTTCCTCCGTGGCTGCGTGACTGGAGGCTCGCTGTGACGAGCAAGCGCCGGATCGAACAGATCACGTCAGCCGCCCCTCGCGTGGCCCGTCTCGACACTGGCGCCGTGACGTCGACTTCGGTGGGAGAGGGTCTGACGTTCCACGATCTGGCCCTCGAGCCAGACAGCTTGCTCACGATGGGTGCTCTTGGAGTGCCTAGCGGTGGCCTGGTAGCCCTGGTCGCTGACGCCGGACAATCGACCTCACGCCTGCTTGAGGTGCTGGGGGGCGACAGCGACCCCGATGCCGGGCTCGTTACGCTCGATGGGGTCGACGTTCGTCACCCCTTGGTGAAGCGGCGCGTCGCCCTGCTGACGTACGACACGTCTCTCTTCGACACGACCGTCCGAGACCACCTCGGCGCAGCGGCGACTGACATCAGCTCGGTTGCTGCTGAGGCCGTGCTGGCCAAGGCGGGCCTTGCGCACCTCGTCGACCTCCCTGGCGGTGGCCTCGACGCGAGGCTCGGATCCCACGCGGAGGTGCTGAGCGTGCACGAGCGCCAGCGTCTGCTTCTCGCCATGGCGGTCGTGGGAAGCGCCGATGTCGTGCTGATTGAGAGTCTGCCTGTCCTTGCCGACGTCGATGTGGCCCTGCCACTGTTGTCGGCGATGGTGGGCGATCGCCAACGCACCGTCGTGATCGCCACACGCAGCGCCGAGCTGGCTGAGCGTTGCGACCACGTGCTGGCGCTGTACGACGACGGGATCGTCGTGGGCACCCACTCCGACCTGATGATTCAACCCCGCTATGCGCAGATTTGGGACCGTCAGTCTGCGATCTCGGCCGACACCAAGCTCCTCGAGTCAATACCCGAGAGTCAGCGAGACTCGATGCGGTCTCGAATCTCCACCGAGCAGTTCCCTGCTGGTGAAACACTCTTCCGCGAGGGCTCCCCTGGCGACCAGATGATGTACATCATTACCGGACGGGTGGCGGTGCTCGCTGTCGATGCTGAGGGGCGAGAGCGCCGCGTCGCTGAAATTGGGCCAGGAAACTTCTGTGGTGATGTCGACTCTCCGGGCGGGAGGCACTCGAACACCGTTCGTGCGGTCAGCGACACGCTGGTGCGCACTCTGAGCGTCGAGGCATGGTCGGCCGGCGTGATGGGCATTCTTGACGCCGACCCGGTTGAGCGCAGGGTGGTTACTGCCGTGTTGCGGTCGACCAACGCGCACGAAGCCGAGATCGTAGCGGAGTTGTCGGATCTGCCTCCGGACGCCGTGGTAGAGACTATCGCTCGCCTGACAGCCGCTGGGGGTCTGCGAACGAATCCCGACGGCCGGTTGTCGATCGTGGCCCGACGGCGATCTCTTGCTGGCTCAGCTGCGCTGCTTGACCGCCTCGGCGGTTTAGACGACTAGCTCTGAATGCGGGCGACGATCTTGCGAATCTCGGCCGACCACTCGTGCTCGGGGCTGGTGATCGAGAAGAGGCCGCCGGAAGCATTCTGTACGACCTGCTCTGACAGCGGCAGCATGGCCACGGTCTCGGAGGCGTACGCGGCGTTCATCTGCTCGCGCAGGTCGTCGAAGTCGACGCCAGAGGGAACCTTGTTGAGCACCAAAAAGAGGTTGGGCACATCGAGACGGCGGGCGACGTCGACAGTGACGGCCGTACCCTGGAAGTCCTGCCGGTCGGGGCGCAGGATGAGGATGAGGATGTCACTGATGGTGATTGACAGCAGGGTCTCCTCGTTGAGGCCCGGGTGGGTGTCGATCATCAGGTAGTCGAGCGAGAGGTCCTTGGCGAGGTCACGGAAGCCGTCGTTGAGGGTGCCAACGTCGTAGCCCTCGCGGAGCACGCGCGCGATGTCGCCGGCCTTAATGCTGGAGGGAACCAGGAAGAGCTGGCCACCCTCGGCAACGGACATGTGGCTGGCGACACGATCGGTGACGTCGTGCGCCGCTGACGCGATGTCGGTCTTGCCCCAGAGGTAGTCGTTGAGGGCAGGCTCGAGCGGGTCCTCGTGTCCGAAGAGCACATGCACTCCGGGGCTCTGAATGTCGGTGTCGACGATGGCCACGCGCGCCCCACCTGCAGCGAGCTGTGCCCCAACGTTCGCGGTGGTGTTGCTCTTACCCGTTCCGCCGCGGAACGAGTGGACTGAGATGACGGTGGTCATGGCTATTCCTCTTCTGTGTCAACGACGGAATTTGGCAGCGAACTTCTGGAATCCTGATGGCTCAGCGTAGTGGCTGTCGAGGTCTCCCTGGCCAAGAGTCTCGAAAGCTTCGACTACAGCGGGGGTGTCGGCGCCTAGAGCCTCTCGTAGGCGAGGGCTGGCACTCTTCACGACGCGGTGGCGACGCAGCAGCATGAGCAGTGCCTGAGCGCGCATATGAGGGCTCTCAGGTACCAGGGCACCCCACACGGCCGCAGTGCGCTCAAGGGCCTTGCCGTCGACCTCGTCGCTCGGCCTTCTCGCAAGCCCGTAGCCGGCGAGGTCGTGCAACGCGTCGCCCGTAGGGAGGGGAAGATCGAGGGCCGTGGCGTCGAGCAGGCTGCTGAGGTCAATCGGGATGTCACCGGGCATGGCCGTGAGCACCGTGGCGTCGCGCACGTCGCGCGTGCGGGCGGCCTCCTGCTCGATGAGGAAGACCAGCGCTTGGGCACGACGAGGCGACGAACCCGGAGAGGGAAATTCCACTGACATCGGTACTCCCATGGGTTGATCGCTGAGTGACGTCCTTACCCTAGGCCATGGCGTGACCTAGAAGTCTGCGAGTCTCTCCGACACGCTCGATTGGACGCGGCCGCTGTGAGAGTTGAGCCGCGCCCGCCAGCGCAGGTCGCCGCCCTGCCCGCCCACTCTCGCCGTGATCGCCTCGACGTGCCCACGGTCTGCCAGCCAGTCGAGGCGCCTGAGTGCCTCCCCCACGGTGATCTCAAGAGACGCTGCGATGTCGGGTGTAGACCGCGGCCCATGGCGCAGGAGCTGTCGCTGCACCGCGCGCATCGCCCGGGGGGTCTCGAGGAGGTCGACCATTCCTCGGTCGGGCAGGGCGATCACCACCTCGTGCGAGACGCCGACCGAGAGCACGGCCTCCTGCACATGGAGCTCGTAGTTGTGTCCGCCTGTGGAGCGGTCTGCCGCAAGCGCGTGCAGGTGAAGTCCGGCGATGGTGGAACCCTCGGCGAGGTCGGGGAACCGAAATCCGACGAACACTCCTTCGAAGGGAGCCATGACCCAGCGCACCTCGTCAGTGAGGCACACCTCAGCGAATGGGCGGTAGGGCGGAGACTGAGGCCGCACGCTGCGAGCGAGCACGCGCGTGAAGGTTCCCTCGAGCCGGATCGCGACGACAGCACCGGGGTCGTGCACTAGCTCCTCGACAACAGCCGCCACGTGCTCAAGGGAGCAGTCGCGCAGAGTTCGCGCGTGCGGCGAGTGCAGGTGGCTCACCACCATGAAGGGAGTGGTCGCCTCCGGCGGGATGAGGTGGGCCACCCCGCGGAAGTCGATCTGCCACGGCTCGCCATCGACCACCACCACCTCACCGTCGAGCCGATCAAGGGCTCCGAGGCCGTGGTCCCCGCCTTTCAGTGCCTCTGCCATGGTCGCGACCCCGTCGTAGCCGCCCTCGAGCAGCACATGGGCGAGTTGTAGTTGGAAGGTTGCGTCGTCGGATGTGGTGTCAGCATCGCTGAGTCTCTGGCGCTGAAGGGTCACAGCCGCGATCAGCGGTGTGTCGAATGACATGGTGGGAAGGGTACTGGAATGCCCTTCTCGAGCGGCGTGAGCCTCACATGTGCCCTTAGGCTGGCCGTATGTCTGTTCTCGAGGCTCGCCAGGCTCTGATTGACCGATACCTCGAGGTTCGAGGGCAGACAGACGAGCTGTGCGCTCCCCTCTCGGCGGAAGACCAGACGGTGCAGTCGATGCCCGATGTAAGCCCCACTAAATGGCATCGCGCCCACGTCACGTGGTTCTTCGAAAACTTCGTGCTGGCCGCTGCAACGGCAGGGTACGAGCCCGTCGACCGCGACTACTGGTACCTCTTCAACAGCTACTACGAGTCGCTGGGCCCGCGGTACCCCCGGGCCAGTCGGGGGCATATTTCGCGTCCGGGAGCCGTCGAGGTGGGCGACTATCGGCGTGAGGTCGACTTACGTGTGGTCGCTCTCCTGCGCGCCTTACCCGACGACCAGCTCGCCCGCCTCCGCGCGGCGGTCGTGCTGGGGCTCCACCATGAGCAGCAGCACCAGGAACTCATCCTCATGGATATCAAGCACGTGCTCTCGCGCAATCCACTGCGACCCTCGTACGCGCCCAACACCGCGCCCAACACCGCGCCCCTACTGCCCGCAGCTTCCCCCATCGAGTGGGTCGAGTACGCCGGTGGTGTGGTTGAGATCGGCCACGAGGGTGCCGAATTCCACTTCGACAACGAAGGCCCGCGCCATCGTGTGTTCCTGCAACCGTTCCAGATCGCAGATCGACTGGTCACCGCGGGCGAGTGGTTAGCCTTCATTGACGATGGAGGGTATGCGCGTCACGAGTTGTGGCTCTCCGAGGGATGGGCGTGGCTGCAGGCTGACGCCATCGAGGC
>CALQEM020000040.1:0-19740 GCA_943329595.2 Bifidobacterium breve
AATCGGAGTGTGGGGCCGGGCGACGGTCGCCTAGGGTCGAACCGTGCCCACAGCGAACCCCGTGCCCCCTCCCACCGACGCGGCTCGTGAGCGCGTTCTCACCGCGGTGCGAGCGATGGACGAGGCCGGCGGCCCGGTGCCCAGCCCCGAGCTGGCCGCCGTGGCCCAGTGCAGCGAGAGGCAGCTGAGCAGGTCTTTCCGGGAGGTGCTGGGCATCTCACCGCGCGAGTACGGCGAGGCGGTGCGCACCGGACGTGCCCGCGACCTGCTGCGGACGCTCGACTCGGTCACCGACGCTGCGTTCGAGGCTGGCTACGGCTCGAGCCGCGGGTTCTACGAGGAGGCGGGCCAACGCCTGGGCATGAAGCCCCGGGCCTACGCGTCTGGCGCCCCCGGCATCACTCTCGCGTGGTCGGCGGCCCCCGTTCGTATCGGCGACCACGACCGATGGATACTCGCGGTCGCGTCAATCGACGGCTTGTGTGCGGTGCGAATCGGAGCTGATCTCGAAGCCCTCGCCGCTGAGGTCGCGCATGAGTTTCCTGCTGCAGCACTCGAGCGGTCCGACGACACGCTCGCCGATGTGATGGCGGCCCTCGTGCAGCTCGCCCGCGGCGAGCGGTCGAGCGCGACGCTGCCGCTCGATGTACAGGGCACCGCTTTTCAGGCCCGGGTCTGGCACGCTCTGGTGCAGATCCCTCGGGGTGAGACCCGCTCGTACTCGCAGGTGGCTGAGTCGATGGGGCGTCCCACCGCGGTTCGTGCCGTCGCTCGTGCCTGTGCCACCAACCCCGTTGCGCTCGTGGTGCCCTGCCACCGCGTGGTGCGCAGTGACGGATCGCTGAGCGGCTACCGATGGGGCCTGGAGATCAAGGGCACACTGCTGGCGGCCGAGGGGCGCGCCGCCACGACACCCGAGACAATGGTGGGGTGACTTCCCCCGCAGCCGCCCCCGTCGCCGAAACAGACGTCCTTGTGGTGGGCGCTGGCCCGGCCGGTTCGGCTGCGGCCGCTTGGGCGGCGCGTCAGGGTCGCGACGTGCTGCTGGTCGACGCCGAGACCTTCCCCCGCGACAAGCCGTGTGGCGATGGCCTCACGCCTCGAGCCATCGCTGAACTCGACTCGCTGGGGCTGTCTCCGTGGCTCGCTGGCAGAGCCGTTAACAGGGGGCTGCGCGCCCACGGCTTCGGCCAGACCCTCGAACTCCCCTGGCCTGGCGGCTCGCTTCCCAGCCGTGGTGGCGCTGCCCCGCGGCTCGAGCTCGACGCCGCCATCCGTCAGGTTGCCCTCGACGCCGGAGTCACCGCGATGGAGGGCGCTCGGGCGATTGATGTGGTGCGCTCGGGCGACCGTGTGGCGGCAGTGCGATTTCGCACGGGAGCCGGCAAGGGCTCGCCCACTCATGAGGTCCGCTGCCGCCAGCTGATCGTGGCCGACGGAGCCCGATCGCAGCTCGGGCGCACGCTCGGACGCGAGTGGCATCGAGAGACGGCCTACGGCGTGGCGGCCCGCGGGTACGTTGTGTCGGAACGCACCGACGACCCCTGGATCACCTCGCACCTCGAGCTGCGCGGCGAGTCGAACGAGATCCTCTCGGGCTACGGCTGGATCTTCCCGCTCGGAGATGGCGAGGTCAACGTCGGAGTCGGAACCCTCGCCACCGCCAAGCGCCCTGCCGACATCAACCTGCGGCGCCTCATCGAGGTGTACACCGATCAGCAGCGAGATGACTGGAAGCTCACTGGCGAGGTGCGCGCCCCCTGGTCGGCGCTGCTGCCCATGGGTGGGGCCGTATCGGGGGTCTCTGGCCGCAACTGGATGCTTGTCGGCGACGCGGCCGGCTGTGTCAACCCGCTCAACGGTGAGGGCATCGACTACGGCCTTGAGACCGGACGCCTAGCGGCCGAGCTGATGGCCAACCCCAAGTCCGATCTCGTGCGGGCGTGGCCGGCCACCCTGGTCGAGCACTACGGGGTGGCTTTTTCCATCGCCCGTCGCATCGCGGGCATTCTCACCACTCCGCGGCTGATCGCCATGGCAGGGCCGGTCGGAATGCGCAGCGAGTGGCTCATGACCATCGCACTTCGAGTGATGGGCAACCTCATTACGCCCGAGGACCACGATTCCGTGGCGCGTTTGTGGCGCACCGCCGGGCGGCTATCGATACGACTCGACGATCGCCCCCCCTTCAGCTGACCTAGTTTCTCAGCGGTTCTCAGCGGTTAGGCAATTCGGGCACCCAAGGGGGTCGCTGTTGTCATACGGTGGGGGTCGCGAGAGAGTAGTGCAACGCACGGTCCCAGCCGACCATCACGAGTCCGAGGTAGCCACATGACCACCGTCATCTCCGTCCACTCCTTCCGCGGTGGAACAGGCAAGAGCAACACGTCGGCCAACCTCGGCGGACAACTCGCAGCGGCTGGCCATCGGGTCGCTGTTGTCGACACTGATGTTCAGAGCCCCGGCGTTCACGTGCTCTTCGGCTTCGAGGATCCGTTGGAGCCCAATCTCAACGACTACCTGTGGGGAAAGACCTCGATCGCTGCCGCGGCCCACGATGTCACCGGTCGCGTCGCTGCGAGCGGCCCGGTGGCTGATGGCGGACAACTCTTCCTGGTGCCCTCGAGCATCAAGGCGGGCGACATCGCTCGGGTGCTGCGCGAGGGCTACGACGTCGGAACGCTCAACGATGGCTTCCGCGACCTCGCCAAGGACCTCACTCTCGACTACCTCATCATCGACACGCACCCGGGACTCAACGAAGAAACCCTGCTCTCGATCACCATCAGCGACATCCTGCTGCTCATCTTGCGTCCCGACCGCCAGGACTTCCAGGGCACGGCCGTCACGGTCGACGTGGCTCGTCGCCTCGACGTGCCCTCGCTCCTGCTCGTGCTCAACATGGTGCCCACCGGCATCGACCTTGACGACCTGCGCTCCCAGATGGATTCTGCCTACTCAGCAGAGACGGCCGCCATCCTCCCCATGGCAGAAGACGTCGTTCGCAATGCCTCGGGCGGTATGTACTCGCTCATCGACCCCGAGCACCCCTGGTCGCAGGGCATTCGTCAGATCGCCGCGCGAGTTCAGGCCTGATCGACGGGCTGTGGCTGATGTGCGCACGTCTGTCGGAATGAGACGCTGACGTGCGTGGCTTCCTAGGTCGGGTTTTCGGAAAGTCGGCCGGCAGGCCGGTGGCTATCTCGGTGGAAATCGACCGCGAGCGAGCCAGTGCGGCCGTCGCCGAGATCACTGAGAGCCAGTTCTTCCGTACTCTGGAGGCGGCCAAGCTCAAGAAGGGCGAGCCGACCCCGGAGTCTGCCTAGTTTCTCACTGATCGTTCGGGCACGATGAAATCATGCCCGAGTTGCCCGAGGTTGAGGCCATCGCGACCTTCCTCGACGAGAAGATTCTGGGTACTCGGGTGGCACGTCTCGACCTCGCGTCGATCGCTGCGTTGAAGACTTTCGCCCCGCCTCTGGCCGATCTTGAAGGCCGCATCGTCACTGCAATTCGCCGACGCGGCAAGTTCCTCGTGCTGGAGGCAGCCAGCGATGAGTCGGCTGTGTCGCTTGTGGTGCACCTTGCGCGTGCAGGCTGGCTGCAGTGGCGTGATGACGTGCCCACGGGCCCGGTGCGACCGGGTAAGGGACCCTTGGCGCTGCGTGCCCAATTCGTGACGGTAGACGGTGAACTGTGCGGCGGCTTCGACATCACCGAGGCCGGGACTCGCAAGGGCCTGGCCCTGTGGGTGGTGAGTGAGGCGATGCAGGTGCCCCGACTCGCGTCGCTCGGCCCTGAACCGCTTGACGAGTCGTTCAGCACCGAGTCGCTAGCTGAGATTCTCTCGGCCGCCGGACGCCATCAGGTGAAGGGAGTGCTGCGCGACCAGTCGCTGATCGCCGGAATTGGCAACGCGTATTCCGACGAAGTGCTGCATGTGGCGCGGCTAAGCCCCTTCACGCCGTGCAGCTCACTCACGCCCGACAGCATCGCGCTACTGCACCGGGCGATTCAATCGACGCTGAGTGACGCCATCGAGCGCAGCGTGGGCCAGCGACCGGCGCTGCTGAAGTCGGAGAAGCGTGCCGGAATGAGAGTGCACGGACGCACCGGCGAGTCATGCCCCGTGTGCGGTGACGTGGTGCGCGAGGTGAGTTTCGCGGACTCATCGCTGCAGTACTGCGCCACCTGCCAGACCGATGGCAAGCCGTTGGCAGACCGTCGGCTGTCAAAGTTCATCAAGTGAAGTCAGTGCTTGTGGTGTGCGCCGCTAACATCTGTCGCTCGCCCTCGGCGGCCCTTCTGCTGGCGGCAGAGCTTGAGGCTCGCGGCACCCCTCTGACAGTGATGAGCGCGGGTGTCACTGCTGTCGGTGGGCGCCCAGCATGTGATCTCGCCCTTGCCCTCGTGGGGCGCTACGCACGGCGCACGTACGCCTTCGAGGGGGCAGAGGAGGTGTCGGTCTCGGGCATCGCTCACGTGTCGCGGCGCGTGTCAGCGGACGATGTGCGCGAAGCCACTCTGGTGATCGCGATGGAGCAGTGGCAGGTCGACGAAGTCACGGCGCTCGATCCGTTGGCCGCGGTGCGACTGCTCGACCTCAACGCCGATATTCCTGATCCGCACGCAATCGGCTATCAGGCACACGCGATGGTGTTCGAGCAGGTGCGTCACGCGGTCGCCGTATTGGCTGACGAGCTGGCGGCCGAGTATCGCTAGTTCCGTGTGCGCGCCTAGCCTCGAAGCTCGGCATAGCGAGCGACGCAGTCGGCGTAGAGGGGCAGCAGTCCCGATGCCTCGGCCTCCGCCAGCAGGGGAGCCTCGCGGTCTTTGTCGGAGAGCAGTGGCTCGATGTCGGCTGGCCACTTGATGCCTAGGGCAGGGTCGAGTGGGTTGATGCCGTGCTCGGCAGCAGGGTTGTAGCCCGTACTGCAGAGGTACATCACGGTGGAGTGGTCCTCGAGGGCGAGGAAGGCGTGGCCTACTCCCTCGGGCAGGTAGAGCGCGCGACGGTCGACAGTGTCGAGGAGTACCGAGTGATGCGCGCCGTAGGTGGGCGACCCCACGCGAATGTCGAACACGACGTCGAGCACAGCGCCGGTGGCGCACGTGACGTATTTGGCCTGGCCGGGAGGGACGTCGGCGAAGTGCACCCCACGCAGAGTGCCGCGTGATGACACCGAGCAGTTGGCCTGCGCGAGGTCGAGGGGGTACCCGACGGCAGCGCTGAAGGAACTGACGCTGAACCACTCGAGGAAAACACCGCGTGAGTCGGGGAACTGGCGCGGCGTGAGCACGAATGCGTCTGCAACCGAGAGGGAATCAACCTGCACGTTCTCACCCTAGCGAGTGGCAAGGGACTGGCCCGATGGCATACTGACGCCATGTTTGAGCCCGCGCTGCCCGAGATCAGCGTCACCCAGATCCCCGACGACGGCTACCTCATCGACGTGCGTGAGGAGCACGAGTGGGTGAGTGGCCACGCGCCCACCGCGGTCTTCCTGCCTATGTCACAGATCGCCTCACGAGTCGCTGAGGTGCCGCGCGATCGCACCGTGTACCTCGTGTGCGCGGCGGGAATGCGCTCGGCCGAGGTCGGGCAGTGGCTCGCCCAGCAGGGCTTCGACGCGGTCAATGTCTCGGGCGGCATGATGGCGTGGGCAGGCGCCGGGCTTCCCATCGTTACGTGAGCGACCAGTTCCTGGCGCTGCTCGCCGCGGTTGTCGGCCCCGAACACGTGGTCACCGATCCCGACATCATGGCCGATTATCTGGTCGATTGGTCACGACGCTTCCACGGCACTGCGCGCGCGGTGGTACGCCCGGCCTCGACCAGCGAGGTCGTCGCCGTGGTGGCTCTCTGTCGCGATGCCGGAGTGCCGATTCATCCGCAGGGCGGCAACAGCGGACTGGTGGGCGGGTCGGTTCCAGCCTTCGAACACGGGCCCGCAGGCCCCCCTATCGTTCTGAGCACTCGCCGGCTTACTCGTCTCGACGAGGTTGACCAGCTTGCCGGCCAGGTCACCGTCGGCGCGGGGGTCACGCTCGGCGATCTGCGCCGGCACGCCACCGCGGCTGGCTGGGAGTACGGGGTCGACCTCGCTGGGCGCGACACGGCCACCGTGGGTGGCACCCTCGCGACGAACGCTGGTGGCATCCGCGTGTGCTGCTACGGCATGACACGCGCGCAGGTCACCGGCATCGAGGCTGTGTTGCCCGACGGCTCGGTGGTGTCGCATCTCGGTGGTCTCGACAAGGACAACACCGGCTACGACCTCGCCTCGCTACTGGTCGGCAGTGAGGGCACGCTGGGGGTTATCACCGCAGTGCGCCTTCGCCTGCATCGTCCACCGGGTCGATCAACCCTCGCACTCATCGGAGTGAGCGGGTTCGACGAGGCCCTCGTGCTGGTGCGCGACGCCGTGGCGCCCGATGTGCGACTGCTGGCGGCCGAGATGGTCGACGATGTGGGCATGCGGGCCATCATGGCGCTCGACGACCTTCCGTGGCCGGTCGAGCAGCAGTGGCCGTACCTGCTTCTCCTCGAGGTTGAAGACGGTGGCGACGCCGACGGACTGCTTCTTGCCGACGATGCCGATGCTGCCATTGCCTCCGACGCTTCCACGGTCGCGCGGCTCTGGCGTTACCGCGAGGGTCAGGGGGAGGCCTTCAACGCTCTCGGAATTAACCATCGCCTCGATGTGTCGGTTCCGTTCGAGTACCTCGCCACCGTTGCCGATCAGGTTCGACTCCTCTTCGACGATCGTGACGACGTGACCCACATTGGCGTTTTTGGCCATCTGGCCGATGGCAACCTGCACATCGAAGTGATCGGCCCGGCCGAGAACGACAGCTCGGTCGACGAGCGCGTGCTGAACCTCATTGCGTCAGTGGGCGGATCTATCTCTGCTGAGCACGGCGTTGGTCGGCAGAAGGCTCCGTACCTTGGCCTGTGTCGCAGCGAGGCCGAGATCGCCGTGATGCGGTCGATCAAGGCGGCTCTCGACCCGCAAGGCCTGTTCGCGCCGGGCGTGATCTTCACGGCGTGAGCCGCGTGCGTGCCATGCTGAAAGGCATGACACCGCCCCTTGTCATCGCGCATCGAGGTGCGAGTTCCGAGTTCGCCGAGCACACTCTCGCCGCGTATGAGCGCGCGATCGAGGTCGGAGCCGATGCGCTCGAGTGCGATGTTCGGCTCACGGCCGACGGGCACGTCGTGTGCGTGCACGATGCCACGATCTCGCGCACCTCAAACGGCACCCTCGCCGTCGACACCAGCACGCTGGCGCAGTTGCGGCGCTTCGACTTCGCATCGTGGATGACAGGTGCGGCGCCAACCGCCCCGGGGGAGGTTGCGCCCCGCTACTCAGTGCTCACCCTGGAGACGCTGCTCGACCTCGCCACGTCGTCGGCGCGGCCAGTAGGACTGTCGATCGAGACGAAGCACCCCACCCGCCAATCACTGTCGCTTGAAGAGCACGTGGTTGAGGCTCTGCGCCGATTCGCGCTGGTGCCCGCAGGGGCTAGCGCAGCCGATCCCCAGTCGGCGGGTGGTGTGCGCGTGATGTCGTTCTCGGCCCGGGCGCTGCATCGTATGCGGGTGCTCGCACCCTCGGTGCCCACCGTGTACCTCACCTCGCAGCCTCCCGCCCATCTGCGCGACGGAGGCCTTCCCGCGGGTGCGGTGGTCGCTGGTCCGGGTCTTGAGGTGCTGAGGGTTGATCCCGGCTACGTGGCGCGAGCGCAGTCTCGGGGCCACCGCGTGCACGTCTGGACCGTCGATGAGCCTGTCGACGTCGCCTTCTGTGTCAGTCTCGGCGTCGACGGCATCATCACTAATCGACCGGCGGCGGTGGTCGGCGATGTGGGGCGTCGAGTGGGTAAATTGTCAGCCGGATAGCCTCCTCGTATGGCCACCAAGAAACCGAAGTCCGCAGCGCCCTCCCCCACAACTCCTGACGCCGATGTGCCCGTGGTGGCACTGAGGGAGCCGTGTCCGTGCGGCAGTGGCCGTCGTTACAAGGCGTGCCACGGCAGAGCGGCAGCGCAGCGTGGTGAGCGCGTGGTGGCGCGCCCCTTCGAGGGACTTCCAGGCGAGGCCGACTGGGTCGCGATGCGAGAGTTGGTGCCCTCGGCGACGGCGCCCCTCACGCTGGTCGCACATGCGGAGGCCGGCCTCGCCGCTGGCCGCGTGATCACACTGGCCACGGTGCTGCCCATGGCGTGGCCAGCACTGCATCGGTCGGACGGCTCGATCCTGCTGGGGCTGCAGACGCAGACCGGCTCGGGGGACCTCAGCCGCGACCTAGCCGATGCGCTGATGCGCGCCGTCGGCTCGGAGCCTGGAACTCCGATCCCTCCTGCCGGGCTTCCCGATGATGGTCCGAGACTGCAGGACCTCGTCGACCTCGGTCAGCGACTCGAGGTGACCGTGCACTCGGACTTCGAGTTCTGGGTCAGCGGTGTGGCCGACGTCGAGGGTGAGGTCGCCGAGTCGTTGCAGAGCGCGAGCGAGGGCATCATTCCCACCGCGCGGCTCAGCGCGGTCGATTCCGCCTACTGGTGCGACGCGGGTGCCAAGGAGCATCTGCGCTGGGTACTCGACCGCGATGAGACACGCGCCCTCGACGCGCTGGCTCGGCTGCATGCAGCCGGCGCTATCGGTGTGGGCGAGGGAAGCCGCTTTGTCGGCTCGTTCCGTGCGCTCGGCCTAATCATTCCGGTGTGGGACCTGCCGGTCGGCACGGGCAGCGCACCGCTTGAGGCCGAGACGGGCCCGTGGTTGGCGAGGTTTGACGAGGCCTATGCCATCGACTCGGGGCTCACGCCGAACGAGCGACGGGCGCGAGCGGGATTGGTGAATCGCCAGGTCACGCTGAGCTGAGAAGTCCGCTGGTCGGATGGTCCGTGGCAAGAATCGGAGACCGTAATTCAGAATGCAGCAAGAAAATTCGCTCGTCGGCGAGTCGTGACACGGCTCATGCGCAATCTGTTAGGTTGCTCTAGTTCGGGCGTCGCTGCATCCCCCGTCGGCGGCGTCCGAACACTATTTGTCTGATAGATCCCGATGTCATCTCTCGAGGCCTCTCTCGGACTTTTCTGCGGCATGTCTAGGCATTCAGCAATAATTAAGAGGTCCCGACTGGCTTCGTCCCGGGCCTCAGCACGGTGATAACTGCCGTCGCCGCAACGCTGCCAGCCCCGTGCGGATAGCCTGATCCGGTGCTCCTCGACTCTTCCTCCTCCTCCGTGCTGACCCTGCTTGCCCTCGGGGTGGCTGTGGTGGCACTGGGCGTGGCGATGGCGCTGGCCCTGCGACTGAGCAAGCTGAACCGGGGGTATGCGCTGCTCGAGAGTCGTGACGGCGCTGACACCTTCGTGGAGGTGGTGGCACGCAACGTCGAAGCCATGGACGACCTCCGCGATAACGTCGGAGCAATGCGCTCGGAGATCAAGCGGCTTCGCTACGAACTCGGTGACGCGGTTCGCCACGTGTCGGTGGTGCGGTACGACGCGTTCAATGATCTGGCCGGCCGGCTCTCCTTCTCGGCGGCCATGCTCGATGATGGCGCCAACGGGCTCGTCCTCACGTCGATCCACGCTCGGTCTGAGACCCGCCTCTACATCAAGGGCGTTCGTGCCGGCTCGAGCGACAACCAGCTGTCTCCCGAGGAGCGGCAGGCCGTTGACGTAGCCCTGGGGCAGAAGTCGTGAACCAGCCCACCATCGCCTTCTTGGGCCCGCGGGGTACCTTCTCCGAGGCGGCCCTGCGGGCGATGCCCCAGAGTTCTGACGCCGAGTTGGTGGCCATGGGATCGGTCACCGAGGCCCTGGCGGCGGTTCGTGCCGGAGCAGTCACCATGGCGCTCGTACCGATCGAGAGTTCCTCGGAGGGTCAGGTCTCGACCACGCTCGACGAGCTAGCGCTGGGAGAACCACTGTGCATCATCGACGAGTACGCGCACCCGGTGCGGTTCGCCCTGCTGGTGAGGCCCGGTACCCCGCTCGAGTCTGTGCGTCGAGTGGCCACCCATCCCGCGGCGGAGGCTCAGTGCCGGCTGTGGTTGCACGAGAATCTCGGCGACCACGTCATCATGCCGGCCACGTCGACTGCGGGTGCCGCTGCGTCACTCACCAGTGACGCCCCCTACGACGCTGCAATCGCGCCAGCGGTCGCGGCCGAGTACTACGGGCTCGAGATTCTCGCCGACGACATCGGCGACGCCGAGGGCGCTGCCACGCGCTTCGTGCTGGTGACTCTGCCGGCCCCACCGCCCGCTCCCACGGGCACCGACAAGACCTCGCTCGTGCTGTTCATGCGTGAGAACCACTCCGGCGCCCTGCTCGAGATCCTCACTGAACTCGCCGTGCGCGGCGTTAACCTCACGCGCATCGAGTCGCGGCCCATCAAGCGAGCGCTGGGCGACTACTTCTTCGTGGTCGACGCCGAAGGCCATGTGCTCGACCCCCGGCTCGGCGAGGCCATGGCCGGACTACACCGAGTGTGCTCGTCTATCCGCTACCTCGGGTCGTACCCACGGCATGACGGCCGTGCACCCCAGACCGAGGCCTGGACTGAGAATGCCGAGTTCCTGTCGGCGGGCGTCTGGCTTGAGCGACTGCGCGCCACCGGCATCGCCGACTAGCGGCCGACTAGCTGCAGTGAGCAGCGTCGCGAACACCTAGTGCAGGGGTGGCTCAGATAAACGAGCGAAGCCGTAGTGAGTTGCTGACCACGAACACGCTCGACAGGGCCATGGCGGCGCCCGCAAGAAGCGGGGTAAGCAGTCCGGCCATCGCCAGCGGAATCATGGCGACGTTGTAGCCGAAGGCCCACAGCAGGTTGCCCCGAATCGTGCGCAGGGTGCGGCGCGCCAGCCTGATTGCCGTCGCCGCCGAACGTAGATCGCCGCTCACGAGGGTGAGGTCGGAGGCCTCGATGGCAGCGTCGGCTCCCGTGCCCATCGCGAGGCCGAGGTCAGCGGCGGCCAGAGCCGCGGCGTCGTTCACTCCGTCGCCCACCATGGCGACTACGGCGCCGGTGGCCTGCAGCCGTGCGATCTCGGCCACCTTGTCCTCAGGTCGAACGTTGGCCACGACGTCGACCGAAGGGATGCCGACCTGTGCGGCAACGGCCTGTGCTGAAGAGAGATTGTCGCCCGTGATGAGCACCGGGCGAAGGCCTAGGTCGCGCAGTTCGGCGATCGCCTGTGCTGAGGTGGGCTTAACCGTGTCTGACACGCTCACAACCCCGGCTCCCGCTCCGTCGATAGCGACGGCCACCACGGTGGCGCCGGCTTCGGCCGCCGAGGCAATCGCGCGCTCGAGGGGTCGAGAGGCGACCACGTCGACAGAGAAGTGAGCGGTGAGCCAGTCGATGCGTCCGGCCGCGATGTGGCGACCGTTCACTATTCCTGACACTCCGAGGCCAGCCGACGAGGTGAATGCCTCGACCGATGCCAAACCTTCGAGGCCGACCAGCCCGAGGCGCTCGACCGCACCTCCGGCGATGGCGCGTGCCACGGGGTGCTCTGAGGCGTGTTCCAGTGACCCCACAAGGTGCAGAAACTCATCGGTGGGGCCGAGGGCGGTCACCTCGCCGAGCGTCATACGGCCGGTCGTGATGGTTCCGGTCTTGTCGAGGGCGATCGTGGTGATGCGCCGAGTGTCCTCGAGCACCTCGGGGCCGCGAATGACGATGCCCAGTTGTGCACCGCGCCCGGTGCCCACCAGCAGGGCGGTGGGAGTGGCAAGGCCGAGAGCGCAGGGGCAGGCGATGATCAACACTGAGACGGCCGCGGTGAAGGCTGCCTGGGTGCTGCCGGTCGCGAGCCACCACCCACCGAGGGTCAGCAGCGCGAGCCCGATGACCACCGGAACGAACACCGACGAAACGCGGTCAGCCAGGCGCTGCACCGGGGCCTTCGAGTTCTGTGCGGCGGTGATGAGCCGGCCCATCTGGGCGAGCCGCGTGTCGAAGCCCACTCTGATCGCGCGCACCACCAGCCGACCGCTGACGTTGACGGTGGCCCCGGTGACCGCCGAACCGGGTTCGACCTCGATGGGCACAGACTCACCCGTGAGCATTGCCTCATCAACTGCGGAGACTCCGAGTAGTACCACCGCATCGGTAGCGATGGTCTCGCCAGGGCGCACCACGAACACGTCGCCCACGCGGAGCGCGGATGCCGAGATCGCGACCTCGCGACCGCCCTCTCCGGTAACTGGGTCGGCGCCGTCGAGGAGAGACGCATCCTTGGCCCCCAGCGCCAGCAGCGCGCGCAGGGCTGCGCTGCCGTTCTGCTTGGCGCGCAGTTCGAACCAGCGGCCGGCGAGGATAAACACCGGCACGGTGGCGGCGACTTCGAGATACAGGTGCGGCGTTGACATGGCATCGGCCATGGTGCCGCTGTGGCCGCTGCGCGGCACCAGCCACTCGAGCGACATGGTGTAGTCGGCCCCGCCCGCACCCCCGAAGAAGAGAGCCCACGTGCTCCAGAGCCAGGCGGCCAGCACACCCACGCTGATGAGAGTGTCCATGGTCGCGGCGCGGTGACGGGCATTGAGCCACGCTGCGTGGTGAAAGGGCCAGGCGCCCCACGCCACCACGGGGGTCGCGAGGGCAAAGGCCACCCACTGCCAGAAGGGGAACTGCAGCGCTGGAACCATCGAGAGGACCAGCACTGGAACTGCCAGTGCACCCGACACGATGAAGCGCAGGCGTATCGCGTGCTCCTCGTCGCGCTCGATCGCATCGACCACCCCTGACTCGGCCTCCGAGGGGGCAATGGCTCGGTAGCCGGTCGCCTCGATGGTGGCCACCAGGGCGTCAACCGAGACTGTCGAGGCGTGCTCAACGTGCGCGACCGAGGTGGCGTAGTTGACCGTGGCGCTCACGCCGGGAACCTTGTTGAGCCGTCGTTCGATGCGCGCAGCGCATGACGTACATGTCATGCCCGTGACCGTGAGGTCAACAGACTCCGCGGCTTCAAGGCTCATGCGAGGCTGTAGCCCGCTTCGGCAATGGCGGCTTCCACCTCGTCGAGATCGAATCCTGACTCGCTCGTGATGGTGACGCGGCCGGCAGCGAGGTCGACATCGACGCCAGTGACTCCGGCTACTCCGGACACCTCCTCGGTGACCGCCGAGACGCAGTGACCGCAGGTCATTCCGATGACCTGAACCTCGACGCTGATGCTCATGGCTCTCCTAGGTGGTGGGGGCGCTGGGTGGTGACGAAGGCTGTGCTCGCTAGCTCTTGACCAGGCGGCTGATGGCTGCGATGGCTTCCTGAAGCTTTACGTCGGCCTCAGGGCCACCGCGGCGCGCAGCGTCGGCAACGCAGTGCGCGAGATGGTCCTCGAGCAGCAGCAGCGCGACGCTCTCGAGTGCGCGGGTGGCGGCCGACACCTGAGTGAGCACATCAATGCAGTAGGTGTCGTCAGAGACCATGCGCTGGAGGCCGCGCACCTGTCCCTCGACGCGCTTGAGCCGGCTGAGCACGGCTGCCTTGTCAGTGGTGTAACCCGGAGCGTGATCCATGTGACCTCCTTCGCTTCACCTAACGGTATACCCCCCGGGGGTATTCCGTGAGGTGGCAGACGTACGAACCGGCCGGCACCAGGGGTGCCGGCCGGTTCGCGGGGTCGTGACTGAATGACAGGTGCTACGCCACTGCTCGGAAACCCGAGAGGCGGCTTGCGTACCAACTGTTGCTGAGGCTGGTGATGACCACGCCCGAGTTGTAGTTGGCCGAGTGGATCATCTTGTTGCGGCCCAGGTACAAGCCCACGTGGTGTGCTCCCTTGCGGAAGAAGAACACGAGGTCGCCCGGCCTGGCTTGAGCCCGGCTGATGTGACGCAGGGTGGCGAACTGGTCGTACGACGAGCGCCCGATCGAGCGACCAGCCGTGCGCCAGACGTAACTGGTGAATCCTGAGCAGTCAAAGGCACGCGGTCCGGACGATCCGGCCGAGTAACTCATTCCCTTGCGGCTCATGCCGATCTTCACGGCAGTGGACCTGAACTCTGCGGCACGCGCGACGAGCACTGCCTTGGAGCGCGCAGCATGTACGGCAACATGTGCCACTGCGCGAGCCTGTGAGGCGGCTGCCCGGTTGATGACTGCTTGCTGGCGTGCGGTTGCGATGGTGAGACGCTCCTCACGGAAGGCGCCTTGATCGGCTGCTGCCACCGTGCCCGCGGGCGAGGTGGACAGCAGGGTTGTTGAGTGGGCTACTGGCACCGCGATCAGCCCGGCCAGGAAGGCCGCGCCGACGGTGGGGCCAACAATATGCATGACAAATAAACGTGAGCGTTTAAACAAGAGCACGGATCCTCCCGAATCCGCCTACCGGGTTAGCTGACGGGCTCGGGCTGGGGGATCTGCCCTACCGGAGGTCACCCTTGCGGGCCTCCACCGGATTCGCCCCGGGACTGATTGGGTCCCCGGTCCTTCATAAGGTTCGGCGGTAGCCCGCACACGTGCGGTCACGTGTAGGTAACGGGCGTAGTTGCACGCTAGGCGCCGTCACCCATTCGTGGCGACCGCGAATCGCCTTGAATGTGGCACAGGTCACAGTGCCTACGAGGGGAGAGGGCCGAAAGTCCCGCCAGACGTTCCCGGCAATTGAGAATTGGCTCCCTCTGCCTAACCGAGGGTGGGCGTGATCCACGGGGGCGTGGGCGTCGCGGTGGGCGAACTGCCGTCGTACTTGGTTCGCACCGAAAGCGCCGATTTCTTCAGCGTGCCGCAGGTCTCGACAGGAATCATCGCAGGAGCGCCGTACCAGCGGGCTCCGTTCGCATCTAGGCTCACGGGCATGAGCACCACACCTGACCTCGATGCCCTCGCCCAACGTCGAGAGGAACTCAACGCGCGTTACCTCACGCCGGTGGGCGAGCGCCCCGCCAGCAGCGGGCGCGGCATTCACCACGCCGCCCTGATTTGTTCCGATGTTGAGCAGACGATCGATTTCTACCAGGGCCTGCTCGGTTTTCCGCTAGTCGAATTGGTTGAGAACCGCGATTACCCCGGCTCGTCACACTTCTTCTTCGATGTGGGCAATCGCACGCTGCTCGGATTCTTCGACTTTCCGGGCCTGGGTCTCTTGCCCGGAGTTGAGGCCATTGGCGGCGTGCAGCACATCGCCATCTCGGTCGAGCGCGAACGCTGGGAGCAGCTGCGCGAGCGCCTCGAGGCCGCAGGAATCGCCTATGTGGGGCCCGACATGGGAGTTCCCGAGTCGATGTACTTCCGCGACCCCGACGGAATCGGTGTCGAACTGCTGAGCGACCCGCTGATGTACTTCGCCGGCCGGCAGCTCGACGTATAACTCTGCATCGACACTGGATTAGGTCGAGCGCGCACCGGGCCGATCGCCGGAGTCGAGCTAAGTGGCCAGAATCGACTCGATGAGCCCGGCCACAGCCTCGTGCGCGTTGGAGCCGATGATCGCGGTGGCGGCTGCCTGCGCCGCGGGGTGAGCCTCCGACATCGAGTACGAATGACCGGCCCACGTGAGCATTGCAATGTCGTTGGGCATGTCTCCGCACGCTACGACTTCGGTGGAGTCGATGCCGAGGGAGCGTGTGATCTCGGCGAGGGTGGTGCCCTTGTTCACCCCGAGGGCGCTCATCTCGAGCAGCACGTCGTCGGAGCTCGAGTGGGTGACCTCGACCAGGTCGGCGACAGCGCGGTCGGCGGCATCGAGCAAGGTATCGGCGTCGTGTCCGTGGTTGCCGTGCGGCCGGGCAAGCAGTTTGGTGATGCCGGGGCGTGCGAACAGAACATCGGGCTCAAGAATCTCGGTGCCGGGGGGTATTTCCCAGCGTGGAACGTAGCCAGTGCTCAACGCGAACGATGAGCTGTCAAGTCCGAGGCCCTCGGTGGCGTACTCGACGGCAAAGGTGATGTCAGGGGCGACAGCACGCAGACGGTCTGCCGTGGCGCGCGCGCTGACCGGGTCGATGGGGTGCACGCGACGGATGATCTCGGCTTCCATATCAATCACAAGCGCCCCATTGGCACCGATGGCTGTGCCGTGGTGGCCGGTCATCTCTGCGATGGGGCGAATCCAACGAGGTGGACGGCCGGTCACGAACACCACCACGATTCCCCGCTCGATTAGGGCGTCGATGGCCTCGCGGGTGCGCTGGCCGATGGTGCCGTCGGGAAGCAGCAGGGTTCCGTCGAGGTCGGTGGCAAACAGTCGAATGCCCGAAGGTGGCTGAGCTGCGGTCATGGGTCCTCCGTCGATGTCGCGCGTCGGGCGCCTGCGACGCACTCCAACCTAGCGAGGAAGCGGGTACCCCGAATCTCCCAACCCACTCGCGGCTCGAGCCGCAGGGGAGTAAGTTCTCCTCAACTCAACCTGCAGACGACGCCTGGAGGTTGTCCGTCCCCACAGCGAGGAGCGACCCATGGCGATTGACGAGACCGTTCGGCAGCACAAGTACACGCTCGACGAGAGCGAGATGCCTACTGCGTGGTACAACATCATCCCCGATCTGCCCTCGCCGCCGCCGCCGCCGCTGCACCCGGGCACCCACGAGCCGGTGGGCCCCGAAGACCTCATGCCGCTGTTCCCGATGGCACTGATCATGCAGGAGGTGTCGCAGGATCGGTACATCGAGATTCCCGGTGCCGTGCAGGACATCTATCGGCAGTGGAGGCCGTCACCGCTCTTCCGCGCACACAAGCTTGAGAAGGCTCTCGACACCCCGGCACGCATCTACTACAAGTACGAGGGCGTGTCGCCCGCGGGTTCACACAAGACCAACACGTCGGTGCCTCAGGCCTACTACAACGCGGTCGAGGGCATTACCAAGCTCACGACCGAGACCGGCGCCGGACAGTGGGGCACCGCGCTCGCTTTTGCCTGCGCGCTCTTCGGGCTCGAGTGCGAGATCTGGCAGGTCGGGGCCTCGTACGACGCCAAGCCCTACCGCCGCCTGATGATGGAGGCCTTCGGCGGCGAGGTTCACCGCTCGCCGTCAGACCTCACGGCGGCCGGCCGCATGCTGGGTGCCAACCCGGCCAACCAGAGCGGATCGCTCGGTATTGCAATTTCCGAGGCCGTCGAGGCTGCGGTGGCCGACCCCGCGGTGCGCTACGCGCTGGGATCGGTGCTCAACCACGTGCTCATGCACCAGACCATCATCGGCGAGGAAGCCCTCAAGCAGATGGCCAAGGCCGAGGACACCCCCACGCTCTTGGTGGGTTGCACCGGCGGTGGCTCGAACTTCGCCGGACTGTCGTTCCCGTTCCTTCGCGAAAAGATGGCGGGCAAGATTAATCCGCGTATCCTCGCGGCCGAGCCGGCGTCGTGCCCGTCGCTCACTCGCGGCGTTTACGCGTACGACTTCGGCGACACGGCCGGAATGACGCCGCTCATGAAGATGCACACGCTGGGCCACGACTTCGTGCCCGACCCCATCCACGCCGGTGGACTCCGCTACCACGGCATGGCCCCGCTCATCTCGCACGTCTATGAGCTCGGTCTCATGGAGGCCGAGTCGGTTCCGCAGACCGAGTGCTTCGCGGCGGCCGTGCAGTTCGCACGCACCGAGGGCATCGTTCCGGCGCCCGAGCCCACTCACGCGATCGCCCTCGCGGTGCGTGAGGCGCTCAAGGCCAAGGAGACCGGTGAGGAAACCGTCATCCTTACCGCGCTGTGCGGCCACGGTCACTTCGACCTCGCGGCCTACGACGCGTACCTCAACGGCCGCATGGAAGACGAGGTCGTCACCGACGAGCGTTTCGCTTCGGCGCTGTCGACACTTCCAGTGATGTAGCGGTTCGTACACATCGAGACCCCACTCCGGCGTCACTTCAGTACACCTGAAGTAGCGCTGGGATGGGGTCTCGTCGTGTGTGGCGCGAGTATGTGTGGGGCGGCTTGTGAACGGGCTGGGCAGGACTTTCCAGGTGTAGTTGCGACCGGGACCGCGGCATACGCCGAAACGTGAATGTATTTCGGGATTTGCCTAGTGCGGAGACGTATGCTCGGGCAAACGCCTGACAAAGGAGTCACGATGGGGATGAGGCGATCTCGGCGGAGTGTGGCCGCGGCGTGCGCTGGCGCAGCTCTGATAACGGCGGGGCTGGCGCTACCGGCGAGTGCCGCTCCGACGTATCTCGACAGCACCAACTTCCAGGAACTGTCAGTTGCCATCGCCAACAGCCAGACCGTGTACATCCCGGGCGCGTGCATCGACTCGACAGACGAGATCTTCACGTTGGTGTCGATCCCGGTCCGTGCCGATTCGAGTGCTCTCTGCTTCGACTCCGGCCACACCTACCTCACCTACGACCGGCGGGTGTGGTCTTCGGGATCACCTATCACCACGGAATCGACTCTCGAGGGCTTCGACGGAACCGTGGGGTACTCGCGGCTCGAGTCGGGGGCAGGCGCAGTGCGCTACCAAAACTCGGCGCTCGCGCGACTCGGCCGGCCTACCGCGACATTCCAGACCTCTGTCAATACCGAGGGCGCGTGGCTTGCAGGCCTTCTGCCAAACGGCATGGGGCAGCGTGCGGTTGCCTACGGATTTCCCGGATCTCTGCTGAGCGCGTTTGTGCTGCCGGTGGGTGCCGGTGAATCGGTCGACAGCACGGTCACTCGTCTTGCCGGAACTGAGCTGGGGACCTACGACTACTTCCTCGGGATCGTGCCCGGGGTCAGCAGTACGTTCACAAACAAGCAGATCGTGTTCACCGTCGACTCCGCGTCGCATCTCGTTCGCAAGGTGGTCGAAACCACGGCCAACGGTGGTGACATCGAGACGCGCCAATTTGTGTACAGCCTCGACCAGGCAGCACCTGGCTTCTGGGACAGTCGCACCTTGCCGTCGGGTGCGGTCACGGTTGATCGCGACGCGCTCATTCGAATGAGTCGACGCATCTCCGCCGAAGCTGTGGCGGCTCCCAAGGCGCGCAGCGTCGCCTCGAAGGCGACGACGATCTCACCGCGCAACGGCGTGACGGCTGCGCGCGTCCGGCAGGCGACTGCGGCGGTGGGTCCCACCGGAGTGAGGATCTCGTACGTGACAGGCGGCGTGAAACTGACGGCCACCTATCAGGGAGTGGCGGGCTCCCAGTGCGTTCGTGCGGTGCGCGGACGCGCTGTGCGCAGTTACTGCTGACCCGCCGCGCTACTTTGGTGTGATGACGTCCATGCCGAGGAAGGGACGCAGTGCGGCGGGCACGTTCACCGAGCCGTCGGGCTGCTGGTGGTTCTCCAAGATGGCCACGATGATGCGCGGAATGGCGACCAGAGTTCCGTTGAGCGTGGCGACAGGCGTGGGGTTGCCGTCGGCTCCGCGCGTGCGAATTCGCAGCCGACGTGACTGAAACTCGGTGCAGTTCGATGTGCTGGTGACCTCGCGGTAGCGGCCCTGGGTGGGAATCCACGCCTCGCAGTCGAACTTGCGCGCTGCGCTGCTGCCAAGGTCTCCGGTGGCGACGTCGATAATGCGATAGGGCACCTCGATGGAGTCGAGGAACTGGCGCTCCCAGCCGAGTAGCCGCTGATGTTCGTCGTATGAGTCGGCGGGGTCGCAGTAGCTAAACATCTCGACCTTGTCGAACCAGTGCACCCGGAAGATGCCGCGGGTGTCCTTGCCGTGCGAGCCGGCCTCGCGGCGGAAGCACGGCGAGAAGCCCGCGTAGCGCAGCGGCAGTGACGCAGCGTCGAGGATTTCGTCCATGTGGTACGCCGCGAGCGGTACCTCGGCG
>CALQEM020000041.1:0-19486 GCA_943329595.2 Bifidobacterium breve
CAGCAGGCGCCGAGCGGGCACATCCCGTTCACTCCTCGCGCTCAGAAGGTCCTCGAGCTCAGCCTGCGCGAGGCCCTGCAACTGGGCCACAACTACATCGGCACCGAGCACATCCTGCTGGGCCTGATCCGCGAGGGCGAGGGCGTGGCGGCCCAGGTGCTGGTCAAGCTCGGCGCCGACCTCAACCGCGTGCGCCAGCAGGTCATTCAGCTGCTGTCGGGCTACCAGGGCAAGGAGCCGGCCGCGGCCGGCGGCCCGGCCGAGGGCACGCCCTCGACCTCTCTCGTGCTCGACCAGTTCGGTCGCAACTTCACCCAGGCTGCCCGCGAGGGCAAGCTCGACCCGGTCATTGGGCGCGAGAAGGAGATCGAGCGGGTGATGCAGGTGCTCTCACGGCGCACCAAGAACAATCCCGTGCTCATCGGCGAGCCCGGAGTCGGCAAAACTGCCGTCGTCGAGGGCCTGGCCCAGATGATCTGCAAGGGCGAGGTGCCCGAAACACTCAAGGACAAGCAGCTCTACTCGCTCGACCTCGGCGCTCTCGTCGCCGGCAGCCGCTACCGCGGTGACTTCGAAGAGCGCCTGAAGAAGGTGCTCAAGGAGATTCGCACCCGCGGCGACATCATCCTCTTCATCGACGAGATGCACACGCTCGTGGGCGCTGGGGCCGCTGAGGGCGCCATCGACGCCGCCAGCATCCTCAAGCCCATGCTGGCCCGCGGCGAGCTGCAGACCATCGGCGCAACCACTCTCGACGAGTACCGCAAGTACGTCGAGAAGGATGCCGCCCTCGAGCGTCGGTTCCAGCCCATTCAGGTTCCCGAGCCCACGCTTGCGCACACCATTGAGATCCTCAAGGGCCTGCGCGACCGCTACGAGGCGCACCACCGGGTCAGCATCACCGATGCCGCGCTCGTCAGTGCAGCCACGCTGGCCGATCGCTACATCAACGACCGCTTCCTGCCCGATAAGGCAATCGACCTCATCGACGAGGCCGGAGCCCGTCTGCGCATCCGTCGTATGACCGCGCCGCCCGACCTGCGCGAGTTTGACGAGCGCATCGCCGACGTGCGGCGCGACAAGGAGTCGGCCATCGACTCGCAGGACTTTGAGAAGGCCGCCGCCCTGCGCGACAAGGAGAAGACTCTGCTGGGCGAGAAGGCCCAGCGCGAGCGCGAGTGGAAGGCTGGCGACCTCGACGTTGTGGCCGAGGTCGACGAGGAGCTCATCGCCGAGGTTCTCGCGATCGCGACCGGCATCCCGGTGTTCAAGCTCACCGAGGAGGAGTCAGCACGCCTCCTGCGCATGGAGGAGGAGCTGCACAAGCGGGTTATCGGCCAGGAGCCGGCGATCCACGCCCTGTCGCAGGCCATTCGACGCACCCGCGCCGGGCTCAAGGACCCCAAGCGTCCGGGCGGTTCGTTTATCTTCGCCGGTCCTTCCGGGGTGGGCAAGACCGAGCTGTCCAAGACTCTTGCCGAATTCCTGTTCGGAGACGAGAGCGCGCTGATCCAGCTCGACATGAGCGAGTACTCCGAGAAGCACACCGTGTCGCGGCTCTTCGGCTCGCCTCCCGGCTACGTGGGGTACGAGGAGGGTGGTCAGCTCACCGAAAAGGTGCGGCGCAAGCCGTTCTCGGTGGTGCTCTTCGACGAGGTCGAGAAGGCTCACCCCGACATCTTCAACTCGCTGCTGCAGATTCTCGAAGATGGCCGTCTCACCGATGCACAGGGCCGGGTGGTCGACTTCAAGAACACCGTCATCATCATGACCACCAACCTCGGAACCCGTGATATCGCCAAGGGCCTCAACCTCGGCTTCTCCGCGGGCGATGACCTCATGTCCAGCTACGAGAAGATGAAAAGCAAGGTCAACGACGAGCTCAAGCAGCACTTCCGGCCCGAGTTTCTCAACCGCATCGACGACATCGTGGTCTTCCACCAACTCAGTCGCGACGAGATCGTCACCATCGTCGACCTGATGATCGCCAAGGTCGATGAGCGTCTCAAGGACAAGGACATGGCGATAGAGCTCACCACCGAGGCCAAGTCGTTGCTCGCCGAGCGGGGCTACGACCCTGTGCTGGGCGCGCGTCCGCTGCGGCGCACTATTCAACGCGAGATCGAAGATGTGCTCAGCGAGAAGATCCTGTTCGGCGAGCTCAAGGCCGCGCAGATCGTGGTCGTCGACGTCGAGGGAGAGGGCGCCGAGCGGCAGTTCACCTTCAAGGGCGAGCCGAAGGTGCTGCTGCCTGACACGCCCCCGGTCGAAATCGTGGGTGGCGTGGCCGAGCCCGACTCGGTCGTCGACGAGTAGTCGTCCGTCGAACCAGCGCATCCGACAGGGCCGTACTTCCCGTGGGGGAGTGCGGCCCTGTTGGGCATCGCGGTGTGGGGTGAGATCGGCCGGGCGTGGGCCTACGAGGGTAACGAGTAGAGGTCGTCGCTCACGATGTCGACAAGTCGGTCGTCGATGAGACTGTCGAGGCAGCGCTCGCGCTGAGCATCGTCGCCCCAGAGGTCCCGCAGCGTAGCCCCTGACACTGGCTCGTGACTGGCGCGCAACTGCGCCATCAACTGTCCACGGCACTGTCGGTCGGTGCCGTGCCAGGCCTGGCGTCGCGGCGGAACTGCTGCCGCTGGGTGGCCCAGCGCCCGCCATGCGCACCCCGCCGACACCGGGCAGGTTTCGCAGCGCGGGCCGGTCGCGAAGCACACCAGTGCGCCAAGCTCCATGACGGCTACCGACCACCGGGCCGCCCGGGTGGCGTCGGTCGGAAGCAGCGCGGCGGCCCGTGCCCGCTCGGGGTTGGTCATCGAGGCTGGTGCGCGCTCGGTGCCGTCGAGCACTCGGGCGAGCACTCGGCGCACGTTGGTGTCCAGCACCGCTATGCGCTGCTCATAGGCGAACGCAAGCACGGCAGCGGCGGTGTATTCGCCCACCCCCGGAAGCGCCCTGAGGGCCGCGAGGTCGCACGGTGGCTGACCCCCGTGCTCACGGTCGACGACCATCGCGGTCTGGTGCAGGCGCAGCGCGCGACGTGGGTAGCCCAGCCGGCCCCAGGCGCGAATTACCTCGGCCGGCGACGCGGCAGCCAGCGAGGCGGCGTCGGGCCAGCGCTGGAGCCACTCACGATAGACAGGGGTCACCCGCGACACGGGAGTCTGCGCCAGCATTACCTCCGACACCAGCACCTGCCATGGGGTGGTCGACGCCGCGCGCCATGGAAGATCGCGGCGATGCACGCGGTACCAGTCCAGTACGGGATCGACTAACTCGCGCGCGCCGCCGGAGGATCTCACGCAGCACAGCCTGACATGCGAGCTCCTCACAATGTTGGCCGCGTTGTGCCCACGATGGCGGCCGATGCGGAGTAGCGTTTTGTCCGTGACTCTCCTCAGCCCTGTGGGCCCCGAGCCGTCGGGGGTGTACTGGCGCCGGCGCTTGACCCTGCTGCTGGTTCTCCTGGTGGTGCTCGCGGCAGTCTGGTTTCTGTTCTTCCGGGGTGGTGGTGGCGAAGGGGCTGCCTCGTCTACCGAGTCTCCCAAGCCGCCGCCGACGTCGACCGCGTCGTCGTCTGAGGGCCCGAGTGGCAGCGCGAGCGAAAGCGCTAGTTCCACAGGCACTCCCGTGTGCGACGACACCTCCATCGGGGTATCCATCACGCTTGACCTCGCCTCGGTCAAGGCGGGAGATCCGCTGGCCCTCACTGAGGGCATCACAAACATCGGCAAGACCGCCTGTCGCCGCGACATCGGTGCCAAGGCCAACACCATCGTGATTACCTCGGGGGGCTACCCCGTGTGGTCAAGCGACGACTGCTCCCCCGGCGGCGAGCCGAACATCGTTGTGATGAAGCCGGGTGACTCGTATGAGGTCAGCGTGACCTGGGAGGGTGAGGTCACCGAGGGCAGCTGTCCTAAGGCGCCGCCGCTGGCCAAGGCTGGAACCTACGACGCAGAGGGCCTCAACGGCGGGGTCTCGAGCAAGTCGAAGTCGTTCATGGTGACCTGAGAAAACTCAGACAAACCTCTCGAGAATGCTGGTCTCGGCCAGCCTGGACAAGCCTTCGCGCACTGAACGGGCGCGGGTCTCGCCGACGCCCTCCACCGCCTGCAGGTCATCGATATTTGCCGACAGCAGGCGCTGCAGGCTGCCGAAGTGGTCGACAAGACGTTCGACCACGATGTCGGGAAGTCGCGGAACCCGGGCGAGCAGCCGGTAGCCACGCGGGTTGAGGCTCTGGTCAAGATTGGTGCCGTCGAGCCTGAGCGCCTGCGCGATCTGGGCGAGATCGATCAGCGAGTTGGTGCCGAGGGCGTCGAGGGAGTCGAGCGCGGTGTCGAGTTCGACGTGGGAGGCCTCGGACTTGCGTGACCTCTTGCCGGCAGGGGCCGGCAGGTAGTCGCGCACGACGAGTACGCGATCATTCTCGACCCCCGACACCAGTTCGTCGAGTTGTAGGGACAGCAAACGGCCGTCGGTGCCCAGTTCGACCACGTAGCCCGATACTTCGCGGGCGATGCGCCGCACCATCTCGAGGCGCTGCGCCACGCTGCAGACGTCGCGCACCGTGACCAGGTCCTCGATCTCGAGGGCCGACAGGGTGCTGCTGACCTCGTCGAGCCGGTACTTGTAGCGCTCGAGGGTGGCAAGGGCCTGATTGGCACGCGACAGCGTTGCTGCCGAGTCCTCGAGCACGTAGCGCCGACCATGCACGTAGAGGGCCACGATGTTCATCGACTTGCTGACGCTGATGACCGGGAAGGTTGTCTGGCGTGCGACGCGGTCAGCAGTGCGGTGGCGCGTGCCGGTTTCGTCGGTGGGAATTGTCGGATCGGGCAGCAGTTGCACGGCCGCGCGCAGGATCTTGGTGACGCCCGAATCGACGATGATGGCGCCGTCCATCTTGGACAGTTCGCGCAGGCCGGTGGCCGTGAAGTCGACGTCGAGGGCAAAGCCGCCGCCTGACATCGCATCAATGACGCGGTCGTGGCCGAGCACAATGAGAGCCCCGGTACGGCCACGCAGGATCCGCTCGAGCCCGTCGCGTAGTGCTGTGCCTGGCGCCACCATGGCCAGCACCTGACGTAGGGCGATGTCGGGATCGGTCACCTCTCGATCAAGCACTCGTGTCCCCAGTCTTCAGCACCGTTGCTATCGCCAGCGGTGGTGCGGCAGTCTGATCGTACCCTCTTCACCTGAACTCCCTCAGCGGTCGTCCCGACCTGCGGGTGCCGAGCGCTCGCGGGCGAGCACGTCGATGACCCGGCGCACGTCGTCGACCTCGAGCACTTTGAGGCCGTCGGGGACGGGGCCGGGATCGCGGGGCACCACGGCGTGCGTAAACCCCAGCCGTGCCGCCTCGCTGAGCCGGCGCGAGATTCCGGTGACGCGGCGCACCTCACCGGCGAGGCCCACCTCACCCACGGCGATGGTGCGGGTGGCGAGAGGGCGATCGAGAAGCCCGCCAGCGAGGGCAATGGCGACGGCAAGATCGGCTGCGGGCTCGCTGATGCGGACCCCGCCGATGGTGGCCACGAAGGTCTCGGCACGATCGAGCTCAGTGAGGCCCACGCGACGCTGCAGCACCGCGTGCACCATCGCGACACGAGCGCTGTCGAGTCCGGAGGTTGACCGGCGGGGGGTGCCCGCGCTGCTGGGCACCACCAGGGCCTGCACCTCGGCGAGCAGTGGCCGGGAACCCTCGAGAGTGACCGTGACACATGTTCCGGGCACGGGGTCGGTGCGTGCGCTGACAAAGAGGGCGCTGGGATCGCTCACCTCGACGATGCCCGAGTCGGCCAGTTCGAAGCAGCCGACCTCGTCGGCCGCGCCGTAGCGGTTTTTGAGCGCGCGCAGCAGGCGCAGTCGGGCATGGCGCTCGCCCTCGACACTGAGCACAACGTCGACCAGGTGCTCGAGCAGGCGCGGCCCGGCAATGGTGCCGTCTTTGGTGACGTGCCCGATGAGCAGCATGGGGATGCCACGCTGCTTAGCGGTGCGAATGAGGGCCGCCGCGACCTCGCGCACCTGGGCGACCCCACCGGGCTGGCCGTCGACCTCGGGGTGTCCGATGGTTTGAATGGAGTCGATGATCACGAGCCCGGGGTTGACGACCTCGATCTGGCCGAGCACAGCCGCGAGGTCGGTTTCGGCCGCGACGTAGAGGTGGGGAGAGATGGCTCCGACCCGCTCGGCGCGCATCCGGATCTGGGCCACGGACTCTTCGCCCGACACGTACAGGGCCGTGCCCATGGCCGAACTAGCCCGAGCCGCCATCTGCAGCAGCAGGGTGGACTTGCCGATGCCGGGCTCGCCTGCGAGCAGAATGACGGCCCCGGGGACGAGGCCGCCACCAAGCACGCGGTCAAGCTCTCCGATGCCGGTAGGGGTTGCTTTGGCCACCTCGATGCTGACGTCGCCGATGAGCTTGGCCGCGGCGCTCACGGCCCCGGGTGCTACCGCGCGCAGGGCTGCTGCGCCCACCTCACTCACTGTGCCCCACGCCTGACACTCGCCGCAGCGCCCGGCCCACTTCACGGTGGTCCAGCCGCACTCGCCACAGCGGTAGGGGGGCGGTTTGGGAGCACTCACGCGGGCCATGGGCTGACGCTATCGGTCGGCCCCGACAGTCGGCGGTAGCGTGACCGCGTGGACGATTCCGTCGGACAGGTGCTGGCCTACGCGCTCATGGTGACGCGTGACCTGACCATGTCGTGCGATGCCGTGCACGATGCGATGGCTGCTGCCTCATGCCTCGACGCCACTGCTTCTCGGCGCGCCGACCTGCCGTGGCTGCTGTCTCTCACCCGCACCGAGTGTCTACGGCAACTGCGGGCCCGCGGCGTGTTTATCGACACCGAGCGGCCGGTACTGCCGTCGGCTGACCCCCTTGACGCCCTGACGCCCGGAGACCGCGACGCCCTGGTGCTGATGCGACGCACTGACGTCGATGCTGTTGAGGCAGCGTTAGCCATGGGCTGCAGTGAGGGTGAGGCCCGACGTCGAGGTGATCGGGCCGAGCGGATGTGGAGCGACGCGGCAGCGCTGCACGCCCTGCTCACGGCGCACCCTCCGGTCTGCCCGGTGGTGTCACAGGTTGTGGCCGAGACAAGCGCCGTGGGGGGTGTGCTGATGCCTGCCGCGCGTCGTCGGCTTCAGCGCCATGCCGGCACCTGCGGGCGCTGTCGCCCCACCTTCATGCCCGCGCGCTCCGACTCGCTCGAATTGCTCGACATTCCGGTGCGCGTGCCGGTGCCCCAGCACCTCGAGCAACGGCTGCAACTCACTTGCGACGACCCGGTGCGCAGTGCACACCTCGCCGAGCGGCTCGGGGAGCTCGACCGCCACGGCTTCCCGGTGCCACTTGACCGAGCCGATCGTGATCCTGCCGCCTGGGTTCGCCGAGGGGCGATTGCGGCAGCGGTCAGCGCTGCGCTTCTGGTGGTGGGGCTGGTGGCTGCGGCGCTGCTTTCCCGCTGACAACCTCACGCGCTCGTTGATACCGGCCGGGAAAGCTGCCTACGCGGGATCGGCGGGGTGGGGGGCGAAGGCGGTGACGGCCGACATGTCGCCGGTGCGCTTGCCCACCCGGCGGGCGGCCACGAGTGCCGACTCGCGCGCGAGACAGTGCTCGACGAGGACTGCGTACGCGGCGGCTCCCATGAGCTCGACGAGGGTCGCCCTCTCGCTCACGTAGACGGGCTCGACGGCATCGTGAGCCTCGGTGTTGCCTGAGCAGTACCAGTTGAGGTCGTGGCCGCCCGCTCCCCAGCCGCGCCGGTCGTACTCGCTGATGGAGATAACCAGCTTCTTGGTGCCGTCGCTGTACTCGCGCCAGTCGTACTGCCGGCGCACCGGCAGCTGCCAGCACACGTCAGGCTTGGTCTGCTGGTAGTCGGTGCCGAGGGTGCCGGCAAGCAGGTGGAGCGCGCAGCCCTCGCCGCCGGCGAAGCCGGGTCGGTTCAGGAAGATGCACGCGCCCTCGACGACTCGGGTCTTGCGCTCGCCCTCGGCATCCTTCTCGACGAAGCCCTTCTTGGTGGTGCCCTTCGCGTGGAACTGCCACGTGTCGGGGGTGAGCTGCGCGGCGAACGTCGCGGTGCGCTTCTCATCGTCCCTGTCGGAGAAGTGCGCGCCGAGCGTGCAGCAGCCCGCGTCGGGCATCGTGGCGTCGATGCCGCCGCAGCCGCGGCCAAAGATGCAGTTCCAGCGCGAGGTGAGCCACGTGAGGTCGCAGCGCAGCAACTGCTGGTCGTTGTCGGGGTCGAGAAACTCGATCCATGCTCGTGGGAAGTCGAGGGGCACCTCAGGCATGCGGCCACCCTAGGACACGCGTCGACTGGATCAAGCAGGTACCGTCGTGTCATGCGCCTCGGAGTTGTTGATGTCGGTTCGAACACGGTGCACCTCCTCATCGTCGATGCGCATCCGGGCGCGGCCCCTGTACCCGCGACCTCGCGCAAGATCGAGCTCAGGCTCGCCGAGCACCTTGGCGATGATGACACCATCGACGACGCGGGCGTCGACGCTCTCGTCTCCTTTATGCAGGAGTCGCTCCTCATCGCCGAGGACCTCGGGGTGACCGAGATGATGGCGTTCGCCACCTCGGCCATCCGCGAGGCGGTCAATGGTGATGCGGTGATTGAGGCGGTGCGCGAGCGCACCGGTATTCGACTCGAGGTACTCACCGGCGACGACGAGGCCCGGCTGACCTTTCTGGCGGTTCGCCGATGGTTTGGGTGGTCGAGCGGCCGGCTGCTAGTCATCGATATCGGTGGAGGCTCGCTCGAGATCGCGGCCGGCAACGATGAGAACCCCGACCTTGCCTTTTCACTTCCGCTCGGTGCTGGTCGGCTCACGCGCGACTTCCTGCGCAACGACCCCCCGACCGCTGATGAGGTGCGCGCGTTCCGCAAGGAGGTGCGTGCCGCGATGGGCGTGGCCGTGGGTCGCATCTCGCGAGCGGGCGCGGCAGGCCACGCCGTGGCCACCAGCAAGACGATGCGCTCCCTCGCTCGCATCGCTGGCGCGGCCCCATCGAGCGAAGGGGTGGGCGTGCGTCGCTACCTGCACCGAGATGACCTGAGGGAATGGGTGCCGAAGCTTGCCGCGATGACCGTTGCCGAGCGCTCCGTCCTTCCGGGTGTCAGCCCCTCGCGCGCTGCGCAGCTGCTGGCCGGCGCCGTGGTCGCCGAGGCGGCCATGGACCTGATGTCGCTCGAGATGCTGGAGATCGGCCCCTGGGCCCTGCGCGAAGGAATCATCCTGCGACGGCTCGACTGGTTGCAGGATGACTGGGTGCGGAGCGACCACGAGTGAGCGAGCAGATGCGAGGAATTGCTGACCCCACCACGGGACTGACCACCGAGGAGGTGGCCGAGAGAGTGGCGGCCGGTCTCACGAACGATGCTCCCGACCCGCGCAGCCGCACCCTCTCCAACATCATTCGGGCTAACACGCTCACCTCGTTCAACCTTGTCATCGGGTCGCTGTGGGCTCTGATGTTCATCGCGCGAGCGCCTCTGCAGGACTCGCTGTTCGGGCTCGTCATCGTGTTCAACTCGGGTATCGGGATCATCCAGGAGTACCGAGCCAAGCGCACCCTCGAACAGTTGTCGCTGGTGGGTGAGGCGCGGCCCATGGTGCGGCGCAACGGCGTCGACGCCGAGGTGCGGCCAGCCGAGGTAGTGCAGGACGACCTCATCGTGCTGCGGCTCGGCGACCAGGTGGTAGTCGACGGCGCTGTGGTGAGCAGTGAGGGGCTCGAGTGTGACGAGTCGCTGCTCACCGGGGAGGCCGACCCGGTCGACAAGCACCCCGGCGACGAGGCGAGGTCAGGCTCCTTTGTGGTGGCAGGGCACGGCCTGATGCGGGCCGAGCGCGTGGGTCTCGATGCCTACGCGACCCAACTCACGGCCGAGGCGCGCAAGTTCTCGACGACCTCGAGCGAGTTGATGGGCTCGATCATGAAGTTCGTCCGCACCATCACCTGGGTGCTTATCCCGCTGGGCATCCTCCTGTTTGTGAGCCAACTTCGCGCGAGCCCCGACTGGCAGGCGGCGCTGTCAGGCACCGTGGCGGGCGTGGTAACCATGGTGCCCGAGGGTCTGGTGCTGCTCACGAGCATCGCGATGGCCGTCGCGGTGGTGAGGTTGGGCCAGAAGCATGTGCTGGTGCAGGAGATGCCCGCGGTAGAGGTGCTCGCACGGGTCGACGTGGTGTGCGTCGACAAGACCGGAACGCTCACCCAGCCCGGTATGGCGGTCACCGACCTGGTGCCACTGGGCAACTCGAGCGACTCGGCTGAGCTCGCTGAGCTCGTCGAAGCCCTCGGCGCCCTCGGAGCCAGTGAGGACAGCCCCAACCCCACGCTCGGTGCGGTGGCGACCGCCTACCCGTCGGTCGCCGGCTGGGAGACCACGGCGCTGGTGCCCTTCTCCAGCGCTCGCAAGTGGTCGGCCGCCGAGTTCGGCGAGCGCGGGTGGTGGGTGTTCGGCGCCCCCGAGATGCTGCTGCCCGAGGGTGATCCCATTCGGTCGCGGGCCGAGGACCTCGCCCGGACCGGCTCCCGGGTGCTGCTGTTCGCGCGAGCATCGGTCGGTGTGGTGCCCAGTGTCGAGTTGGGCGTGGGTGACCTGCGGCCCGAGGCGCTTGTGGTGATCGACCAGCGCCTGCGCCCCGACGCGGCCGAGACGGTTGCCTACTTCCTCAGTCAGGGCGTGAGCATCAAGGTGATCAGCGGCGACAACCCCCTCACTGTCGGGGCCATCGCGGCGCAGGCCGGTATTCCGGGCGGCGACAATGCCTTCGACGCCCGTCACCTGCCCGACGACCGCGAGGCCCTCGCCGATGTTTTGGCGGAGTACTCAGTGTTCGGCCGCGTCTCTCCGGCGCAGAAGCGAGCGATGGTCGGGGCGCTCCAGTCGCGCGGCCACACCGTGGCCATGACCGGCGATGGCGTCAACGATGTGCTGGCGCTCAAGGATGCCGACCTCGGCATTGCGATGGGATCGGGCGCAGGCGCTACCCGGGCCGTGGCCCAGATCGTGCTGCTCAACGACGCATTCTCGGTGATGCCGTCAGTCGTCGCCGAGGGCCGACGCGTGCTGGGCAACATTGAACGGGTCAGCGACCTCTTCCTCACCAAGTCGTTCTACGCCGCGATCCTGAGCTTCCTTACGGTGTTCTTTACCCTCACCAACATCTACCAGGTCGAGTTCCTGTTCCTCCCGCGGCATCTCACCGTGATCACCGCCCTGACAATCGGAATCCCCGCCTTCCTGCTGGCTCTGATGCCCAACACCCAGCGATTCCGCCCCGGCTTCTTCAGGCGGGTCCTCACCTTCTCCGTGCCTGCGGGCGTGGTGTGCGCGATCTTCTCGTTCGCGTCCTACGCGCTAGCGCTGCAGGAGGGCAACCCCGTTGAGGCGGCACGCGTGTCGGCCGCCATCACGCTATTCATGGTCGGCTGGACCGTGCTGTTCCTCGTCGCCCGGCCGCTCAACGTGCTGCGCTGGGCAATTGTGCTGTCGATGGCAGGGCTGTTCGTGGCGGTGCTCGTCATCCCGTGGGTCGCCACCACCTTCGCGCTGCGCGTGGGCACTGACTCGGGCAGCCTCACGGCCGTGGGCCTCGGCGCCCTCGGATCGGTCGTCCTCTACGTCGGGCGCAGACTGGTTGAGACCCGCAGGGCGGCTCCCGCTCACTGAGGCTGCATCTGCCGTGACCGATTAGGCTCGGGAGCGTGGCGAGCCAGAGTGTGGGTGGCACGGGGGGTCCGATTCGGGTCCCCTCGGCCAAGGTGGCCCTATCGACCGTCTCGGTGTACCCCGAGGGAACGGCGGCGGCCTTCGAGATCGCTGCTCGACTGGGCTACGACGGCCTCGAGGTGATGGTGATGGGCGATGCCGTCAGCCAGGACCCCGAGGCGCTGGCGCGCCTGTCAGACCACTACGAAATCCCGATCCTCGCTATTCATGCACCGTGCCTGCTCATCACCCAGCGTGTGTGGGGCAGCGATCCGTGGGAGAAGCTGATGCGGGCCCGCGACGCCGCGACCCGACTCGGTGCCTCGACGGTGGTGGTGCATCCGCCGTTCGCGTGGCAGCGCGACTACGCGTACGAATTCGTGCGAGGGCTGCAGCGCATGGGCAGCGAGACCGACGTGCGCTTCGCGGTCGAGAACCTCTACCCGTGGAGGGTGCCCCGGCGACAGATTCCGGCGTACTCGCCCGGATGGGATGTGCGCGATGAGGATTACCCGCACACCACCCTCGACCTGTCGCATACTTCGGTGAGTCAGAGCGATGCGCTTCAGATGGCCAGCGACCTCGGTGACTCGCTGGTGCACGTGCACCTAGCCGACGGAACCGGCAGCGCCCGCGATGAGCACCTCATCCCTGGGCGGGGAGCCCAGCCGTGCGCCGAACTGCTGGTGCAACTCGCGTCGCGGGGATTCAGCGGCACCGTGGTGGTTGAGGTGAGCACCCGCCGGCGAGCCAACCGCTCAGAGCGTGAGGCCGACCTCGCCGAGGCCCTAGCGTTCGCACGGCTGCATCTCGCCGCGCTCAAGCAGGCGTAGGCTCGATTCATGTCGCAGGCCGATGACGTGCGTGCCGCTGTTATCGACGCCGCCAAGGTGGCGTTCCGTGTGCGCGGCTACATGGGCACCACGATCAGGGGAGTGGCAGCGGCGGCAGGCGTGGCCCCCGAGGTGGTGCGCTCCTACTACGACAACAAGGACGCCCTGTTTGCGGCCGCGATGAGGCTCCCCTTCAACCCGGCCTCGGCGGTGCCCGCGCTGCTGGCGCCCGGCCTCGACGGCATGGGCGAGCGACTAGTGCGGGGCACCCTCGAGGTGCTGGGCGACGACGATGCCCGTGAGGACCTGCTAGCGCTCTTCACAGCGGGCCGCAGCGCAAGCCGTGCGGCGGGCTCGCTCACCGACTTCCTCGAGCACAGCGTCATCGACAAGGTGGTGGGCTCACTCGGAGTTCCCGATGCGCGCATGCGGGTCGCGCTGGTGTCGAGCTACCTCGTGGGCATCGCGGTCACCCGCTACGTGCTGCGCACCGAGCCGCTGGCCAGCGCCTCCGATGAGCAGGTGGTGCGACTGGTGGCCCCGACGATCCAGGGCCTGCTCGACCCGTCCAAGCCGCTGGCGGGCACAACGAAGTAGAAGGGGCATTCAACGGTATGAGTGCGTCTGCCATCGTCGAAGTGCAGAGCATCCGGTCGGGCGATGTCACAGCGCCCGCGACTCGCGAGGTAGTGTCTGCCGGCACGGGGCCATGAGAGGACCAGCCATGCCGCACACCACCATCATGTCTACGGCGGTGCTCGCCGAACATCTCGACGACCCCGCCTGGGTGATCCTCGACGCTCGGTTCGACCTCGACGATGAGGCGTGGGCGGCGCGGGCCTTCACGGAGGCACACATCCCGGGCGCGCAGCAGGCAGACCTCGCTCGTGACATGGCAGGTCCGATTGTTCCGGGGGTCACGGGCCGTCGCCCGTTCCCCGACTCGGCGGACTTCGCGGCAACCCTGTCGTCGTGGGGAGTTGTGCAGGGGACCCAGGTCGTCGTCTACGACGGCCAGAGCGGGATCATGGCGGCCGCCCGGCTGTGGCACATGATTCGGTGGATGGGTCACGACGCCGTTGCGGTGCTCGACGGTGGCCTGCACGCCTGGAGCGAGGAGGGTCGGCCCCTCTCCGACGCCCTGCCCGCCCGTCAGCCCACCGACTTCACGCCCTCAGTGCGAGATGACCTGCTTGCCTCGTTAGACGAGGTTGAGCGCATTCGCTCCGATCCTGACTTCCGGCTCCTCGACGCGCGCTCGGCCGAGGCCTTCCGTGGCGAAGGGGTTTACCACGACCCCAAGCGGGGCCACATCCCCGGCGCTTCGCTGTGTGATCGCGGGGAGAACGTGCGCCCGGATGGCCGGTTCAAGTCGCCGCACGAACTCAGAGCCAGGTTTGACGAGGTGATTGGCGACACCCCTCCGGAGAGCGTGGTGTTCTACTGCGGCTCGGGGGTGGTGGCGGCGCAGAACGTGCTGGCGATGGAGATCGCTGGGCTGTCCGGCTCACGGCTCTTCGTGGGATCCTGGAGCGAGTGGATCGTCGACGACGAGCGCGGCGTGGAGCTGTAGGTGGTCCAGCAGGTCCGCGAGGGGCTCGCGGCTTCCGGAAACGAATCTCCCGATCACGACAGGAATGTGCCGATCGCGACTAGGTTGGGCTCGTGACCGCGACGTCGAACGGAATGCGCAGGGCACTACGCCGCGCCTCCGACGGGGTGACCCTCGACCGTGCCGAGGCAGCGGTTCTGCTCGAGGCTCGCGGTGACGACCTCGTGGCCCTGATGGCCACCGCTGCGGGGGTGCGCGACGCCGGCCTGCTGCACTCCGGCCGCCCCGGTGTCATCACGTATTCGCCGAAGGTGTTCATTCCCGTTACGCGACTGTGTCGCGACCGCTGCCACTACTGCACCTTCGTCGTCACCCCTGGCGAACTGCGCCGCGCCGACCAGCAGCCATTCCTCAGCGTCGACGAGGTGGTGGCCATTGCGCGCGAGGGTGCTGCCCTCGGCTGCAAGGAGGCGCTGTTCACCCTGGGCGACCGACCCGAAGACCGCTGGCCGGTGGCGCGCGAGTGGCTCGACGAGGCCGGCTACGACTCGACGCTGGCCTACGTGCGCGCTCTAGCTATCGCCGTGCTCGAGGAGACCGGGCTGCTGCCGCACCTCAACCCAGGGGTAATGACGTGGGAGGAACTCGGCCGACTTAAGCCCGTGGCGCCCTCGATGGGCATGATGCTCGAATCCACCTCAACGAGACTGTTCACCGAGCGGGGCGGGGCTCATTTTGGCTCGCCCGACAAGGATCCCGCGGTTCGCCTGCGCGTGCTCGAGGATGCCGGCCGCCACACCATTCCGTTCACCACCGGGCTGCTGATCGGCATCGGCGAGACCGTCGATGAGCGAGCCGACTCGATTTTCGCCCTGCGCCAGATCGCCCGTGCCTACGGGCACATCCAGGAGGTGATCATCCAAAACTTCCGGGCCAAGCCCGACACCGCCATGGCTCAGGAGCCCGACACGGGCATCGAGGAGTACCTCGCCGCGATCGCGGTCACGCGGGTGGTCATGGGCCCGCGCATGCGGGTGCAGGCACCTCCCAACCTTTCGGCACTCGACGAGTTGTCGCGCCTGATCGGTGCCGGAGTCGACGACTGGGGCGGCGTATCGCCGCTGACCCCCGACCATGTGAATCCCGAGCGTCCATGGCCACACCTCGACTCTCTGCGAGACGCGACGGCGGCCTGCGGGTTCGAGCTCGCCGAACGACTCACGGTGCATCCCGAGTTTGTGCGTCAGGGTGAGCCGTGGATTGACCCGCGAGTTCTTCCCCACACGCTGGCGCTGGCCGCGCCTGACTCGGGCCTCGCGGCTCGCGGAGTTCTCGCGTCGGGTCTGCCTTGGCAGGAGCCCGACCCCGAGTGGACGAGCACCGGGCGAGTCGACCTCAATACGGCGATTGACGACGAGGGACGCCTCACCGAGACGCGCTCAGACTTCGACGCCGCCTTCGGCGACTGGGACTCGGTGCGCGACCACGCGAGTCGCATCGCCGCCGTGGTGACCCGGGTCGACCCCGATGTGGCCGCTGCCCTCCGGGCCGCTGAGGCTGACCCGGCGGGCATCACCGACGATCAGGCCCTCACCCTGATGACCTGCGATGGCGAGGCGCTCGAGGCCCTGGTCGCGCTGGCCGACGCGCTGCGCCGCGAGGTGAACGGTGACGAGGTGACCTACGTGGTCAACCGCAACATCAACTTCACCAACGTCTGCTACACCGGATGCCGCTTCTGCGCGTTCGCCCAGCGTCGCACCGACGACGACGCCTTCACCCTGTCGCTGACCGAGGTGGGCGAGCGTGTGTCGCAGGCGTGGGCGGTGGGGGCCACCGAGGTCTGCATGCAGGGCGGCATCCATCCCGACCTCCCCGGCACCGCGTACTTCGACCTCATCGCCGAGGTGAAGCGCGTGTCGCCTCAGATTCATATGCACGCCTTCAGCCCGATGGAGGTCGTCAACGGCGCTGCGCGGTCGAACCTGAGCATCGAGGAGTGGCTGACCGCGGCACGCGAGGCAGGTCTCGACACCATTCCTGGCACGGCGGCCGAAATCCTCGACGACGACGTGCGCTGGGTTCTCACCAAGGGCAAGCTGCCCACGGCCAGCTGGATCGAGGTGGTCACCACGGCCCACCGGCTGGGTATCAGGTCGTCCTCCACGATGATGTATGGCCACGTCGACACCCCTGCGCACTGGGTTGCCCACCTGCGTCTACTCGGCAGGCTTCAAGACCAGACGGGCGGCTTCACCGAGTTTGTGCCCCTGCCTTTCGTACACGCGAGCGCGCCGATCTACCTGGCTGGGGTGGCCCGACCCGGACCCACGCAGCGCGACAACATTGCGGTGCATGCCATGGCGCGCATCCTGCTGCACGGACGCATTCACAACATTCAGACCTCGTGGGTAAAGCTGGGGGTCGCGGGAACCCAGGCCATGCTTCGCAGTGGGGCCAACGACCTCGGCGGCACCCTGATGGAGGAAACCATCTCGCGTATGGCGGGCAGCGAGCACGGGTCGTTCAAGAGCCCGGCGTCGCTCGACGCCATCGTCACCGACATCAGACGCACGCCGAGGCAGCGCACCACCACCTACGGCGTGCCTGACGCCGAGAGGGTGGAGACCGCCTATCGCGAGCTCGCCGAATGGGGCGGCGTCGGACCGGCACTTCCCCTCCTGACCTGACTCGGCTGACGCAACCTTCCCCCGGGGCCTGAGTCCACCGTGGTCTGCTGGCTCAGGGTTAGGGTGGCTGCATGTCGCACACGCCCGTCGCCACTCTCAGCCTGACCGCCCTCGACTGCCCCGATCCGCGCGCTCTCGCCGCGTTCTACTCGTCGATCACCGGCTGGCCGGTGTCTGCCGATTCGGACGACGACTGGGTGTGGCTCGAGAGTCAGGTCGGAACAACTCTGGCCTTTCAGCTCTCACCCGACCACCGTGCGTCCACGTGGCCCGCAAGCGAGCGGCCGCAGCAGGCCCACCTCGACTTTGATGTGCCCGACCTCGACGTAGGTGAAGCGGCCGTGCTCGCTCTCGGAGCCGTTAAGCACGACCACCAGCCGGGCGAGACCTTCCGCGTGTTCCTTGACCCCGCGGGCCACCTGTTCTGCCTCGTGCTGCGGACGCCGGCCTCATGACCGCGATCGCGATCGTGGGCGGGGGCATGCTCGGTGAAACGATCCTCGCGGGGTTGATCCGGTCGGGCGTTTCCGCTGACGACCTCGTGGTGGTCGAGCGGCGGGCTGAGCGCGTCGTGGAACTGCGTGAGCGGCACGGGGTGGCCGTCGGTTCATCGGCCGACGCGGTCGCGGCCGCTGACACTGTTTTCCTCGTGGTAAAGCCTCAGGACATGTCCGCGGTTCTCGTTGACCTCGCACCCCACCTGCGGCCCGATGCGCTGGTCATCTCACTGGCGGCCGGAATCACCGTCGACTTCATCGAGGCGCGGCTGGCCGAGGGCACCCCGGTGGTTCGCGTGATGCCGAATACCCCCGCGCAGGTGGGCCAGTGCATGGCAGTGGTCTCGCCCGGCAACAACTCGGACGAGTCGCACCTGGGCCGGGCCGAGGCCCTGATGGGGTCAGTAGGACGCGTGGTTCGGCAGCCTGAGGCGCTAATGGACGCTGTCACGGCGGTCAGCGGAAGCGGCCCGGCCTACGTGTTTTTCGTGGTCGAGTCAATGATCGACGCTGGCGTTGAACTTGGGCTGTCACCTGAGATCGCGACGGAACTGGTGGTGCAGACCGTGCTCGGTGCCGCGACGATGCTGCATGAGACGGGCGAGCACCCCTCGGTGCTGCGTCGGCAGGTCACCTCGCCCGGAGGCACCACGGCGGCCGCGCTCAGGCAGTTCGAGGAGCTCGACGTGCACGGTGCGTTCGTGCGCGCCATGACGGCCGCGCGCGACCGGTCGATCGAGCTCGCAGCTGGCGGCTGAGCGGTGAGCGAGCGGGTCCGAGTGGTGTGGGACGAGCAACTGCGCGGATACGACTTCGGCGCGGGGCATCCGCTCGCCCCCATCAGGGTTCAGCTCGCCATGAGGCTGGCTGCCGACTTCGGGCTGCTCGAGGCCCCTCACGTGACCCTGGGGCCGCCCGAGCGTTCCATCACCCGGGCCGAGCTTCTACGGGTACACGGAGCCGACTTCGTGGCCGCGGTCGAGCGTGCTGGACTCGATCCGAGCGTGCGCGAGCTCGACTTCGGTCTTGGCACCGACGACGTGCCGACCTTCCTCGGCATGCATGAGGCATCGATGGGGGTGTGCTCGGCCACGATGGCTGCCGCGCAGTCGGTTCTCGAGCTCGGGTTCGACCACGCCGTGAACCTCGCGGGCGGGTTGCACCACGCGATGCCAAACGCTGCCAGCGGGTTCTGCGTGTACAACGACCTCGGTGTCGCGATTGCATGGCTGCTCGACCAGGGCCTCGAGCGGATCGCCTACGTCGACGTCGACGTGCACCACGGCGACGGAGTGCAGGCAATGTTCTACGACGACCCGCGGGTCATGACCGTGTCGCTGCACGAGAGCGGCCGCACGCTATTCCCGGGCACCGGCTTCGCCTCCGAGATCGGAGGACCGGGCGCCGAGGGCACCGCGGTGAACGTCGCCCTCCCGGCCGGAACGGGTGACACCGGCTGGCTCCGGGCCTTCGAGGCGGTGGTGCCTCCTGTACTCGAGGCGTTCGCGCCGCAGATCATCGTGAGCCAGCAGGGCTGCGACTCCCACGTCGACGACCCCCTGGCCCACCTCGCGCTGACGATTGACGGGCAGCGCCGGTCGTACGAGATGATCCACCGCCTCGCCCACCAGTTGTGCGCGGGCCGCTGGGTAGTAGTGGGAGGCGGTGGCTACGAGTGGGTCGATGTAGTGCCGCGGGCCTGGACGCACCTCGTAGCCGAGGTTGTCGGAATGCCCATCGAGCCGATCACGCAGACCCCTCAGTCGTTCCGCGATTTCGTGGCCGAGGTCGCGGGGCGGCCGGCGCCCGCGCGCATGACCGATGGTGCCGAGCCGTCGGTGCGCACCTTCGAGTCGGGCTACGACCCTGACGACTCGGTCGACCGGGCGATTTTGGCCACCCGCGAGGCAGTCTTCCCCCATCTGGGCCTGCACGCCGACCCTTTCTCGCCATTCTGAGAGCTCGAACGGCACTCGCTCTCGGTAGTCAGAGATGCACCACGGGTAAAAGTGAGGGCCCTCAAGACCCTCTAATGGGGGTTTTCTCCACTGAATCCGGAACTCGTGTTCCCCACCCGTCACATCACCCACTACCGTTTCACCTGACGGACCCGGTGGTGGTTCGTCGTTCCGATGACGACTCCTCGCACAGAAGGCAGTGA
>CALQEM020000042.1:0-19374 GCA_943329595.2 Bifidobacterium breve
ACTTCGAGGCGGTCTCGCGTGCGCTGGGGCTGATCGACGCCACCCATGCCTGCACGCACGTGCACGCCAACAACTGCTGCGGAATCCACCTGGTGGCGGGAGTGCCAGTCCCGGCCGTGATTGAACTGACCTTCCTGCGCCGCTCGGAGTCGACGTTCACGCCCAGTGACGCGCCGATTCCGGGCCCCCTCGACCGGCCTAACGTCGCGCGGGATGACATTGTCCTCAACGCTTGGAGCTCTCAGGGCAAGGACGACCTCGTGGCGCTCGCCATCGAGGTGGCGACCAGCGCCACGCTGTCCCGGGCAGAAGCCGAGGCCGCCCGCGATGCCGCCGAGCAGGCACTCGATGAGGTGCTCACCAGTCGAAGCTGGCGACTCACCTCAGGGTTGCGGCTCATGCGGGCGAGGATTACGCGTGGGTGACGCGCTTCTCAGCCGGATTCTCGATGCCATCGAGAATCTGTCGGAACCCCACTCCCCACTCCGAATCAACCAGATCTGTCAACTCGCGGTGATTGAGGCAGGCATGGTCGCAGCGACCCTCGACGACGCGACGTCAAGTCGGCTGGCGAAACCGCTGGCCCATCTCTGGTTCGACGAGCACGCGCTCAGCCCGGCGGCAGACAGCGGTCTGCTCGCGCTGAGACTCACGCCCGACTCTGTTCGTGCTGCCGTGCGGCGACACGGCACGATGCACGTCGATCGGGTTGAGGTCTCGCGACTCAGCCGGTTCGGCAACGCCATCATCCAGTTGGTGAATGCCATGGATCTCGCGAACGCTGTCGGCGCGCGCGAGGTCAGCGTCGTGGGGGCCTGGTTCCTCCCGATGGGCGACACTGACATCGCGGGCGTCACGGTGATCAACCACGCCACCCCGGAGGCGAGAGCGCAGGCCTCGCAGGCGGCAGTGACCCTCGCGGGGGTGATGTTCAATCGCAACGATCTCCTGCCGGCTGTGGCACACCACGTCAGCGGTTCGGTGGTGAGCGCTCTTGGAGCGGCGTTAACCGTGCCGCGGCTCGATCCGCTGCCGCCCGACCACCTGGTGATTCACGTACGGGCCGGAGACATCTTCGCCAGCGCCAACCCTGCCCCCACATACGGCCAGCCTCCCCTCGCCTTTTACCAGCGGCTGCTGCAGCACGCCCCGTGGAGCGCCGTGACCGTGGTGTACGAGGACACCGGGAATCCCGTGGTCGAGCCGCTGCTCACACAGTGCCGTGCTCTCGGCCTGACCACCCACTCCGTGAGCGGAGACCTCGCCGACGACCTTGCCGTGGTGCTCAGCGCTCGCACGCTGGCGTGTGGCTGGGGCACGTTCGGGTTCGTGGTTGCAGGGCTCTCCGAGCACTGCAGCACCTTCGTTTCCTTCGATTCGGTGCAGGTGCCGCTGGGGGGACGCCCGATGAGCATCCTGGTCGCGACTGACCTGCGGGGTGGCTACCGAGAGGCCGTGCTGTCTGGAAACTGGGCGAACACTCCGCAGCAGCGGGACCTGATGCTCAACTACCGGGTCGACGACGTGTCGGAGGTTGGCTTCGCCCCGAGGGACTGAGCAGGTGGACTCGCATCAGGGAAGGGCTCGCGCTCAGACCGCCCTCGCTCAGGGGCGCACCACGTAAACCTTGCGCAGGGTCTCGTGCACGGTCCACCGGGTCACCGCGCCAGCGGGCAGCATGCCCAGGTCGCCGGGGCCAACCTCCAGCGTCGGGCCTCCCTCAACCTCAATGGTTGCGCGTCCGGCGAGTACGACGAACACCTCGTCGGACTCGACATCGGTAGTGGTGCCAGCCGAGTGCTGCCACACTCCGACCTCGAGGTGGTTGGTGCTGTGCAGTGCGAGTGACCGCACCTCGGGTGAGCCGTCGACCACCTGGTCTGCAGCGAGTGGTGACGCCTCGAGGTCGGAGCTGCTGAGGCTCGCGGCGCGCACAACTCGGGCAACGGTGGTGAAGGCGGAGTGGTCGGTCATCAGGTCAGCCTCTGGCAATCAGGTCCGGATAGAAGTGCTGCGTGAGCCGTGCGTAGTCGGCCTCGTCGTCACATTCCATGAAGGGCACCTCCGCGCCAAGGAGCGATGCGACCATCAGGCCGTACGCCATGAAGCGCTGCGTGAGCTCCTCGTGCTCGGTGAGCTGGCGGGCGGGGGAGTAGCCACGGAATCTGCCCGACCCCTCGGGGGCTGACGGATCGCCCACCATCCAGTCGATCGTGGCGCGGGCGAGCGCGTGGTGCTGGGTCGCGAACTGCACGATTCCGACCGCCTCTCCGAGGCACGGCTCGCCCATCACGACCTCGGGCGTCAGCCCTTTGCCGATGAACCGTGGGAGCGCGGCCGAGCCGTAGACGCGCACCTCTTCGAGGTCGCCGGACGTGGCCTCGCTGATGAGCACTGAGGTGAGGCCGGGGTCGGCGAGCAAAGGGGTGAGAGCGTCGGGGTGGTACACAATGTCGGCGTCGAGTACGAGTGTCGCCCGCGAGCCGTCGAGAATCCCGTGGGGCGAGTTCACGGCGAACTGCAGGCTGTGGAGACTTCCACTGCCAGCCATGTCGCTAGTCGTGTTGGCCACTAGCGACAGCGGCAGATTCCACCCGGCAACGGCCTCGGCCACGCTGGCTCCGAGGTGCCCGACCACGACCACCACCTGATCGACACCCGCGGCGAGCAGCAGTTCGGCCTGCCGCCGGAGGAAGCAGGTGGGCGTGGGGTCGCTCGCTGAGCGCGGGCCGATGGGCAGCAGTGCCTTGGGCATCAGCTCGCCGCGCCCGCCGAGGCGGGTCCCCCTGCCGGCGGCGAGGATCACCGCCTGGTGTGACCCCACGGCTCAGGCCACCGGCTCGGCGAGGAAGTCGCGAAACCGCAGGTAGCCGTCGCGGGGGGTGAGGTCGGGGCGGCCCAGCGCCGAGCGCGCGCCGGTGGTGATGGCCAGGCGCAGCAGGGTGGGGCCGGGCCGAGCGAGGTGGTCAAGCAGCAGGTCGGCGAACGTGTCGGGGTCGGACGCTGTGTCGGCGTGCTGATATCCGCAGGCGAGTGCCACCGAGGCGAAGTCAACCGCGGGCGAGGGTGTGGGTTGCCCGCCCGTGGAGTCGTGGGCGGCGTTATCGAGCACGACGTGGTGGAGGTTGGCGAGCCGAAGCGACCCAGCCGTGGCCAGTGACCCCAGCTTCATCAGCAGCGACCCGTCGCCGTCGAGGATGATCACCGGCCGGTCCGGTTGTGCGCGAGCCACGCCGACACCAAAGCCAGCGGCGCATCCCATCGAGCCGACCATGTAAAAGCGGTTGCGTCGGTCATGTACCTGGTCGTCGAGCTCGAACAGCTCGCGCGACATCTTGCCCGTGGTGGAGATCACCGCCGCGGGAGTCGCAGCGCTGGCGTCGAGGCCTCTGTTGAGCACGGGAAGCAACGCGTGCAGGGCTGCCTCGCGGCTAACCCTCGGAGTGAAGGTACCCCTACTGGCCGGGCTGACGGTGTCGCTGCGCAGCAGCACCTCGGCCCGCGGAAGGGTGGGCCCGCCGGTGAGGGTTCCGTGCCGGCAGATGAAGGCGGTGGGGGCGCTGTCGCGCTGAGCCGACGCCAGCTCGTGGCTGAGGGTGGCGGGGTCAAGTACCCGCGTGCGCAGCTCGCACAGCGACGCCAGTTGCTCGGTGATGCGGCCCATCACCTCGTGCTGCGGTTCGTCAGGAAAGCCGGGCTCGCCGCGGTGCGACACCAGCAGCACGACCGGAATCTGGTAAATGGCGAGCAGTGACGTGATGGGGTTGATGGCGTTGCCGAGGCCTGAGTTCTGCATCAGTGCGAATGCCGGGCTGCCCGCGGCCGTCATCCCGGCGGCGATGGCCACGGCCTCGCCCTCGCTGGTGGCCGAGACGTAGTCGAGGGCTGGATCGACGGTCATCTGGTTCACGAGGGGGGTGAAGAACGAGCAGGGCACCCCTGCGCCCCGGGAGATGCCGTGACTGGCCAGTACGGAGCTGAACTCGTCGACCTGCATCAGTGGGACAGCCGCTCGGCAGCCTCGAGCAGGTCGCGCTGGTCGTCGAGGTCGTACCAGTGGCCGTAGGTGTGCACCACGCTCACAGACTCGCCGAGTGCGATAAGCCGGCGTAGCAGCCAGGGGATGTCCTGGGTGCGCAGGGCGTCGGGCTCGTCGGCGGCGAGAGCGTCGAGCAGGTGCACGAGGGCAGGAGTGCGGTCGGCGCTCACACGCATCAGTCCGATCCACTCGCCGGTTGCCTCGTCAGGGCTCACCATCTCTCCTACCGACACGAGGTGGCAGGCGGTGGCGCCGAGAGGGTCGTAGGAGCCCTCGGTCACCACGAGGTCACGCACCGAATCATTACGGTGGCGCAGCGTCCAGGCCCCGTCGACCATCACGCTGACTCCGGCTCCGTGGGCGAGGAGGTTCTGCAGAATCATGTCGTCGAACACGATGTCGCCGTATGCGATCACGAGGTCGCCCTCGAGGAAGTCACGCGCCGCGTACAGTGAGGTGAGCTCCCCGGTGGTGGCGTAGTCGTCGTTATCGAAGTACTCGAGGTCGCCCGACGTGAAGGCGTCCTTTCGGTAGCCGCGCACCACTCCGACGCGTCGGATGCCCTGCCTACCGAACGCTTCCGTGTGCCACGTGAGGACGGGCTTTCCCCGCAGCGCCAGCAGTGCCTTGGGTCGGTCTGCCACGAGGTCGCCGAAGTTGCCCTGCGAGGCCGCGAGCACCAGTGCGCGGGTCGTGGTGGTCTCGGGGAGGTAGCGCTCCTCGCTGGTCTGCAGTTCTGCGACGTCCTGAAGGCGGAACACCTCCGACACGGGCACGATGTCGCGCTCAACCGACATGAGGTCGAGCGAATCGTGCAGTACGCGCAGGTTGCGCTGAAGCGCGGTGATCACGGTGCGCATCGACTGGTTGGCGAAGATCACGGTGGAGGCACCCGCCTCGACGAACGGCCCCAGCGGCTCGGTGGGGAACGACGTGGGAACGATCACCACGGGCAGCAGCCCATTCCACTGCTCGAGGAAATCCCTGATCTCGTTGCCGTCGGAGCGCTTGCTGTGCACCACTATCGCGTCGGCGCCAGCCTCGGCGTAGGCAGAGGCGCGGAGCAGTGCCTCGTTGAGCCCCCATCCGGCGATGAACGCCTCGGTGCGGGCCACCACCACGAAGTCGGGGTCGACCTGAGTGTCCTTGGCTGCGCGCACCTTGCCGCAGAACTCGTCGACGGCTGCCAGTGCCTGCCGACCGCTGTCGAGATAGCTGTTGGTCTTGGGAAAGAGCTTGTCCTCGAGGCACACCCCGGCCACGCCGCGCTGCTCGAGCTTGCGCACCAGGCGCCGTACGTTGTTGAAGTTGCCGTACCCCGTGTCGCCGTCGAGCAGGATGGGCACATCGGTGGCGTCGGCCATGAACTCGATCACCTCGAGCACCTGGGTCCAGCTCGCCTCGTTGCTGTCGCGCACGCCTAGGGCGGAGGAGATCGACAGGCCGCTTGCCCAGAGGCCCTCGAACCCGGCCTCGGCAGCAAGTCGAGCCGAGAGTCCGTTGTGGGCCTCCATCAGCACGCTGAGGTTCGGTGACTCGATCAGAGCTCGCAGTCGGCCGGTCCGAGTCACCGCGGGAACAGTCACGGTGCGATTCTATGCGGGAGGTTGACGCGTGACAGCGGCTTGGCGTCGGGCAAAGACGTTGAATCTAAACGGGGTGTTCAGGTATCCGGCGACGCTTTGGTCCTCGACACTCACGGCCCACTCATCGGCGGGAAACTGCTCAGCCAGCCAGGCACGCTCGTAGTAGAGGTGCTCGAGTCCGGCATAGTGAGCGTCGTACTCGCCTTCGCTGAGCTGACCGCGTCTCATTGCCTCCGATTCGGGGCGTAGCGCGAGGTCGGGAACGTCGAGGATCGACACCGAGGTGCTTGCCTTCGCACCCATCAGTCCCACGACCGTGGCGGCGTACTCGAGGTCGGGGAAGTAGTGGAAGACGCTGAAGGCGAGTAGGTGGTGGGCCACGGGTGACGGGTCGATGTCGATGGCCTCGCGCACCTCGGTCGTGATCTGCGGAAAGTATCGGTGGCATGCCTCGACCAGGGTGCTCGAGTAGTCGCAGCCACCCAGTTGTAGTCCGGGCCGCGACCTGGCGATGGTGCCCAGAAAGGCACCACTGCCGCACCCCACCTCGTACACCGAGTCGTTGTCGCGGGGCTGCAGGATTTCGAGTACGCGAGCGGCGAAGTCGAGCAGCGAGGAGACTGGGAGGACCGAGGCGGCCACCGAGCCGAACCCGTCGAGCGCGAGCGCGGCCTCAAGAGGGTCGACCTCCGGGCCGGGCGACTCGAGACCCTTGCGAGTCCAGACCTCGTGCCAATTCATCGTGGGTGCTCTCCGCGGGGTGGTGAGGATGTGAGGTGCAACGACTCCCACCCTCGCATGGGTCAGGCCTCGCTCTGCCAGAATCAAGGAATGTCGGACGTCGGTGGGAATGAACTGTCGAGCACGAATCCGACAATTTACCTGCGAGTCAGCCCCACCGACCGCGGCGCCACGGTCGAGGTTGCAAGCGCCCAGCGCCGTTTCACCCTGCCCGATGGTCGGATTGTGCTGGCGGTGGCCGGCCCGCACCCGGTCGACATGCGGCAGGTTGCCGACTGGCTCGTTCGAGGCTGCCCCGACCCGGCTCCCGTGCGGCAGGGCTTCGCGGCCTGCCTGGTCGACCCGCGCACGGGAGCCCTCACGATGGCTGCCGGCGCGCGCAATGAGATCACACTGCTCTGGAGTGCCCTTCCAGACGGGGGCCTAGTGGTCAGTTCACGGCTGCTCGACGTAGTAGACCCACTGCCCGATCCCCAGCTCGACCTCGGCAAGTTGGCCGGCATTCTCAGTTTCGTCGATGAGTCGGACACCACGGTCTACCGCGGCGTACTTCGACTGCCGGTCGGACATACCGCCACGTGGCGGCCCGGAACTGAGATGCGGGTGCGGCGCTGGTTTGTGCCTCACGAGGTCGAGCCCTACGACCGCAGCCGGTTCGGCGACGAAGGGCTGCGGTTGCGCGAGGTGATCAGTGAGGCAGTGGTGGAGTCGCTGCCGACCACTGGTGGAGTGGCCGCGCACCTCTCGGGGGGTCTCGACTCCACCACCGTGGTTGCTACGGCCGCAGGCATCCTCGAGCCGCAGGGGCGAGTGGTGCACACCCTGAGCCATCTGCTGCCCGAGGGCCAGTGGCCCGACTGGCTGCCTGAGTCGATCGACGATCGTCCGCACGTGCGCGCCCTAGGCGCTGGCGTGCCGGGCCTCGACCAGCACGAATTCGTACACGATGCGCGCTCCCCGCTCGACGACATGACCTGGATGATCGAGCGCTCGGGAACACCCTTCTTGAACCCCACGAACACCCCGTGGATTCGTGCCATGGACGCCTGGGCTGCTGAGCACGACTGCGCGGTGATGCTCACGGGCGCCCACGGAAGCATCGGCTACTCCACGACGCGATACGGGCAGTACCGCCGTGCCCTGCGCAGTGGGCGCCTCGACGTGGTTGCTCGTGACATCAGGTCGCGACGGGCTGCTGGCGACGGCGTGATGCTCATCGGCAACAACGTGGTGGGCGAGGTGTCACCCGGGTTCCTCGCGGCCTGGTCACGCGCGCGCCACGGCCAGCGGCCCGACGAATTCTCCTCGAGGGATCAGGTGGTAAGGCCTGAACTCCTGCCCGAGGAGGCGGCGCGCCGTCAGGGTCGCGGAGGCCGCGCGCGCCACCTGCAGCGCGAGTTCTGGGAGCGCGCGGTGATTTCCGACCCAAGTTCCAGCACTGCGTTGCAACCGCCCGGCCTGATGACCTGGCACAGCGACCCCCTGAGCGATCAGGAGGTAAGCCGGCTGCTCTTCTCCCTGCCCCCCGACGCATGGCTCGGCCACGGATTCGACCGCGCGATGGCACGCCGGGCCATGAGTGGGCTCGTGCCCGACTCCGTTCGGCTGCGGGCGGGTCGTGGCATCCAGGGCATCGACCTCGGGCCAGCGATCTCCGCCCACCAGCGGCAGTACATCGAGCTGCTCGAGCGGATCGAGGCCTCGCCCCTGGCCTCGACCCTGCTTGACACGAGGGTGCTGCGAGCCTCGATGATGGGAGGCGTTCCCACCGAGGGGCGTGAGTCGATGCTCTGGCAGCTGGTCGAGGGGCGAGCTCTGGGCATGGGTCAGTTCGTCGTGTGGTTCGAAGACCGCATGGCCGCGCGTGGCCGGCCCGCCGCATGAGTGCCGCCCCTGATCCGGCGGTGTCGGTGATCGTGCCCATGTACAACCGGCCGGAGTACATCGGGGCCGCGCTGGCCAGCATCCGGCGTCAGTCGATGGCCGACTTCGAGGTGATTTGCGTTGATGCCGGGTCGAGCGAGCCGGTGCCCGAGCTCGTGGCCTCCCTCATCGCCGACGACACCCGCTTTCGGCTCATTGTGAGCGGGATGAGGCTGTCGGGGCCTGAGGCGCGCAATGTGGCTCTCGAGCAGGCGCGCGCTCCGGTGGTGGCTTCGCTCGACTCCGACGATGTGATGGTGCCGGGGAGGCTCGACCTTCATCTGACAACGCTGGCGGCCGAGCCCCGCACGGTGGCGCTGGGCGGCGGACTGAGGGTGGTCAACCGCGACGGCCTCCCGTGCACCCGACCAGCCCCGACGGTGAGCGGCCACGAGGGGTCGGACGAACTCGAGCAGCGGCCTGAGTGGGCGCAGGCCCCGCGCACCGTGGCCGACACCGCGCCCAAGTTCTCGTGGATGCTGCCGTTCAACTGCCCCACCCTGAGTTCCACGATGACGGTGCGCACCGAGGCGCTGCGAGCGAGCGGCGGCTTTGACCTTGTGTACCCCGACTGCGACGACTACGGAACCTTCTGGCGGCTTGAGTCGCAGGGCGACTCGCGAGTGCTGCCCGAACTCGCTGCCATCTACCGACGTCACTCGCAGCAGATCTCCACTGATGGCCGGCGGCGTCAGTCGATTCAGGTCGTGCTGCTACGCCGAGAGATCATGTCGGCGCGGCTCGGCCGCCTCGTTGACGTGATGTCGGTGGCAGCGGCCACTGGCGAGAGCGTCACCAAGCCGGGCGCCTACGACGACGGCGAGGCGCTCTGCCACGAGTTGCTCGAAAAATTCCTGGCAGAGAACCATCCCTCGGCCGCCGAGCGCCAGTGGATCGAGACCGACTTCGCTCACCGCATCAGTGTCATCGCGCGTGCGCGCACTAGGCAGGCGGAACCTGCCACCACACCCCTGCCCAGTCGATGACCCCGATCTCGGCGGTGATGTCGTGGGTGGCCCTGAACTCGTCAACCGCTATACGGCAGGATTCGAGGTTGTAGTCGTCAATGATGACGAAGCCACCCGGGGACACCCTGTGGTAAAGGTTGTTGAGGCTGTCCATCGTTGACTCGTAAAGGTCGCCATCGAGCCGTAGCACGGCGATCTGCTCGATCGGGGCCGTGGGCAGGGTGTCCTTGAACCAGCCCTGCAGGAACTTCACCTGGTCGTCGAGCAGCAGGTAGCTGGCGAAGTTTGCACGCACATCGTCGAGCGTCGCCACCAGCCGGCCGCCCATCGGCGTCCAGAACTCGTCGACGGGAAAGCGCTCCACGTCGGGCATCGGCAGACCCGCGAATGAGTCGACCACCCACACGCTGCGGTCGGTAACCTGATGCGCCGCGAGAACCCCACGCATCAGAATCGTCGCTCCGCCGCGCCACACGCCGGTCTCGACGAAGTCGCCGGGAACATTGTCGGCGAGAGCGCGCTCGGCCAGGGCACGCAGCGAGCGAAGGCGCACTAGGCCGATCATGGTGACGGCGTCGGGGGGAACGTCCCTGCCGTGGGCACGGTGGCCCGCGTGCTTCATTCCGGTGGTCGAGAGGAACCCCGACACAGCGCGCTCGAGCAGGTCGAGGTAGCGGTCGGCAGCAGTGTCAGGTGCCGCTGGCGTCGCCGGTGGGCCCTCATGCTCAGCGTCGATCAGGCCGATGTCGCGCAGGCGCACGACGAAACGCGCGAGGTCGGTCTCAAGAATCGCTCGGTCAGCGTCGAATTGCGCGAGGAGAGACTCGATCGCTCCTGACACAGTTCCGCTCTCAACCAGGGCTCGCCACATGGCGGCGCCCACGCGATCGAGCTCGATGTAGCTGAGGGTTCGCATGTCGACCACCACGGCTCCGGCGTCGTTGGCGTCGGTGACGGTCTCACGATTCACACGTACGGTGTCGTCGCCCATCGGAGTCGGCGTTAGGTCGGGTGTCGTCATGGGTGCTCCCGGGAGGGTTGGCATGATGAGGGCATGGACTGGGGCGAATCGATGGGCGTGGTGTTGGCTCACGCTACTGACCCGTCACCCACGACTCGGCACCGCCTGCACGGTATCGAGTTCGAGTCCACGGCCCTCTTTCCAAGCTGGCCCCGGGGCTCCGTGGCCGGTTCACTGGGTGATCCGAAGTGGACCCTTGACGTCAGGTCGCTTGAGGCGACCGAGCCCGAGTTGCCCGCCTTCGACCCTGAGGACCTGCGCGGGGTGTGGTCGTTGCAAGGCACTCCCAACGATCCAGACTGCATGACCTATGCGGTGAACCTAGGCGATCTCTCAATCTCCAACTACGTCGTTGACCTGAGGACGCGAACGGTGACAGCCGATCGCCTTCCGAGGCAGCCGCTCGCACGTTCGGGGGTGGAGTTCGTGCTGGCGTGCCGCGTGCTGCCGTGGCTGGCGCGGGTGCATCGCGGGGCGTTGCCGCTGCACGCGGTGGCTGTCTCCTTCGAGGGGAGGGCCCTGCTGATCTGCGGAGATTCTGGCACCGGCAAGTCGACGCTGGCTGCGAAACTTCTGGGGATGGGGTGCGAGCTCCTCGGGGACGAGCCCGTGGTTGTCGACGTGGTGGGCGACGAGGTGCTGGCCCACCACGGCTCGTGGCGGCTCCGCGTGAATGAGGGTTCACCGGCCCATGCTGACCTCGAGCGTCAGGGATTCGACCTCGTCGAGAACCACGGCAAGACGGCGGCCGTGCGCAGTCGAGAGTCTGCTGGCGCACCGGTGGGGGTGCCGGTCAGCGCCATCGTGGTCCTGCGCGAGCGAGACCCGCTGGCCACGATGCCCCACTTAGAAAGGTGCGACGGGCTGGGCGCGACCCGGGAGTTGATGGCGCACCGCTACTGCCTCGCAGGACCGGTCGCAGTCACGGGCGGCGATTTTGCAACTGTCGCGGCCGTGGTGGCGCGGGTGCCTGTGGTGCGCGTGGCGATGCCCGCCTCAATCGACCACCTCGCCGCCGCCGCCACACTGCTGCGCGATGAGTTGCTCGGCGGCTGAGTGACTCGTTCGGGCGTGCCGCGCAGGTCGCTGCACGCCCCCGCCCCCGCACTCTTCCTCCACCCGCCGCCTCGTTCTGTGGTGGGAATCGACATCGTCTGGTGTCGGATCGCACCTGAGTACGTGTCGGTTCGCACCTGAGAATCGTGGGTTGCCCTGCAGGCGGGGTGGTGCGCGCGGGTCGCGCCGTGTCTCCTTCCCCTGGTTCACCCCACCCACGCGCCCCACCCCACCCCCACCGGTCGTCCTCGCCCGCAGCCTCGTTCTGTGGTGGGAATCGACATCGTCTGGTGTCGGATCGCACCTGAGAATCGTGGGTGATCGGGGTTGTGTGGCGGCGGAGGAGTGATACTCTCTCGAAGAGTGTTAAACGAGTCTGAGGAGACGACATGACCGAGCGTGAGCCCTACACTTCACCCGCTGAGCCCGTGGTCGTCGGCGCGATCGAGGCCTCTGAGAACTCCTACAGCCCATCTGGCAGTGACTTCGGCTTCTACAGCAGCCTGGTGACCTGATTAATCAACGTCCCAACACCGGTGTGATTGTTCGCGCCGACGGGGTGGTGGCGGCCCACATCGAGGGTCAGTTGGTCGCTCTCTCGCCCTCTCTGCAGTACGTGGCTCTCGACTCGATGGGCGAGGTCATTTGGAACGCCCTCGACGACGTGAACACCGTCGAGGAGATTGTCACGGCCGTGACCGCTCGCTTCGACGTCGACGACGACACCTGTCGCGCTGACGTCGAGGTTTTTTTGGCCCAACTGGCAGACCAGGGCTTGGTCCGGCTCGACGCCTGAGACCGCTCGTCGGGCAGGATGGGGCGATGGCCACCACAGTCACGCCCCTCACCCCGCAGCAGGTCGATGACCTGCGTGCGCTGGTGAGACGCGCGTTTGCCGGTGACGGTGCCAATGAACGGGCAGCTGTTCCACTCCTCTCTTCGAACCCTGAGGCTCTCGTGGAGGCCGTGGCGCGCCACCGACTGGCTGTTTGCCTCGCACCGACCCTCGACGACACGATCGTTCCAGCGCTTGTCGTTGAGGGCGTGCGAGCGTCAGCGTCGCGGCAGCGATTGCACGCCCTCATGTGCGCGGCGGCCACCGCTGAGGCCGCGGGTGCTCTAAGCGATGCGGGAGTTCGCGGGCTGGTGGTCAAGGGTGTCGCGCTGGCACTTCAAACCACGGGCGAGGCAACCTCGCGCGGTCCGGGTGACATCGACCTCTGGGTGCACCCCAAAGATGTGCAGGCCGCCACGCTCGCACTGGAAGGGGTGGGCTACCGAAGCCATCTGTACGCGCAGATACCCGACCCGGCCAGTGCCCTGTGGCGCTACACCCTGTGGGCCGACCACGAACTGCTGCTGGTGCGCGAGGCGATGATGCTCGATCTGCACTGGTCGCTCACCGTGAACCGCGCGGGCCTGCCCGACTTCGACACCGCGTGGGAGCGGCGGGCCCACGTTCAGATCGGTGCGCGCTCGATCGCAACCCTCGGTCTCGCCGACGCTCTGGTGCACGCGAGCGCCCACGCGCACAAGGACGGCTGGCGCTGGATGCGCAGCCTCGTCGACATCGCCCTGCTCTCGAGGCTGGTGCAACCTAGCGAGCGCGAGTCCCTGAGCAGGGTGCGCTCGGTGCGGCGCAGTGCGCTGGTGGCACACGACGCCACCGGGGTGCCGGAGCTGGAGTCACTGATGGCGGTCAACCCGCGCGAGGTGGCGAGGGCGCGGCGCACCGCCTCGGTGCAGCAGCGCACGGGCGACTGGACGTCGAGCGACCACTGGAGCGCGCGAGCGACCTACGACTGGGCCCACCAGCAACTCGAGCTCTCGGGCGGTCCGACTGATTACGCGCGCTCGGTCGCGGGATTCGTCCTTGCGCCAGCGAGCCTGGTCGACCCAGAAACACGGTTGGGAATCTCGCTGCCCACCGCCCTGGGCGCCCGGGCCCGAGCTGTGGTCAGCCGCGTGTCGCCCCGCGCGGGCTGAGGTCGACCTCGCGGGCCAGGAGTCCGCCCTCGCGCTCGAACACGGTGGTGGCGCTAAAGCCCTCGGCAGCCGGACCCCCTGTGAGGGCTCCGTGACGCCCGAGCAGCCAGGCGTGGGTGTCCCAGGCGCCCGCAGTGTCGGGGCTGAGACGAAGACCGACCACCACCACGCCGGGCGTTCCGCGCCGCGACAGCATCACCTGGGCTGCCGCAGCCTCTGCGAGACAGCTAGGGGTCCAGGGCAGCAGTCGGGCGCCGCGGCGCACAGCGGAGGCGACCCGGTACTCGATCAGCGTCGCTGCCGTGGTCGACAGGCCCTCCACGCGCTGCCCCTGCCAGTCGTCGGGCACGGCCGCGGCTGTGCCCAGAACGCGCGACCACCGTGGCATCGAAATCCAGCGTTGGGCTGCGCTCGACGCCGTGAGCAGTACCGCGGCCTCCACCACCCGGGCGCGGCCTTCCCAGAGATTGCGGCGGGCCCGAGTGGCAGTGCGACCGTCAGCCGTCACGCAAAATCCGTCGCAGGATCTTGCCCGACGCCGACTTGGGGATGGCGTCAACGAACACCACGTCGCCGAGGCGCTTGTAGGTGGCCACCTGCCCCGCGATGAACTCCTTCACGTCGTCGGCGGTAGCTTCGGAGCCCGGCTTGAGCACGATGAATCCGATGGGAATCTCGCCGGCCTCCTCGTCGGGGCGGCCGATTACGGCGGCGTCGGCGATGGCGGGGTGAGTGAGCAGCAGGGCCTCGAGTTCGGCCGGGGGCACCTGGAAGCCCTTGTACTTGATGAGCTCCTTGAGCCGGTCGACCACGTACACGTGGCCGTCGGAGTCGACATGGCCGCTGTCGCCGGTGTGCAGCCACCCATCGGAGTCGATGGTGGCGGCGGTGGCCTCGGGATTGTTGAGGTAGCCCTTCATCACCTGGGGCCCGCGAATCCACATCTCGCCGTCGGCGTCGAGGTCGAGGTCGGCACCGGTGGCCACATCGACAATGCGCAGTTCGGTGTTGGGGGTGGTCACTCCGCACGACCCGGGCTTGAACTGTCCGGGAGCGGTCAGCTGCGAGACGGGGGAGAGCTCAGTCATTCCGTAGCCCTGCACCACCTCGCAACCGATACGTGCCCCGGCCTCAAGTGCGAGCGACGCCGAGAGCGGAGCGGCGCCGCTGAACACCTGGTTGACGCTCGACAGGTCGAAGTTGTCGACCATCGGGTGCTTGGCGAGCGCGACCACGATGGGGGGCGCGACGAACGAGCGGGTGATGCCGTGGACCTGGTGCATCTGCAAAAACTGCTCGAGGTCGAAGCGCGGCAGCGTGACGATGGTGGCACCAACGCGCAGCCCGCAGTTCATCAGCACCTGCATGCCGTAGATGTGGAAGAACGGCAGCACCGCGATGAACCGATCGTCAGAGGTGAACTCGGCCGGGATGAGCACCTGCTGGATATTGGCGATGAGGTTGCCGTGCGTGAGCATCACGCCCTTGCTGACGCCGGTGGTGCCGGAGCTGTAGGGCAGGGCCACGATGTCGTCGGGGGTGACTGGCACCGGAGCCGACAACGGGGGGCCAAACAGGTCGGTGACCGGCCGGGCGTCGGACCCCTCGGGCACCTCTCCAATGACGAACATGTCGCGGATGTTCGTGTCGACCGAGGCCGCGGTGGCCGTGTCGAGGAACATTCCGACCGTGACCATGATGCGCGCGTGCGAGTCGACGAGCTGGTGGTGCACCTCACGCTCGGTGTAGGTGGGATTGACGGTGGTGATCACGCCGCCCACCATGGCAACCGCGTGGAAGACGATCGCGTACTCGGGGATGTTGGGAGACATCAGCGCCAGGCAGTCGCCCTTGGTGAACCCATGGGCGATGAGGCCACCCGCGAGCGAGCGCACCCCGGCCTCAAGCTGCGCGTAGGTGAGCGTGCGACCGCTGGGACCGTCGATCAGTGCCGGCTTGTCGCCGAGCGCCTCTGCGTTTTCGAACATGTAGTCGAAGAGTGGAACCTTCGGAATCACCACGTCGGGCAGCGGGCTTGCGTGGATCATCTGGTCCTCCCAGGGGGTGCTTTCCGGAGCGGCGATCGCCGGTGCGCCCATCTTGCCGTGCGGGGGTGCTCGACGCCACCGAAATAGTGCGGATTACACCTCGGTGCGCGAGGTCCAGAGTTCGGGGAACGGCAGCTTCGACAGACTGCGTTCGAGCCACGCCACGCCCGACGACCCGCCGGTGCCCGTCTTGGAGCCCATGGTGCGCCGCACCGCGGTGAGGTGCCAAAACTTCCACTCGCTCATGCGCTGGGCCACGTCGGTGAGCGCCTCGGCGAGCACGATCTCGGGCCGAGGCTCGTCGCGGTAGATGGCCACCCACACTGCCTCGACGTCGTCGTCGGGCTCGTAGGGGGCGTCGAGGGCCCGATCGAGAATGTCGGCCGGAATCGGGTGTCCGCGCCGGGCGAGCCAGCCGAGCACCTCGTCGTAGAGGCTCGGCGACTCGAGCGCGGCTTCGAGATCGCGGTGCAGCTCCGGGTTGCCCTTGTGTGCGGCCAGCATCTGGCGTGACTTGTTGCCCAGCAAAAACTCCATGCGGCGGTACTGCGCCGACTGGAAGCCCGAGGCCTCGCCGAGCTGGCCGCGGAAGGAGTTGAAGTCGCGAGGCGTCATCCACGACAGCGACAGCCAGGCGGCGTTGAGCCCGTCGATCGACCGGCAGCTGCGCTCGAGCGCGATGAGCGCGGTGTCGAGGTCGTCGTCGCGCAGGGCCTCGAGGGCGCGGCGCCACTCGAAGCAGATGAGCCCGAAGTACAGCTCCATGATCTGGCTCACCACGAGGAAGGGCATCTCGGCCGGCTCGTCGGTGAAGAGCGTCTGCATCGTGGCAAGCGTGGTGGCTCCCACATACGAGTCGTAGGGGGTGCCCTCCTCGAAGGTGAGCAGTGGCTCATCTGCCGCCCGGTCGGGAGAGGGGGTGCGGGTGCGCTTGCGCATCGCAGTCAGCCCTTACCGGGGTGCAGCGCTCCGCAGTCGGGGCAGGTGCGGGCGCTCTGGTCGGCGTAGAAGGCCTCGAAGATGCGGGGCAGGTCAACCGAGATGTCAGCGACCTGCACCTCGGCGTCGTGCACGAGGGCCGAGCATTCGAGGCAGTACCACTGGAAGTGCTCGAGCACCCCGGGCTCGCGGACGCGCTCGACCACCATGCCGATCGATCCCTCCTCGGGGCGCTGGGGCGAGTGCGGCAGAAAGCGGGGCAGCATCCACATCTCGCCCTCGCGAATGTCAACCCGCGCGGGGCCGTCGGGCGTCACGACGTTGAGGTGCATGTTCCCCTTGATCTGGTAAAAAAACTCCTCATAGGGGTCGACGTGAAAGTCGGTGCGCTGATTGGGGCCGCCGACAATCATCACGATGAAGTCAGAGTGCCCGGGAAACATCTCGCGGTTCGACACCGGCGGCTTGAGCAGCGGCCCGTTCTCGGCGAGCCAGGCGGTGAAGTCGACGGCGACGGGCAGATCGGTCATGGGGTCTCCTCGGTGTCGGGCAGCACGGCCACTGCTTGAATCTCGATCAGCAGGTCGGGGTGGGGCAGTTGGTGCACGGCCACCGTGGTGCGGGTGGGTCCGGTGTGGTCGAAGAACTCGCCGTACACCTCGTTGTAGCCCGCGAAGTCGTCCATCGATACGAGGTAGCAGGTAACCTGCACGAGGTCGCTGAGTTCGGCGCCGGCCGACGCCAGCAGGTCGGCGATGTTCTCGACCACCGCGCGGGTCTGTGCGCGGATGTCGCGCACCATCGTGCCGTCAATAAGCTCGGCGCCGGCGATGGTGTTGTCGGGCCGACGGCTGCTGGTACCCGACACATACACTGTGCGGCCCACCACCTTCACGTGCGGGTACGCGCCGCGCGGAGTGGCCTTGCCGCTCACGGTGAGGTTGCGTACGTTGCTCATGACGCGCCCCCGCGGCCAGACAGTGATCGCAGCGGAGCAGCCACCCGATGCGCGATGCCCGCAGCCACCGATCGGGCCTGCGAGGGCACCGTGGTGCGTCGCACCACCTCGGCGTAGGGGATGGTGCTGAACGACACGAGTTCGTACCGCGACACATAGTGCTCAGGAAGCAGTCGCTCGAACGCGTGCTGCACGCTCTTCTGCGCCTGGAAAACTCTGCTGCCCGACTTCGTGCTCATCTCAACGAAATTTGCGAGAGCCATGTCAGCGATGGCGTTGGCGTTGTCGACGCGGGCTTTTTCGTAGGCGGGCAGGGCGACCGACCAGTCGCCATCGGCCTCGCCGAGGCATCGGTCGAGCTCAGCCACGTCTTCGAAGCCTGAGTTGGCGCCCTGTCCGAAGAAAGGGGTGATGGCGTGGGCGGCGTCACCGATGAGGGCCACCCTGCCGTTGGCCGACCAGCGCCCGCAGCGCACGGTGACCAGGCTGCCGACGGGGTTTGCGTCGTAGTCGGCCACGAGGTCGGGCATCAGCGGCACGGCGTCGGGATAGTGCGCGGTGAAGTAGGCCAGCGCCTGCTCGCCGGTGCGCACCTCGTCGAACGAGCCGGGGCCCGTGGGTGGCCAGAACAACGTGCACGTAAACGAGCGGTCGGGGTTGGGCAGGGCGATCATCATCGAGCCGCCGCGCGGCCAGATGTGCAGGGCCTCCGGGTCGAGCGCGAATTCGCCGTCGCGCGCGGGAATGGTGAGTTCCTTGTACTGGCAGTCGAGGTAGTCCTGCCGAAAGTCAAAGCCCGGAATCGAGAGCAGTCGCGAGCGCACTGCGCTCGAGGCGCCGTCGGCGCCGATAACCACCCCGGCGTTCACCGTGCTGACTCCGTGGGGGGTTTCGAACTCGAGGGTTCCGTCGTCGAGGCCGAGCCGCAGCAGGCGGTGGTCAAACTCCGCCGTGACGAGGGGCGACTCGAGGGCCGCGGCGAGCAGGGTGTCATTGAGCGCCGAACGCGAGATGGAGTTAATCGCGCGCGTGCCGTCGGCACTGTACGACGTGAAGAGCGTCTCGCCCGCTGAGTCGTGAATGCGCCGGCCCCGCATGGGCAGGGCGTCGGCCATGGCCTGGTCGGTGAGCCCGATCTGGTCGAGGGCGTGCAGGCCGCGGGCCGAGATGGCCAGGTTAATCGAGCGGCCACGCTCGGCGTCGGCCCGGCGAGGGTCGGGGCGGCGCTCGTACAGGGTGACCGTGAGCCCGCGCCGTGCGAGATAGCAGGCCAGCAGGCAGCCCACGAGTCCGGCGCCCACGATCGCCACGTCGGTGCTCGACTGGGTCTGGGCAGTGGTCTCGGCGCTCATGGGTTCCTCCTACATCTGGGCCAGCGCGTCGGCAACGCGCCAGCAGTCGTCGAAGGTGCAGTACATGGGCACCGGGGCGAGCCGAATGACCCGCTCACCGCGTGAGTCGGCGATGACACCGTGGTCGTGTCGCAGCCGGCGACTCACCTCGCGAGCATCGCGCGCGCCAACATCGAGCGACAGCTGGGCGCCGCGGCACTGCGGGTCGCGGGGTGTGATCACCGAGAAGCCGCGGTCGAGCACGCGTGCCTCAAGCAGTGCCTCGAGGTAGCCGGTGAGCCGGAGGCTGCGGTCGCGCAGTGCCTCGATGCCAACGGAGTCGAATAGGCCGAGCGAGGTAAGCACGGGCGCCATCGCCAAGATGGGCGGGTTGGAAAGTTGCCAGGCGTCGGCGGTGTGCATCGGTGTGAGCATCGGCAGCATCTCGAAGCGGTTGGTCGGGTCGTTGCTCCACCAGCCCGAGAGTCGGGGAATCGACTCGTCGGTGAGGTGGCGCTCGTGCACAAACGCGCCCGCCACTGCGCCCGGGCCGCTGTTGAGGTACTTGTAGCTGCACCAGGCTGCGAAGTCGACGTCCCAGTCGTGCAGCGACAGGGGCACGTTGCCTACCGCGTGCGCGAGGTCCCAGCCCACGATGGCCCCTGCAGCATGCCCCGCCGCGGTGATGGTGGGCATGTCCATCAGCTGGCCGGTGAGGTAGTTCACTCCGCCGAGCATCACCAGGGCAATCGAGTCACCCTCGCGCGCCAGCAGGTCG
>CALQEM020000043.1:0-19230 GCA_943329595.2 Bifidobacterium breve
AGGCCGTGGGCCCGCTCGACCTGCGTCAGCAGGAGGTCGAGCGCCACCACCTGCTCGGCAGTCTGCACCTTCGGAAGCATGATGCAGTCGAGGTTGGCGCCGGCGCCGCCCACCACCTCGATAACGTCGGTGAAGGTCCACTCGGTGGTCCAGTCGTTGACGCGCACGGCGCGGACCTTGCCTTCGTAGCCACCCTCGTTGAGGGCCGCCACGATGTTCTTGCGGGCACCGGCCTTGGCGAGGGGCGCCACGGCGTCCTCGAGATCCATGAAGACCTGGTCGGCGGGGAGCCCCTTGGCCTTGTCGAGCATCTTGGGGCTGCTACCCGGCACGGCAAGGTTGGAGCGGCGTGAGCGCTGGGGACGAGGAGTCATGGCCCGATGCTACCCAGTGCTCGTTCGATCAGATCGGCGGAGCCTCCGTCGCGAGTCGCCGATCGCCCGCGAGGATCACCAGGGTGAGTCCGGCGAAGAGGAGGACGATTCCGGGCAGCACTACCAGCGGGGGCACCTCCCCCAGCCACCAGGCGGCGATGAGGGTTGCGCCCGGCACCTCGAGGAGTATCGCGAGGCTGGTCACCGTGGCAGGCGTGGTGGCCAGTACCCGGTTGATGAGCGTGTGGCCCACCAGCTGCGCGATCGCGGTGAGCCCCAGAATCAGCCACCAGTCGCGAGCGGAGTAGCCACCCAGCGGCACCTGAAGCGCCACGCACAGCACCAGCAACGCAACGCCGGAACTACCGTAGGAAATGGTGGTGTAGGTGGCCGTCGACACCGACTGCCGCACCTCCTGCCCGACGGTCACGTTGATCGCCATGAACACAGCGCCCGCAAGAGCCAGCCCGTCGCCCACGAGAGCACGGGGCTCGCGGCTCACATCGATTCCGGTCACGACGAGCACCCCCGCGAGAGCTATGGCAATTCCGACCCACACCTGCGGCCGCACCACGGCACCACGCATGCGGGCGATGACAACGGCCCACACAGGCTGGGTGGCAACCAGGGCGGTCGCCGAGGCCACCGAGGTGAACCTCAGGCTGGGGACCCACGTGGCCAAGTGTGCCCCCAGCAGCAGCCCCGACACCAGTGCGAGTCGCCACTCGCGCCTCGTCAGCGATGCGACCTCCCCGCGCCTACGCCAGGCCACGAAGGGCGCTGTAGCGCCCGCTCCGAGCACACAGCGCCACAGGGCGATCGCCAGCGCGGGCGCGGCACAGGCCGCGATCACCGGTCCCGAGGTCGAGATCGCCAGTACGGCTACTCCGAGCCAGGCCAGGTCGGCGACGGGAGGCCGCGCCACCGCGTTCGCGCGGGCACGTTCAGCAGACACCCCGTAACCCTAGGGCGTGAGCCGAATCGGGTTCAGCAGCGATAGCCTGCGACCATGACCGGCGCCACTGCACGGGTGTTCGTCGCGCGCCTGGCCGGAACCGCCGTGTTCGACCCCAGCGGCGATCAGGTTGGGAAGGTGCGCGACCTCGTTGTCATGCTCCGGCACGGAATCAATCGACCGCGCGTGCTCGGCCTCGTGGTTGAGGTGCAACCACGTCGGCGCATCTTCGTGCCCATGACCCGGGTCACGTCGATAGACCCTGGCCAGGTGGTGACCACCGGACTGGTCAACCTCCGCCGCTTCGAGCAGCGAGCGAGCGAGACTCTGGTGATGGGCGAGCTTCTCGACCGCTCGTTGACCATGGTCGAGACGGGCGAGGGTGTGACCGTCCTCGACGTCGGGATCGAGCAGGACCGCCTGCGCGACTGGGCCATCGCCTCTCTCTTCGTTCGCAAGGCTGGCGGTGGGCTTCGCCGACGCGGACCCACCCTCACCGTGCCCTGGGAGGACGTCTCGGGACTGTCGCTCACCGTCGGCGCGCAGGGGGCCGACGCGCTTCTTGCTGCGCTCGACACGATGAGGCCCGCCGACCTCGCCAACCTGCTCCAGGACCTGCCGCCCAAGCGCCAGGTGGAGGTGGCGCGTGCCCTCGACGACGAGCGGCTCGCTGATGTACTCGAGGAACTGCCCGAGGACGACGCCGTCAAGATCGTCTCGATGCTCGAGACTGGCCGCGCCGCCGACGTGTTCGAGGAGATGGACCCGGGTGACGCCGCCGATCTCCTCAGCGAGCTCACCCCTGAGAGCGCCGCCGAGATCCTGTCGCTCATGGAGCCCGACGAGGCCGATGACCTGCGCCGCCTGCTCTCGTACGACGACTACACCGCCGGCGGCATGATGACCACCGAGCCCATCATGGTGCTGCCCGACGCGACGGTTGCCGAAGCTCTCGCCAGCATCCGCAACCCTGATGTGTCGCCTTCGCTCGCCGCTCAGGTGTACGTCGTACGACCACCACTGGAGACCCCCACCGGGCGATTCCTCGGCGTGGTGCACTTCCAGCGACTGCTCCGCGAGCCCCCCAGCACACTGGTCTCGGCCATCGCCGACACGGGACTCGAGCCCATCGGGCCCGACTACCCGCTCGAGTCGCTCACGCGGTACTTCGCGGCCTACAACCTCGTCGCACTGCCGGTGGTCGACGAGGCTGGTCGACTCCTCGGGGCTGTCACCGTCGACGACGTCATCGACCACATGCTGCCGAAGGACTGGCGCGATAACTCGAGGGCGCTCGACGATGCGCCCGGCGAGGGGGTCTCTGATGGCCGCTGAGCGTCGCTCGTCGGGGCTCGACCAGCCGAAGTCACCGCGTCGGCTGAGCCGTCCCTCCATCGACCCCGAAACCGCGGGCCGAGTGTCCGAGCGCGTCGCGCGCTTCCTCGGCTCGTGGCGGTTCATCGGCTGGATGAGCCTGTTCGTGGCCGCCTGGGTTCTGTGGAACTCACTCGCGCCCCAGTCGATGCGCTTCGACGTGTGGCCCTTCATCGGCCTGACCCTGTTGCTGTCGCTGCAGGCCTCGTACGCGGCCCCCCTCATCCTGCTGGCACAGAACCGCCAGAGTGACCGCGACCGAGTGCAGAACACCGAGGACCGGGGGCAGGCCGAGCGACTCCTCGCCACCGCCGAGTACCTCACCCGTGAGATCGCCTCCCTGCGCATGTCGCTGGGCGAGGTCGCCACGCGCGACTACCTTCGAGGCGAGTTGCGCGACCTACTAGATGAGATCGATGCGCGGTCGGGCAACCCCCGCGGCGGCAAGGGCAGCAAGGGGGGCAAGGGCCAGAAGGGGCCCAAGCAGCCAGTTGCGCAGCCTGATGAGCAGCCCGATGAGCCCGACGTGCAGGAGCCACCGGACTCGGGCGGCGTGGCTGAGCAATAGCATCGAGCCATGTCCACATCGCCCGCCGGCTCCCCACCCACCGACGATCTAGTCCGCGCAGCGCTCGCCACCGTGCTCGACCCCGAGATTCGCCGGCCCATCACCGACCTCGGCATGGTCAAGTCGATCAGCATCGCCGACACCGGAGTGGCCTCGATCGGGATCTACCTCACCGTGGGCGGCTGCCCGATGCGCGACGAGATCACGTCTCGAGTTACCGCAGCCGCAATGACGGTGCCGGGCATCACCGGGGTTGAGGTTGAGCTCGACGTCATGAGCGACGAGCAGCGCGCCGCCATGCGCGAGCAACTTCAGGGCCCCCAGCGCGACATCCCCTTCTCGCGACCGGGCTCCCTCACCAAGGTCTTCGCCATCGCGTCAGGAAAGGGTGGGGTCGGCAAGTCGTCGATCACCAGCAACCTCGCAGCCGCAATGGCCCAGCAGGGGCTTAGCGTCGGCGTGGTCGACGCCGACATTTACGGCCACTCCATTCCGCGCATGCTCGGGGTCACCGGCACCCCCCACCAGGTCGAGGGCATGATCATGCCCCCCGAGGCCAACGGGGTGCGCGTCATCTCCATGCTGCCCTTCAAGCCCGGCGGCGTCAGCCAACCGGTCGCCTTTCGTGGCCCGATGCTGCACCGCGCACTGCAGCAGTTCCTCGCCGATGTCTGGTGGGGCGACCTCGACGTGCTCCTGCTCGACCTTCCCCCGGGCACCGGCGACATCGCCATCTCGGTGGCCCAACTGCTGCCGGGGGCCCAGATCGTGGTGGTCACTACCCCTCAGGCAGCCGCCGCCGAGGTCGCAGTGCGCGCCGGAATGCTCTCGCAGCAGACTCACTCGCGGGTCGCAGGCGTGATCGAGAACATGAGCGGCGTCCCCTGCCCTCACTGCGGCGAGCCCATCGACCTGTTCGGAGTCGGAGGCGGCGCCATCGTGTCTGAGCAGCTCACGGCTGAGCTGGGTACCGATGTTCCACTGCTCGGACGGATCCCCTTCGACATCCGGCTGCGCGAGGGCAGCGACGCCGGTCTGCCGCTGGTGCTCTCGGCCCCCGACTCCCCCGCCGGAGAGGCCCTACTGGCACTCGCGGCCAATCTGGGCGGACGTCCGCGCGGCTTGGCCGGCATTTCGCTCGGCCTCACCCCCGCGCGCAGCTCGTAACCTCGGGCTAGGTCGCGTCGGGGTCGAACGGCGCAGGCGCTGGCGCCGCCGGGGGGGTGGCGGCGCGCGTGTTGGGCGCGACCCCCGGGAGCGAGTCAGTGGCAGCCCGACCGGCGTCCTCGACGGTCGATCGTGCCTCGTCGATGGGCTCCATCACGCTGCGCATGATGTTGCGTGGATGTAGGTCAGTGAGGTCCTTGAGCATCGAGGTGTCGACGTCGATGGAGTCGGTGAGCTGCTGCCGCGCCGACTGAGCCTGCTCGCGGATCTGCCTGAGCCAGTGGGTGGCCTGGGCTGTGACCTTGGGCAGTCGGTCGGGGCCAAACACGAGTAGGGCCACCACTGCCAGCGCGGCGAACTCAAGGAGGCCAATGTCGAACATGCGCCCACAGTACGCCTGCCCAGCGAGACGCGACGAACCAATGACCGACAGCGGCTACGGGCCGCTCGTGGTCGAGCCGAGAACTAGCTCAACCTGGCGCGTTGACGAGCCGCTTTTCAGGGTCAGGATGATCGAGTCGCCGGGAGCCTTCGCGCGCACCGCCACCACGAAGGCCGTGCCATCGGCCACGGGTCGACCGTCGACCTTCAGCACCACGTCGCCTACCGCAAGCCCGGCACGTTCCGCCGGACCTCCCGCCACGACGGAGCGCAGCCGGGCGCCGACCTCCTGGAAGTCGTTGTCGACGCCCACGCCCATGATGGGCGTGGTCGACTGTCCGGTCTCGATGATTTCGGTGACGATCCTGCGCACCTGGTTGATCGGAATAGCGAAGCCGAGCCCGATCGACCCCTCCTGCCCCGCACCTGAGCCCAGCGTGGCGATGGCCGAGTTGACGCCGATCACCTCTCCGCGGGCGTTGGCCAGGGGCCCACCCGAGTTGCCGGGATTGATAGGGGCGTCGGTCTGGATCGCATTGATGAACGACGTCTCAGCCTCCCCGCCGGTGGTCACAGGCCGGTTGAGAGCACTAATGATGCCCGCGGTGACCGTGCCCTCGAGACCAAGCGGCGAACCGATCGCGACGGCGGTGTCGCCCACGACGACGGCCGCCGAGTCTCCGAGCACCACGGTGGCAAGCTCGGTTCGAGGAACCTTCAGCACGGCGATGTCATACGACGGGTTCCGTCCGACCACGGTTGCTCGCTCTGAGCTTCCATCGGGAAACGAAACCCTGATGGTGCCGTTCAGCCCCGCCTCGACCACGTGGTTATTGGTCACGACGTAGCCATCGGGGCTCACGACAAACCCGGTGCCAGTGGCACCCTGACCCGACGACTCAGCGCTGATCGACACCACGGCGGGGGACACAGCACGCGCGATCGACGCGATGGAGCCGTCGGCCCTAGGCAGGGCAGTCCCGTTACCTCCCGAGGCGGGGGCGAGTGACACCCTGGTGGGCGGCTGAGCCGGGCTCGAAGCGAGGCGGGAGCCCACCACCCCTCCGAACAGCCCGGCGACAAGCGCCACAGCGATCGCGACCACGAACAGTCGCCAGGGCCGGCGTGAACGCGCCTGAGGATCTGTCACCACGGGGTTGGGGCTCTGCAACTGCGCGATCGGAGGTCCGACGGGCGGTGCCATGCTTGGCATGGGTGCTACGGGCGGGCCCTGGGGGGGCGGAGGCTGGCGCGCCGAAAGGGCTGCGGTCCACGGATCGTCCATCGGCACCCCCCCATTGTCACACCCCTCCCCCCGAGTCGCCCACGTCGTCACGTCTGATCAGGCGGAAGGGCCCCGACGATGCGCTCGACGAACGACTCGGGCGCATCGGTCATGACAGTCAGAACGCTGCCCGACGACTGCCACACCCAGGTCGGCGCGCCCGACGCCGACCGCAGCACGGCGCCCGCGGCGAAGGGGGCCACCACCATGCCCGGCATCGCGTCGCGGTCGAGCCGACCACGTTGAACAAACAGCGACACCACGTCGAGGCCATCGCTGTAGACCAGTTGCACACCGCCGGCGTCAGCCTCGTGCGCCTCGACAAAATCGAGCCCGCCAGGGAGGCCCTCGGGACACACCCAGCCCTCCGTGCGGAGTCTCGCCACAGCAACGTCGTCGAGCCTCGGGCCTGGGGTGGCCGTGACCGTGGCCCCCGCTGGGGCCTCAGCGGCCGCGGGCACATGCAGGGAGACGAACTCCATGCCGCGCACCTGTCGCGACGTGGTATCGATCAGTTGTCGTTTCACCATCAACCCGGTGCCCCGGTCGATCCAGAACCTGCCCTCAGGATCACCCCGCTCATCGCGCGCCTCCACCACGTCAGTCTCGCGGCCCATCAGGGTGTCGGAGCCGGCCATCACCACCCCGAACCGGCGGACCAGCAGGTAAAGGAAGGGAAGTGCCGACGGGGGGGAGCCCGCTGCTGGGGCGTCGGGCGCGAATTGGCCGTGGGCAAGGTCCGACCCGGTGGGCGCCTCCAGGGCAGTGACGGTGCCCTGTCCGGGGCGGTGCACCACGATCAGCCGGAGCGGCGCCGAGCCATCAGAAGGCGACCACAGCGCCACTCCGTCGAACGAGGTCTGCTCGGCAGACCGAGCGGCCGCACGCAGCAGCGCGACGGCTGCAGGGTCATCGGGAATATCGACCGAGGCTGCGACTACCGTCGCCGCCGCCCAGGGCTGCGGGCCGGCCGGCGCACTGGAGCACCCGCCCAGTGAGGCGCCCAGCACCATGACCCCCACACCCGCCAGCGGGATCCGGCCACGCACGATCATGGCGCCGCGGGCTCGCTGGCCTGGTCATCGACCTGCAGAGCGGCAGACTGCACCTCAACTCCGCGCAGAGACCCCACCGACACGGTTCCCCCGGGTGAGACCGCGCCCGACATTGAGGCATGCTCGGCGGCAAAGGAGCTCAGGTTGGGGACGATCACGGGAACTGAGGCAGCGGTCTGACCCAGCGAGGCCACCCCGCCGATGAGGGCAATGGCCCCCACGATGGCCGACCCGCCCGCCAGGGCAACTCGGCTGCGGCGGCGCCGCGCACGAGCCTCGGCCAGCGACACCACGGAGAGAGAGACAGCCGCCGTGACGTCTGGCACGCGTCGGAGTCGGGAGACCAGGTCGTCTGAGGGATCAGGAGCGCCCGAGACCGCCAGCCTCTGGCGCATGCTGCGCTGGGTTTCCAAGGCGTCGCGGCAGGACGCGCAGACCGCAACGTGGGCCAGAGCCCGCGCGCGTTCATCGCCGGTAAGCCGGCCATCGGCCAACTCGGCCACCCGTCGCCCCAGACATGCGGTCATCCCTGAGGTGCCCCCAGGTCGGCTGGCGACGTGTGCGACGCGTCTCGCGGTGCCCGGTGGGCCAGGGCGGATCGCAGGCTCGACCGACCGCGGTGGATGCGGCTGCGCACGGTTCCGAGCTTGATGCCAAGCACCTGCGCCACCTCCTCGTAGGACAGCCCCTCGACATCGCACAGCACCACGGCTGCCCTAAACTCTGGGCTCAGCGCATCGAGCGCGCGCTGGATGTCATCATCGAACATGACATCGGCGTGCTGGTCGGCAGGGCAGCGCTCGCGGCCGGGAAAGCGGTCCTCCGCATTCTCGGGGAGGCCGTCGAAGCGAATGCGCTGCTTGCGCCGCACTCCATCGAGGAAGAGGTTCGTGGTGATGCGGTGTAGCCACCCTTCGAAGCTTCCCGGGGTGTAGCGCTCGAGCGAGCGGAACACCCGGATGAACACCTCCTGGGTCAGGTCCTCGGCGTCGTAGCGATTGCCGGTGAGCCGGTAGGCCACCCGGTACACACGGGCTCCGTGGTCTCGCACGACGTCGTCCCACGACGGGGGCACATAGGGCTCCGTCGAAGCCTCACGAACATCCGTGCTCTCGTTGGCTGACACCGAACCTCCAGGGAACCTCATTCGCCGCCGGACGTGGCTGACCCTCTGGGTCGCGCGAGTGTTCATGGGAACGCTCGACGCCACGAGCAACGAAGTCACTAGCAGCCTTCCCCTCCACGTTACGGGTGAAACGCCTCACGGGGCTGATGCGGCGAATCCCTGACACAACGCTAACGAAGCGCGTTCTCCAGCGGTTCCCAGCCGTGGCTACCACGCGGACCGACCGGTGGAGGCTAGCCTGAGGGCACGGTCCGGGTCCTCCTCGACCCCGTCCAGCATCCGGCACAACCTAGACTGCCCATCCGGAGCAACCAGGAGGCCATCATCACCAGCCAGCCGTACGACTCAGCCCCACCCAAGGCCGCCACCTGGGACTTCGTCGAGGCCTACCCGGCGGAGGACCAGGTGCTTGCCGATGCGCGCGGCCGCGCCTCAGGCTCGGGTGCCCCGGCGGTGAGCCCGGCCACGGGTGCGGCCCTCGCACTGATCGCTGGGCTGGTGAACGCCTCGTCGGTCGCCGAAGTGGGCACGGGAGCGGGCGTGTCGGGAGTATGGCTGCTGCGAGGCATGCGGCCCGACGGCGTGCTCACCACCGTCGACGACGACGGAGAGCAGCACCGGTCGGCTCGACTGACGTTTGCTGCTGCTGGGATTCCGTCACAGCGGGTGCGGCTCATTACCGGACGTGCGCTCGACGTGATTTCGCGCCTCTCCGACGGCGGGTACGACATGGTGGTCCTCGACTCCGACCCGCTCGAGCTTGAGACTGAGATCGACGAAGCCAAGCGGCTGCTCAGGATTGGCGGGGCACTGGCCATCCCCCACGCCCTCCGCTCAGATACCGTTGCCGACCCTGCCCAGCGCGACTCCGTGACAGTGGCCGTTCGCACGGCGGTGGCGAAACTCGCCTCAGACCCAGCCTGGAGTGCCGTGCTTCTACCCGTCGGCGACGGGCTCGCAGTGGCGCTGCGCGCCGCTGACGAGGCCGCCGAAGCCTGAGCTAGACCTTCGGAGCAGTCACCGCGACGAGTTGTTCGCCGAGTTCCTTCGCCTCAGCGGGCGTGAGCTCAACCACGAGGCGGCCGCCTCCCTCGAGGGGGACGCGCATCACGATTCCGCGCCCTTCTTTGGTGGCTTCCAGCGGGCCGTCTCCGGTCCGTGGCTTCATGGCCGCCATGGGTGTCCCCTTCCGTCACGCTTCAGTGATCACGTCAAAACGAGGGGATCCTCTTCGGACCCCGCGCTGAATGCCATTATCTCGCATTGGTAGGCGCCCCCGCACCACGGGCCACCTCGACACCCCAATGAGGCCGCTGCCCAGTGGTGCGTGCAGGCCCGCGACCCGCCTGCGGTCCGACGCTACGCGCAGTGACACCCCTCGACGTGGTCATCGACGAAGCCGGTCGCCTGGAGGGCCGCGTAGAGCGTGGTGGGTCCCAGAAACCTGAAACCTCGCGCCTTCAGCTCGCGCGCGAGCCGTGCTGAGCCAGGGGTCGACGACGGCACGTCGGAGAGCCGAGCCGGACGGCCCTGCCGAGCGGGGTCAGCGGCAGCCACCTCAAGCAAGGCCGTCAGAGCCCCCTCGCCGTCGCGGTCCCAGAGGCGAAGCAGGGCATCGGCGTTCGCGATGGTGGCCTCGATCTTGCCCCGATGCCGAATGATGCGGGCATCGGCGAGAAGTCGCTCGATCTCCGGGGGGCCATAGTCAGCTACCCGAGCAGGCTCGAAGCTGTCAAAGGCTTCGCGAAAGGCGTCACGCTTGCGTAGGACCGTACTCCACGACAGTCCGCTCTGGAACGACTCGAGGCACAGCCGCTCGAACAGGGAGCGATCGTCGCGCAGCGGGCGTCCCCACTCGAGGTCGTGGTAGCCGCGGTACTCCGCGGTCTGAGCGGCCCAGGAGCATCGCGCCAGGCCGTCGTCGCCCACCACGACGTCGAGGTTCACAGCCCTCCGGACTCGACCAGACGCGCGAACTTCTCGAGAGACCGCTTCACACCCAGCGCGAACGCGGGCCTGACGACCTGCCATCCCAGTCGCCCTACCATGCCCAGCGGGGGCTCAATTTGCTCACTCCACACGAATCGCGAGCGCCCGCCCGGAAGGGCGAAGACCTCCATCACGCCTGAGCCGCGCACCACCTTGCCCGTGTGCTCGACCACCACGCGGTGGGGCGGGTCCCACTCGGTGATGACCATCGTGTCGAGGAAACCCACCCTGCCGATGCCGGTGAACGCCTCGAGCGTGGCACCCACCCCCACACCATCTCCTCCCGTGGTACGTACCCCGGTGCCCAGCATCCACTGCCCCTGCGACTCCCAGTCAGCAATTGCTGCGAAAACTCGGTCGGCCGCGGCGTCGACGACGACGTCAAGCTCAAGGTGTTGCATCGTGGGCCTCATCACTGTCAGGGGTGTCGATCGTGGGGATGTCTGTGCCTTCAAAAAATTGTGGGGCCTCGATCGGAGTAGGCACGCTCGGCAGCGCCAGCCCGTGAGAGAGCAGCTCCGACTCAAGTTGGTTGATGCGCTCGTCGCGAGCCGTGAGATCGACGCTGACTCGGTTAAGCACCTCGTCGACCTCGTCCATGCGATAGCCCCTCAGCCCCACAGCGAACTTCACGGAGTCAACGTCGGTGGCCCCAACCGACGCGGAGGGGAGGTTGAGCGGCTCACGGTCGTGCGACGGCGGAGGCAGCTCCCCCAGCCGTCCGACGGCAAGAAGTGCGATGGCGATCAGCACCAGCACGCCAACGACGACATAGGCCACAATCACCTCACCATTGTGGCGCACCCGATGCCGAGGTGGAGCGGCGGTGGCCCAGCGCCGGCACGCATGCGCGACACTAAGGACGTGACCGAGCCGTCGCCCCCGCGGGCCCTCACCCTGGGCCGCCACACGTTCGAGCCCCACCACACGCTGGTGATGGCGATCATCAATCGGACACCCGACTCGTTCTACGACGGCGGGGCCAATATGGCCGATGCCGACGCCCTCGAAGCGGTGGCACGGGCGATCGACGCGGGCGCCGACATCGTCGACATCGGCGGGGTCAAGGCCGGCCCCGGAGACGTCGTCGATGAGCTCGAGGAGTTGCGTCGGGTTGCCGGTTTCGTGGGCCAGGTGCGGGCGCTTCACCCCGACGTGATCATCAGCGTCGACACCTGGCGGGCGACGGTGGGCAGAGCCGCCTGCCAGGAGGGCGCCGACCTCATGAACGACGCTTGGGGCGGGGTCGACCCCCAGCTCGCCGAGGTAGCCGCCGAGTTTGGCGCGGGACTCGTGTGTACCCACACCGGGGGTGCGACGCCGCGCACGCGACCCCATCGGGTGGCGTACGACGACGTCATGGCTGACATCCTCACGCGCTGCCTCACCGAGGCTGAACGCGCGGCGAACCTCGGAGTTCGGGCAGACGGGATCCTGATCGACCCCGGTCACGACTTCGGTAAGAACACCCGCCACTCGCTCGAGGCCACCAGGCGGCTCGACGAGATGGTCGACACCGGGTGGCCGGTGCTGGTGTCGCTCTCGCGCAAGGACTTCGTGGGCGAGGCGCTCGGAATTGCCGTTCCTGCCGAACGGCTGGTGGGTACGCTCGCGGCCACGGCGGTGAGCGCCTGGCTTGGCGCCCGCGTGTACCGGGTCCACGACGTGGCGCAGACCCGGGCGGTGCTCGACATGGTGGCGTCGATTCGGGGCGACCGCCCTCCCGCACTAGCCCGCCGCGGCCTAGCCTGAAGCCTTACCAAGTCCAAACGCTGCGCACATGAATCCGTGACGCCCAGCGCGCATGATGGTCTCAGGGGCGCGCACGGCGACCTTCACGAGAGGATGTCAGCATGGAGATTCCCGAGCCCACGAATCCGTGGCAGGCCAGCCCCGCGAGTCCCGCGACTGGTACCCCTGCCCGAACCCGCCGCCCCGGCCGCGCGATCGCATTCGTGGCAGCCGGCGCCATTGCCGCCACCGGCATCACCGGCCTAGCCTTCGCCGCCGACAACGGGCCCACGCCAGCACCCAGTGCACCCAGCGACTCCACCGCACCGAACGCCCCAGGCGGCATGATGGGCGACGGCGATGGAGGCCTCGGCCACGACGGACGTGGCGGACCGGGGGGTCCCGGCCGAATGGGTGGGCACGGTGGGCACGGTGGGCACGGTGGGCACGGTGGGCACAGTCTGGGCGGCCGTGTGCAGCACGGTGAGGCCGTCGTTACCCAGGATGACGGAACCACCGCCACGGTGCGCGTGCAGTCCGGCACGATCTCGTCGGTCAGCGCCACCGAGATGGTGGTGAAGAGTGACGACGGCTTCGAGCAGACCTGGCCGCTCACCGCAGAGACCTCGATTCACAAGAGTCGATCCGACGCCACCGCCGCCGACCTCGCGGTGGGCGACACTGTGATGGTGCTCGGTGAGGTCAAGGATGGGTCCGTGACCACTCTGCGGGTTGGTGCCCTCACAGCGGCAGAGGCCGCGCAGCGCGACACCATGCGCGAGAAGTTCGAGAAGGACCACCCCGGTGGGCCCCATGGCGACAACGACGCAGACGGCCCCGACGCAACGACCAGCGGGTATACCGCCTAACCCCGGCCCCCCGCTGACCGCGGCCCCGACGAGCCCCACGAGGGAATCGTCGGGGCCGCGTCATTTGACGGTCCTTGTATTCATGGTTTATCTTTCAACTACTTCGTTGAACGCTCAATTACGAGAGGACCGCCATGACCACCACCACCGACCTGTCCACCATCACCGGCACGTGGAACATCGACCCAGCGCACTCCACGATCGGCTTCACGGCCCGTCACGCCATGATCGCCAAGGTGCACGGCCGCTTCGCCGAGTTCGAGGGCTCACTTGCCCTCGACGGCGCAACCCCCGCCAACTCGTCGACCACGCTGACCATCCAGGCCGCCAGCATCAACACGGGTAACGCCGACCGCGACGGCCACCTCACCAGCGCCGACTTCCTCGACGCCGAGCAGTTTCCGGCCCTCACCTTCGCCAGCACCTCGGTGACTCACACGGGTGGCAACGACTTCGTGCTCGCCGGTGATCTCACGGTGCACGGCGTGACCATGCCGGTGGAGATCAAGGTCGAGTTGTCTGGCGTCGGCCCCGACCCGTGGGGCAACACCCGCATCGGCCTCGAGGGCAGCACCGAGATCAGCCGCAAGGACTACGGCCTCGTGTGGAATGCCGCAATCGAGGGCGGCGGAATCCTCGTGTCTGACCACATCAAGATCACCCTCGACGTCCAGGCGATCAAGCAGGTCTGACCAACTCGGGCCCGGGTGCGCCGGGCCGGTACTGTGAGCGCGTGAACTCAGCCTCCGGTATCGGTCTGGCCACCTGGGCCGACGACTCTCTCCTCGACGTGTGGTTTCCGGCGCCAACGCTGGGCCCCGAACCGCTCGACGTTCCTGACATATCGTCGGCGATCAACACCGACGACGTCCGAGGGGTGCGTGTCTCCACCCTGCGCGTCGTCATCAACGATCTCGCAGCGGCACCTATCGACGGCCCCGACGCGTGGCTTCGCCTGCACCTGCTCTCGGCCCGCCTCGTGGCCCCCCGCACCATCAACCTCGACGGCGTGTTTGGCCTCCTCACCAACGTGGCCTGGACCTCGCTCGGACCGGTCCCCATCAACCGGATCAACGAGGTGCGACTCAGCGCCCGCCATCGAGGCGTCACCATGACCGTCCACGGAGTCGACCGCTTTCCTCGCATGGTCGACTACGTGATCCCCACCGGAGTTCGCATCGCTGACGCCGACCGCGTGCGGCTCGGCGCGCATCTTGCCGAGGGCACCACCGTGATGCACGAGGGGTTCGTCAACTTCAACGCGGGCACCCTGGGCGCCTCGATGGTCGAGGGACGAATTTCGGCCGGAGTCGTGGTGGGCAACGGCAGTGACGTGGGCGGTGGCGCCTCCATCATGGGCACGCTGTCAGGGGGTGGTACCGAGGTCATCAGCGTCGGAGAGCGATGCCTCATCGGAGCAAACGCGGGGCTCGGTATCTCACTGGGCGACGACTGCGTGATCGAGGCCGGAACCTACGTGACCGCCGGTTCTAAGGTCACCACGCCCGACGGCCAGATTGTGAAGGCACGCGAGCTGTCAGGCGGTTCGAACCTGCTGTTTCGCCGCAACTCGGTGACCGGCGCCCTCGAGGTGGTACCTCGATCGGGCAGCTGGGGTGGGCTCAACGCCGTCTTGCACGCCAACGACTGACGCGTCAGGCGCGGTGGTCGGTCCAGGCCAACCCGCTCCAGTAGCGCTTGCCGCCTGCGAACTCGGGATCGGGGTACCAGCCGGCCGCCACGGCACCGGGAGCGCCCACCCATCCCACAGCCACCATGGGAGCCCCCGTGGCCCCCACCGCCCGTGTGCGGCCCCCTGACCTTCGCACCACGCCCACGATGAGGAGCACGAGGCCCACGAGGCCCATCAGACCCGCCAGAGCGATCGCCGCGATCCATCCGGCAGCGGCTCCCATGGTCGACAGCAGGCCGACCGACACCGCGGCTCGGCCCGGCTCGGACCCTTCGCCGATCACCACCGTGTACTCGCCACCGACGGGAGCGTCGAAGGAAGCCACCGCACGATAGGTGTCACCGTTCACCGTGACGCTCTCAGGTGTTGCGACGCGCAGGACGGTGACCTTCCCCTGAGGCCCGACGACACTCACCAGACTCGAGTCGAAGGGTGGCGTCTGCGCCTTCGTCACCTGCGCGTACACAGACTTGGTGCCGGCCTCGAGCGTCTGGGTGACCGTGCCGGGCACCTCGAAGGTAGGGACAGTGAGAGCCCTGACCACCCCTCCAGCGATCTGGAGGGCCGACACCAGCACCAGCGTGCCGGAAGCCAGCATGATGAGGACTCCGACGATGGGCACTCCCCAGCCGCGCCGATCACCGTTCGCAGGAAGCGGCGGCATCGGGGGGTTAGCCATGGGCGCTGTGGTCGGTCAGCGCTGGTCGATGGGGACGTACAACCTCTCGGGCTCCCCCACGTACACCTGTCGCGGACGGCCGATCTTCGTGGTGGGGTCGGCGATCATCTCGCGCCACTGGGCGATCCAGCCCGGCAGCCGGCCGAGGGCAAACAGCACGGTGAACATCTTCTGCGGGAAGCCCATCGCCTTATAGATGAGTCCGGTGTAGAAGTCGACGTTGGGATAGAGCTTGCGCTCAATGAAGAAGTCGTCGGCGAGCGCAACCTCCTCGAGCCGCAGTGCGATGTCGAGCAGGGGGTCACTGATGCCCAGTTGCGCGAACACCTTGTCGGCCGAGGCCTTGACGATGGCCGCTCGCGGGTCGTAGTTCTTGTAGACGCGGTGACCGAAGCCCATGAGCTTGACTCCGTCTTCACGGTTCTTCACCTGACGCACGAAGGTGTTGACCCCACCGCCCGAGGCATGAATGGTCTGCAGCATTTCGAGCACCGCCTGGTTGGCTCCACCGTGCAGGGGCCCGAACAGGGCATTGATGCCGGCCGACACCGAGGCGAAGAGGTTGGCGTGCGAGGAGCCCACCAGTCGCACCGTGGAGGTCGAGCAGTTCTGCTCGTGATCGGCGTGCAGCACCAGCAGCATGTCGAGGGCCGCCACGATCTCAGGGGCAACCTCGTAGGGCTCGGCGGGGACCCCGAAGGTCATGCGCATGAAGTTCTCGACGAGGTTGAGCGAGTTGTCGGGGTAGAGGTAGGGCTGACCCACCGACTTCTTGTAGGCGTAGGCAGCGATGGTGGGCACCTTGGCCAGCAGGCGCACCGTGGAGATCTCCACCTGCTCGGGGTCGAACGGATCGAGCGAGTCCTGGTAAAACGTCGACAGCGCCGAGACCGCGCTCGACAGCACCGGCATGGGGTGCGCGTCGGCAGGGAAGCCATCGAAGAACCGTCGCAGGTCCTCGTGCAGCAGCGTGTGCTTGGTGACTCGCTGGCTGAAGTCCTCGAGTTCGGTGGCCGACGGAAGGCTTCCGTAGATGAGCAGATACGACACCTCAGCGAAGTTGCTCGACTTCGCCAACTGCTCGATGGGATAGCCGCGATAGCGCAGAATGCCCGCATCGCCATCGATGTAGGTGATCTCCGAACTGCAGGAGGCCGTGTTGACGAAGCCACCATCGAGGGTGACATTGCCAGTCGTCTTCAGCAGGTCGGAGATGTCGTAGCCATTGCTGCCCACCGTGGCCTCGACCAGGGGGAGGGTGAGGCTTCCGGACGGGTGGGTTAGGGACACATCGCTCATGGGGAAACCGTACCCATTGATGATCGCCTCGGCTGCGCCCGGTGGGCACTCACGGTGTGAGACGAGTCACCGCGGTCGAGATTCGTTCGTCGGTGGCCGTCAGTGCGACTCGCACGTGATGGTCACCGGCGCTGCCGTAGAAGTCTCCGGGGGCCACTAGGATGCCCCGCTGGGCAAGCCAGTCGACCGTTTTCCAGCAGGGTTCGTCCCTCGTGCACCAGAGGTAGAGCCCGGCCTCGGAGTGATCGACGCGGAAGCCAGCAGACCTCAGAGCGGGCAGCAACTGGTCGCGACGGGCGCCATAGACCAAGCGCTGTGCTGCGACATGGAGGTCGTCGTCGAGCGCGGCGATAGCGGCCTGCTGCACCGGGCCCGGCACGATCAAGCCGGCATGCTTGCGCACCTCGAGCACTCGCGCCAACACCGAAGCGTCGCCTGCCGCGAAGCCGAAGCGATACCCGGCGAGGTTCGAGCGCTTCGAGAGCGACTGCAGCGCCACCACCGAGTCGTGCGACGTGCCGCATACCGACGGATGCAGGACCGACACGGGCTCAGAACTCCAGGCGAGGTCGAAGTAGCACTCATCGCTGACAACGAGAGCCCCGCGCGACCTGGCCCAGGCAACGATCGCCGCCATCTCGGCCGCAGGGGCAACCCGACCTGTGGGGTTCGACGGGGAATTCAGCCACACGAGGGCCGGTCGTGCGGCCTCCAGCTCGTCGACCGAGTCTGCCTCCACCACGGCGCAGCCGGCAAGGAGGGCGCCCACGGCATAGGTCGGGTAGGCGACTCGAGGCACAGCAACCGCGTCGGACACGCCGAGGCCCAGCAGGGTCGGCAGCAGGGCCACGATCTCCTTGGTGCCGATCGACGGCAGCACGGAGTCGGGCGTGAGGTCGGCGCCGCACCGTCGGGACAGGGCCCGGCAGATCGACTCGCGCAGGGCCGCCGTTCCGGCGGTGAAGGCATAGCCGGGCGAGTTCGACGCTGCGTGGAGCGCACGCTGAACGATGTCGGGCGTGGGATCGACCGGCGTGCCGACCGACAGGTCAACGATGCCGCCGGGGTGGGCGCGCGCCTGCTCGGCGGCTGGGACGAGGCGGTCCCAGGGAAAGTCAGGCAGGGACGCGGCCGGTGACCGGGACACCCACCACGGCGAGCTCAGTGGTCGTGCTCCTGAGGAGGAAGGCTGGCGACGATGGGCACATCCCGCTCGATCAGTCCCAGCTTGCTGGCGCCACCTGGCGAACCGAGTTCGGAGAAGAAGTCGGCGTTGGCCGCGGTGTAGTCGAAGAACTCGGTCGGCACGTCGTCTTCGTAGAAAATCGCCTCCACCGGACACACGGGCTCGCAGGCACCGCAGTCGACGCATTCGTCGGGTTGGATGTAGAGCATCCGCTCGCCCTCGTAGATGCAATCAACAGGGCACTCATCAATGCAGGCCTTGTCCTTGAGGTCGACGCAGGGCTGCGAGATCACATAGGTCACGTGGCTGGTTCCTCCGGTGCGCGCCCGCGAGGGCGATGGAATGGGCGACTCAAGTATCTCGCCCTCAGGCACTGCTGACACTATCGGAGGTCAGGCCCTGACTCGCACACCGTTCCGAAGATCGGAGAGGACTTCCGGTGACAACGGCCAACCATCGACACCTGCCACTGACGGCCGCTGACGTCGGACGGCGCGTCAGCCTGCGGAGTCTGCGCCTCCCAGCATCGCCTTCCGATGCCTCCGATGCCTTCGACACAGTGGGAGTCCTCCGATCGCTGCAACCTGGCCGAGTCGAGATCGAGCGTCGCGACGGGAGCCTGGTCGCCCTCGGGTGGCCGCCGCACCCGAGCGACTCCGGCCTCGCGCCTGTGGTAGCGGGGCGGGTGGTGCCCCCTGAGGTGTCTGCCATCGATCTGCAGCGCATCGCCCAGCGCGGCTGGCCACCGCGCGAGTCACGTCGACTCGGAGACTGGGAGCTGCGATGGTCGGACACTGGCGGGCGCTCGGACTCGGTGCGGGTGGGGGTCAACCCCGGCATGCCGCTGACCCTGGCCCTCGATGTGGCAAGGGAGTGGTATCACAAACGTGACGCCATCCCTTCGCTCCAGGTGCCGCGTCCGGCACTCACCCCTGAACTGCGGGCTCTTGGCTGGGAGGTGACTAGGTCGGTGGCGCTCATGACGGCCGCAAACGCCGGGCCACACGGATCTGAAACGACGAGTCACGCAACGACCCAGGCACTGGAGTTCGTTCACACCTCCGAGCCAGACGACGAGTGGCTCGGTCTTCTCCACGATGACGAGCCATTCGAGGCGGCCTCGTTGCTGCCGGTGCTGGTGGCCCCCACCCACGTGACCTTCCTCAGCGCGCGAGACTCCGGCAGCGGCGCGCTCGTCGGCATCGGTCGAGCCTCAGCGGCGCAGGGTTGGAGCGGAATCACCAGCATCGTGGTGGCGCCCACGTGGCGACGGCGGGGGGTGGCGTCTCAACTGACCGAGGAACTACTCCGGTGGGGTGCGACTCAGTCTGTGCCTCGGAGTTACCTCCAGGTCCTCGGGACCAATGAGGTGGCCCACGCGATGTATACGTCGGCCGGCTTCGTCACCCATCATCACTACGACTACTGGAGTCCGGTCAGTTAGCGCACCACGATGACCGAGGGTGTGGCCGATGGCTCACCGGAGGGACTCGGCGTCG
>CALQEM020000044.1:0-18860 GCA_943329595.2 Bifidobacterium breve
AGCCAGGCGCTGATTCCGCACACGAACGCGCCACCCACCAGGAACGACGCGCTGATCGTGTGCACCCAGGCGATGACCGCGGTGTTCTGGAACAGCACCGCGAAGAAGTCGTTGAGCTCAGCCCGCTGGGTCACCGGGTTGTAGGTGTAGCCGACGGGGTGCTGCATGAACGAGTTCGCGGCAAGGATCATGTAGGCCGAGAGCGATGTTCCCACCGCGGCAGCCCAAATCGTGGCGAGGTGGACCTTCCGGGGCAATCGGTCCCAGCCGAAGATCCACAGTCCTAAGAAGGTCGACTCGAGGAAGAACGTGAGCAGAGCCTCCACCGCGAGGGGCGCGCCGAAGATGTCGCCCACGAAGCGCGAGTAGTCGGACCAGTTCATTCCGAACTGGAACTCCTGCACGATGCCCGTGACGACTCCCATCGCGAAGTTGATGAGGAAGAGCTTGCCGAAGAACTTCGTGGCCTGAAGCCACTTGGGGTTGTCGGTGCGAACCCACGCGGTCTGCATGCCGGCCACGAGGAACGAGAGTCCGATCGTGATGGGCACGAAGAAGAAGTGGTAAACGGTCGTGATGCCGAACTGCCATCTGGCGAGGTCGAGGGCATCCATGTCATCTCCCGAGATGTGGGTTCACGTGTCCGCTGAGGGCACTGAGCCCAGACTGTCAGCGCTATCATGACCCGCGAGTCAGCATCCGACCCGAACCTGCGGGACCAAGGTCCCCTTAATCGTGGGAGGGTTGTGAGCGTGTCCACCATCGTGCCCCCGAGTCGCGCGGCCGTGTGGACCAACCTCTGGCTCGTCTACCTCATTTGGGGGTCGACCTACCTCGGCATTGCGATCGCGATTGAGACCGCCCAGCCGCTGTGGTCGATGGCCATTCGGCTCAGTGGGGCGGGCGCCCTGCTAGCCCTCATCCTCGCGCTCACTCGAGGCCCCCGCGCGCTGCGCGTGCCAGTTCGAGAGGCGGTGTCAGCGAGCCTGCTGGGCGTCATGATGCTCACCGGGGGCATTGGCGTGGTGGCACTCGCCGTGAGGTACGTGCCCATCGGAGTGGCGGCGCTGCTCGTAGCGACCTCACCCCTCATGGGTGTCGTCCTGCGCTCAGCCACCGGTGACCGACCGCACGTGCTCACCTGGGTCGGCATCGCGGTGGGACTGCTCGGGCTCGGGCTGCTGCTGCGTCCGAGCAGCGAGGGCTTCGCCACCGACCGACTCGTGTGGTCAGGATTGATCCTGCTCGGGCAGATCCTCTGGGCGGCGGGTTCCTTCCTCACGCCCAAGCTTCGGGTGCCGCGCGACCCACTGGTGCTGGTGAGCTACGAGATGTTCTTTGGTGGGCTGTGCTTCTTCCTGTGGTCGCGTCTGATCAATGAGCAGGTTGATATTTCGGTCATCAGTACGCGCTCATGGCTCGCCCTCGCCTACCTCACGGTCGCAGGAGTCGTCGGCTACGGTGCCTTCACGTGGCTCATTACGCACGTTCCTCTGTCGCTCGCCATGACCTATGCGTACGTGAACCCCATCGTGGCCCTCACCCTTGGCTGGTTCGTACTGCATCAAGAGGTCAGCCAGAGCATCGTCATCGGTGGAGTGTTCACGCTGGTTGGGGTGGGGCTGGTCATCACCGGCGAGCGGTCCGTCGTGCGCAAGCGCACCGAGGCCGCTCTGGTCGACTCGGGCTAGCCTGCCGCTGCGTCGAGTGAGCGCCACGCGCGTGCGACGTCGATAAACCTGTCGTTCGCCTCAGTTTCGGCAACGGTGACGCGCACACCTTCAGGAAACGGCCGCACCGTGAGGCCGTACTGCTCGCTGTGGGCTGCAAATGAAACTGAGTCGTCCGTCGGGAGCCAGATGAAGTTGGCCTGCGACTCGGGCAGGTTCCAACCCTGAGCACGCAGTGCGGACTCAACTCGCACCCGCTCATCGACCAGTATCTCCACCCGCTCGAGCAGTTCTGCCTCGTCGTTGAGCGAGGCGATAGCCGCTACCTGGGCGATGGTGGAGACCCCAAACGGTGTGGCCGTGCGCCGCACGTAATCGGCAAGGGCGGGCGGAGCCAGCACGAAACCGACCCGCAGCGCAGCAAGACCATACGCCTTCGAGAACGTGCGCAGCACCGCCACGTTGTCGCGCTCGCGATGAAGTGCGAGGCCGTTGGCGATCTCGGGGTCGCGCGCGAACTCGACGTACGCCTCGTCGATGACGACGGGAATGTGCTCGGGCACGCGATCGAGGAAGCGGACCAGGTCGGAGTGCCGCACAGCGGGTCCGGTTGGGTTGTTCGGAGAGCAGATAAAGATGATGCTGGTGCTGTCGGTGATTTCGTCAGCGATTGCATCGAGGTCGAGCGACCAGTCGGATGCCAACGGCACCTGCACACTCGTTGCGTGCGCGATGCGAGCCCAGATCGGGTAGGCCTCGAACGACCGCCATCCGTAGAGCACCTCCGAGCCCGGGCCGCTGGTGGCCGAGATCAACTGTCCGCACACCGCGACGCTGCCCGTGCCGACGGCCACGCGCTCGGTTGGCACATCGAATCGCTCGGCGATCGCTGCCACGAGATCGGTGCAGAGCGGATCGGGGTAGCGATGCGACTGCAGGGCCGCGGCCGAGATGGCCTCGAGCACCTGGGGCAGAGGCGGATAGGGGTTCTCGTTCGAGGAGATCTTGAAAGCCGTGAGGCCATCGGAGCGCTCAGCCGGACGCTGCCCGGCCTTGTAGGGGGGCAGGTCAGCCAGATCAGGGCGAAGTCGAACAGAGGACATGGGTACAGGCTAGGCGACATGGCGGGAGCACGCCCGCGGGCTCCCGCCCACCACAGCGACGTGGCGGTTCTAGACGCTCTTCGAGCGTCTCGACATGATCGCCACGCCCGCCGCTGCCAACACGATCTCAATGACGAGGGTGGGAGCACTGAAGCCACCGGTGCCGCCGCCGAAACCGACCAGGCGCGCGAGCAAACCGCCCACGATGGCGCCCACGATACCGATCACGACGGTCATTGCAATGGTGATGTTCTGCTTCCCTGGCAGCGCGAGACGGGCCAACGCGCCAATGATCGCGCCCGTGATAATCGCGCTGATGATTAGTCCAACGAACTCAAGCAGCATGGGAACTCCCGAGAGTCAGCGACAGTGGTCGGCAGACGCCGATGAGCAGATGCTAGCGGCGCGGGGCGCGAACACGGCGAAGGCTCGCAGTGCAGCAACTAGCCTGATGACATGACGCTGCGGCAGCGCGTGACGGCAATTACCACCGTGGGGTTGATAGTTCTCGTGATCCTCGGTGGATGGCTCACGTATCGCTTCGTGCGCACGGCCGATGCCAGTGCTGCCATCGTCACCTCGCTGCAGCCAGCGGCCGATGCCAGTCGCACACTGAGCACCGCCTATTCCGACGCCGAAGGCTTCGTGTCGGTTGCCATCATCGACACTGCGCTGTCGATCACCAGCACCACGGCCTCGTCCCCCTGCTCCGACGCCCGGGCCTGCTACCAGGCATCGATGGCCACAGCCGGTGAATCACGGGCCGCGATCCTTGCGGCGCTTCCGGGAGATGAGGAAGTTGCCGCAGCAGTGCGGGTGAGTGAAGCCACCGCGGAGTACTGGCAGGGAGTCGATGCCAACAGCGTCTTCCTCCTGCTCGACCTCGGCCGCAATGAGCTTGCCGCCCGAGTGTCGCGTTCGGCCCATTCTCGAGATTCCTACGAGGCAATGACTGCGTCGGCCATTGCACTTCAACGACTCGTCGACGACCGGCGCAGCCAGCAGATCGACGACTACGCCAGCCTCAGTCGCAAGCTTGCCTGGGCAATCGCGATCGCTGGTCTCGTCCTGCTCGGACTCATGCTGGTGGCTCTGGGCCTGCTGCACCGGTGGGTGCTGACCCCTCTTGACGAACTGCGAGCGCAACTGCGATCGGCGTCAACCACAGAAGGTCGATACGCGCCGATCACGCCCTCTGGTCCCCCCGAACTGTCGGCCACCGGTGTCGACGCCGAATCGATGCGTCGGCAGTTGGTGGCTCAGATCGACGAGGCGACGTCGGCGCGCGAGGGACTGCGGCAGCAGGGCCCTGTCGTTGCGGCGATTCGGGCTGAGCTCGAGGCCAGTGAGCACCAGCATGTGGCGGGCCTCGTGGTCGCCGGATCGCTACAGCCCGCAGAGGGTGTGCTGGCTGGCGACTGGTGGGACTTCATGAGCCTGCCCGACGGTCGCGCCGCGCTGCTCGTGACCGACGTGGCAGGGCATGGACCCGAGGCTGGAATTGGCGCGGTGCGCGTGAAGAACGTCATCGGAGGTGCGCTGGTGTCGGGATCGCACCCCGACGTCGCGCTTGAGCAGGCTGCCATTGCCTTTCGTGACGAAGAGGGCCGCTTCGCCACCTGCGCGGTGATTCTCATTGAACCAGCTACCGGAGCGCTCACCTGGGCCAACGCTGGCCATCCACCGCCCTTGCTACGCCGCGCACACGGCGAAGCACTCAGGCTGGCCGCCACCGGGCCACTGGTGTCCGGCCTGGGCGGGCAGTGGACCCGGCGGACTGAATCACTGCACATCGGCGACGTGCTGTTCGTGTGGTCAGACGGGCTCGTCGAGTCGCACGACGCCGAGGGAGTCGAGCTCGGCGACGCCGGACTCAACCGTCTCATCGACGCGGCCATGCAGGAGGGCTCCACACCCAGCGAGATCGTGGCCCACGTGTTGGCCGCCGCCCGAGGGCGAGCTGTCGACTGGCGCCGCGACGACGTGACGCTTGCGGCGGTAGCGCGCGACTAGCAGAACCCGCCCGCTACGACACCAGCGTGCGCACAGCCTCGGAGAACACCGCGGTATGACGGTCGACGTCGTGCCGGGTGGTTTCCGGGCACATCAGCGCCATGTTGTGGAACGGCGTGATGAGCACCCCGCGATTAGCGCAGAAAAGGTGGAGAAATTCCTCGAGCTCCTCATCATTACCGGCGTGCGACTCACTTCCAGTACGAGGCGCCGGCGATGTGAACCGATACTCGGCGCGCGCCCCTAGCTGCGTGACCGACCAGGGCAGATCATGCTCGGCGATGACTGCGGCGACATCGTCGGTGAACAGGGTCGCCAGTTCGATCATTGCGGGCCACGAGGCGTCGGTGAGCACGTGCTCGAGGGTGGCGCGCATCGCCGCCACCGACATCGCGTTTCCCGCCAGAGTGCCACCCACGCCACCTACGTCGATGATGTCAGCGCCGCCTGGACCTGCCATCGCGGAGATTCGGTCTGCAACCTCCTGGCTCAGCCCATAGGCGCCCGACGGGATTCCGCCGCCGATCGCCTTTCCGATGATGAAGATGTCGGGTTCGAGACCCCACGCCTCGGTGGCTCCGCCGGGGCCCACCGAGATGGTATGAGTTTCGTCGATCATCAGCAGTGCGCCGTACTTGGTTGCCAGTGCGCGCAGTGCTTCGAGGAATCCGGGGTCCGGCAGCACGATTCCGATGTTGGTCAGCGCGGGCTCGGTCAGAATCGCCGCCACGTCACCGTGCGCAAGAGCGCGCTCGACCGCAGCGAGGTCGTTGAACTCGACCGCGCGCGTGGTGACGTCGAGCGGGGTGGGCGGGGCGACGTTGCCCTCGCGGGAGACGGTGGTGCCATCGGGGCGACCGATGGCAAAAGCCTCGTCGACTGAGCCGTGGTAGCAGTAGTTGAACACGAGGATCTTGGGCCTACCGGTCACCAGTCGCGCCAACCGGATTGCCCACCTGTTCGCATCGGTGGCGCTGAGGGTGAACGACCACAGCGGCAGGCCGAAGCGGCGGGTGAGTTCGGCGCCGACCCACTCGGCGTCGGCGGTGGGCAGCATCGTGGTGATACCGCCGAGGTCGCCGATGCGGTGCTGTACCGCGGCGATGGTCGCCTTGGGTGAGTGGCCCGCCATGGCTCCGGTGTCACCGAGCGCAAAGTCGACGAAGGTGTGCCCATCCACGTCGACGATGCGTGCCGCGTGGGCATGGTCGAGGTACAGGGGGAATCCGCCCGACCACTTGCTCATCCATGTCATGGGCACCCCTCCGAAGAGGTGACCGGCCTGCCGGTACAGCGCGAGCGAGCCCGGGTGGCGCTCGATGTAGAGCTCCTGCTCGGCGCGCAGCAGAGTCGCGAGACGATCACGATTGATGGTTGCCACGAAGAAGTGCCTTCCGCTCGTCATTCCCGTGCCTCCGAGAGTACTGGCACGCTGGCATGAGCGGTCAGGACGCGGTGGCGAGCCGACCGATTGGGGGTAGTCCCATCAGCGCGGCGGCCTCATCGAACGCCTTCCAGGGCTCGAGCACATCGAGCAGCACGCATCGCAGCCCGGCACGCAGGCCGCCCTCGACATAGGCGGGGCTGTCGTCAATGAAAACGACCCGCTCAGGCGGGATGCCGATCTGCGCTATCGCCACCTCGTACGGTTCAGGAGCGGGCTTGCGCACCCCCACCTCGCTCGAGTCGACAGCGAAGTCAACCTGCTGAAACCAGGGCTGCGCAACGACCCACTCCTTGTCGTGGAAATCAAACAGCTCATTGGAGAGAAAGCCGGTGCGCAGGCCCGCCGAGCGCGCCGACTCGACGAGCGCCATCGCCTCGGGACGCACCCCGCGCGGGCCCGCTGCGCGCAGCAGGGTGCGCATCAGGTGCGGGTGCCCCTCCAGTGGTGCACCGTTGGCCACTGAGGCGTCGGAGAAGGCCATCCAGTACTCGCGCTCGGAGATCTCGGCCCGCTTGTAGGCCTCCCAACGCTCGTCGACTCGTCCGGTCTCGGCAGTGTCGAAGGGGCCGCGACCGGGGAAGGTGCGCGGAGGCAAGCCCCGGCTCTCCTCAAACAGGTCAGCGAGTTCCCAGGGCGACAGCGCCACCACCACGCCGACGTCCAGCAGCAACCCATCGCACTCACGTGTCATACCTCGATTGTGCCGTTCGGGCTACTCAGCCGCGAGGGGCGTCCCGCGTGGTGCTCAGGCCGACTCGAGCGCCCTAGAGAGCTCGGATTCGAATGCCGTGACCGAGCCGCCGAGGGAGTCGAGCTGGTGCGGCTCCATCAGGCGGAGCCAGCGTTCGTCGCGGCGCCCGAGCACCACGGGGGATCGGCCGTCGACGGCTTCCGCCAGTTCAGGCGTGAGCTCATTGAGGTGCAGCAGGGAGAACGGAATCGACAGGCGCGCCGCGAAGGCATCCCACTCGGCCTTGCGCCTCACGGGCGAGTGCGTGATATCGCAGAGCGAGCAGTGAGCACGACCCATGAGCTTGCCCACGACATAGGCCAACTCACCCCGGAGTCCGCCGTCGGCGTGGTAGACCCCCACAACCTCCGTGTACGTCAGCGCCATGGGCTCAGCCTAGGCACGGGTAACCCCTAGTCTCAAGGCGTGACAACGGTTCCCTCGTGGTGGAAGCGACTCGGACGCTTCCTCCGAGGCGCCCGTACGGTGCCGCGCACCCGATTCACAGCGCCGGCGATCTGGCGCCCTACCCCTGCCTCGGCGGCGGCGCTTGCTGGGGGGCTCACACTCTTCGGCATCGGTGAGGGATTCCTCCTCGCCTCTCACCTCGGGGCTGCGCCGTGGTCGGTTCTCGCTCAGGGGCTGAGCCTCCGTTCGGGGCTGGCCATCGGCTGGACAACCCTCATCGTCTCCACCTGCGTGCTGCTGCTCTGGATTCCGCTGCGCCAGCGCCCCGGACTCGGCACCCTCATGAACATCCTCATCATCGCCGCGTCGCTCGAGATCACGTACTCGTTCATGCCGCAGCCCGACTCTCTTCCGGCCCGCTATGCGTTGGTTATCGTCGGCCTCGCGCTCATCGGCCTTGGCAGCGGCTTCTACCTCACCTCCGGCCACGGCCCCGGACCGCGAGACGGCTGGATGACCGGCCTGCATCGCGTGACCGGCCTTCCCGTCGGGCTGGTGCGACTGTGCATCGAGGTGGTCGTGCTGATTGCCGGCTGGCTTCTCGGCGGCACCGTGGGTATCGGCACGGCACTGTTCGCCCTCCTGATCGGCCAATCGGTCGCGATGGGACTGGCCGTCGTGCATCGGCTGTCCCCCGGCCCGCTCGAACTGTCTCCCCCGGGCGAGGAGCCGTTCCCTCAGGGCGAGGCATGACGCTGGCACGTTTTCCACTCCGCCATATCCCTGCGCGAGTTCGGACACAGCGAAGCCCTGTCCGAACTGGCGTAGGGATGGCGGAAATTCGGCGGAGTAGGCCGGGCCGGGGGGCGCGCTAGCGTGGCACTCATGAAACCTTCGGACAAGTGGGCTGCTGATCTGGCGCTGTGGGCGATTCCCCCCGACATTCTCAGCCAGGTCGAGGCGATGCCCTGGATTCACTCGGTGTCGCAGTTCACCCCGCCCGCCGAGATTCCTGACTCGCCGTCGCACCAGCGTGCCCGCGAAGCCCTACCTGCGGGTGGCAGTGTGCTCGACGTCGGAAGCGGCGGCGGTCGCGCATCGATGGCCATAGCGCCTCCGGCAGCCTCGGTGGTCGCCGTCGACACCGAGCAGGAGATGCTCGACGTTCTTAGCGACCAGGCCCGCGCCCGCGGTGTGACCGCTCAGACCTTCGTCGGCCGGTGGCCTGACGTGGCCGACGACGTGCCCTCGTGCGATGTCGTCACCTGCCACCACGTGGTCTACAACGTGGCCGACATCATCCCGTTCCTGCTCGCGCTCAACTCGCACGCGACGCGGCGCGTGGTGCTCGAGCTGCCAATTTCGCATCCTCAGTCGAACCTCGCGCCTCTCTGGAAGCACTTCTGGAACCTCGACCGCCCCACCAACCCCACTGCTGACGATCTGCTGGCCTGCGCCCTGCAAGCGGGCCTACCCGCCCAGATGGAGGTGTGGGTCGATGAGTCTTGGGGTAATCGAGTTGAGCTTCCGGTGGCCGAGCGGGTGGCAACGGTGCGCAGGCGCGTGTGCCTCAACGCCGACCGCGACGAGGAGATCGCCGACTTCCTCGCCACCAACCCCGAGGAGCCCGAGCGCCGAGTGGCCACCGTGTGGTGGGACCTCGCTTGACCCCGCGTCGAAGACTTCAGAGCGAGGGGCGCCCGAGCGAGCGGATGGTCCAGCCTGCAGCGCGCCACTGCGCGGGGTCGAACACGTTGCGGGCATCGACCAGATGGCGCGAGCGCACCAGCGGGGCGAGCCGGTCGGGTGTGAGGGCGCAGAATTCGTTCCACTCGGTAAGCAGCATCACGATGTCTGCTCCGCCAACAGCGGTATCGACTGACTCGGCGAAGTGCAGGGTGGGGAAGAGTCGGCTGGCATTGGCCATCGCCTCGGGGTCATAGACACGCACAGTGGCGCCCTCGGTCTGAAGTGAAGCAGCCACATGCAGGGCGGGACTGTCGCGCACGTCGTCGCTGTTGGGCTTGAACGACGCGCCGAGGCAGGCGACGACCACCCCCTGAAGCGAGCCGCCGGCCAACTCTCTAGCCATATCGACCGTGCGATCGCGGCGACGCAGGTTGATCGCATCGACCTCTCGCAGAAACATGAGCGCCTCGTCGACGCCGAGCTCCCCGGCCCGTGCCATGAAGGCGCGGATGTCCTTGGGCAGGCAACCGCCGCCAAATCCGAGGCCAGCGCGAAGGAACCGATGGCCGATTCGATCATCGTGGCCGATGGCCTCGGCGAGCACGGTGACGTCGGCACCCGCTGCCTCGCACACCTCAGCCATTGCGTTGATAAACGAGATCTTGGTCGCGAGGAACGCATTGGCCGCGACCTTGACCAGCTCAGCGGTGGCGAAGTCGGTGACCACGATCGGCACGTCGGCCGAAAGTAGCGAGGCGTACACCTCGCGCAGGGTGGCTTCCGCCCGCTTCGAGGTCACCCCGATGACGAGGCGGTCGGGGCTCAGAGTGTCGGTAATGGCGAATCCCTCGCGCAGGAACTCGGGGTTCCATGCGAGCTCAACATCGACCCCCGCCGGAGCCAATTCCGCCAGACGCTCAGCAAGAAGGGCGGCCGTACCCACCGGCACCGTCGACTTGCCCACCACCAGCGCGGGGCGCGTGAGCAGTGGGGCAAGGGAGTCGAGCGCCGCGCTGACATGGCGGAGGTCGGCTGCGTTGGAGCCCACTTTCTGAGGCGTGCCGACGCACATGAAGTGCACGTCGCCGAATTCAGCAACCTCCTCGACCGACGTGGTGAACCGCAGTCGCCCCGTGGCGAGCACCTTCGCGAGTAGATCGTTGAGCCCCGGCTCGAAGAAGGGGGCAACCCCCGACGACAGGCTGGCAATGCGGTCAGCGTCGATGTCGAAGGCAAGGACGTCGAACCCGAGGTCGGCCATGCAGGCGGCATGCACAGCACCGAGGTAGCCGGTACCGATGACGGTAAGTCGGAGGGTCACAATGTGAGACTAGGCCAGTTCGCCGAGGAGGCTGAGCAGGTAGTCGCCGTAGCCGCTCTTGCGCAGTGGCTCTGCCACCGCCCGGAGTCCGGCATCGTCGATGAATCCCTCGCGCCAGGCCATCTCTTCGATGCACCCCACCTTGAGTCCCTGTCGCTTCTCGACCACCTGCACGAACTCCCCAGCAGCCATGAGCGAGTCGACGGTGCCGGTGTCGAGCCACGCGGTGCCCCGGTCGAGCACTGTCACGACAAGGCGCCCCTGCTGGAGGTAGTGCTCGTTGACCGCGGTGATCTCCAGCTCACCCCGCGCACTTGGCGCAATTCCTCGGGCGACCTCTACGACGTCAGAGCCGTAGAAGTAAAGTCCCGGCACCGCGAAGTTGCTGCGCGGGATCACAGGCTTCTCCTCGATGGAGATCGCGCGGCCTGACGGGTCGAACTCGACGACACCATAGTCGCGGGGGTTGCTCACGTGGTACGCGAACACCAGGCCCCCCTCGATGTCGACGCTCGACTTGAGCGAGTCTGAGAGTCCGGTGCCGTAGAAGATGTTGTCGCCGAGAATGAGGCACGCGGGCCCGCCGGCGAGGAATTCGGCGCCGATGATGAACGCCTGGGCCAAACCCTCGGGCTTGGGCTGCACGGCGTACTGCAGGTTGACGCCTATCTCGTGGCCGTCGCCGAGTAGCCGATGAAACGCGGGTGCGTCTTCGGGCGTGGTAATGATGAGGATGTCACGGATGCCCGCCGAGATCAGGATCGACAGCGGGTAGTAGATCATCGGCTTGTCGTACACCGGCAGAAGCTGCTTGCTAATTCCACGGGTGATGGGGTGCAGCCGGGTTCCCGACCCGCCTGCCAGCACGATTCCACGCATGCGCCTCAGGCTATGGGATCGGGCCCGGCTCGTCGCACCCGATACGATGGAATCTCACCACGCCGCAACGAATGAGGTCGAAATGCGCATCCTGGTCACCGGTGGCGCGGGCTTCATCGGCTCCCACTTTGTCCGCACTCTCGTGTCGGGCGGGTACGACTCCCTTACGGCCGACGGTCCCTTCGCAGGCGCCAACGTCACCGTACTTGACGCACTCACCTACGCGGGCGTTCTCGCCAATCTCGACGCTGTCATCGACAGCCCGCGGCTACGCTTTGTCGAGGGCAACATCCTCGACGAGACCCTGGTCGACACACTGATGTCAGACACGGACCACGTGGTGCACTTCGCCGCCGAGTCGCACGTCGACCGCTCCATCACCGGGGCCCGCGACTTCATCATGACCAACGTCGTCGGCACGCAGACTCTGCTCGATGCCGCTCGCCGACACCCGATTGATCGCTTCGTGCACGTGTCGACCGACGAGGTGTACGGCTCGATCGACGAGGGGTCGTGGCCCGAGACGCACCCGCTCGAACCCAACTCCCCCTATGCAGCGTCGAAGGCGTCGAGCGACCTCATCGCCCGGTCGTACGCGCGCACCCATGGCCTCGACGTGGTCATCACCCGCTGCTCAAACAACTATGGTCCTTACCAATTTCCCGAGAAGGTGATTCCGCTCTTCATCACCAACCTGATTGATGGCGGCACCGTGCCGCTCTACGGCGACGGGCTCAATGTGCGCGACTGGCTGCACGTCGACGACCACTGCCGCGGCATCGCTCTTGCCCTCGCGCTGGGCCGTGCGGGCGAGGTCTACAACATCGGTGGCGGCACTGAGCTCACCAACCGCGAGCTCACCGAGTTACTGCTCGAGCGCACCGGCACCGACTGGAGTCGTGTCGTCGCGGTCGACGACCGCAAGGGTCACGACCGCCGCTACTCGGTCGACATCAGCAAGGCCAACGCCGAACTCGGCTACGAGCCCCGTGTGCCCTTCGAGCAGGGGCTGGCCGACACCGTGCAGTGGTACCGCGACAACCGGACCTGGTGGGAGCCGCTCAAGCAGCAGGCGGCATCGGCACGATGACTGAGCGCCGTTGGCTGGTTATCGGCCACCTCGGAATGCTTGGCACCGACCTGATGTCGGTGCTCGCCGAACGCGACGTCAGCGGCGTCGATCGGCCAGACATCGACATCACGGTGGCCTCATCGGTCGATGACGCCGTGACCGGGTACGACGTGGTGGTCAACTGTGCCGCGTACACGGCGGTCGATGACGCCGAGTCTCACGAGGCCATCGCCCACGCGGTCAACGCCGATGGCCCGGCTAACATCGCCCGATCATGCGCCCGCACGGGCGCCCGCATGGTGCACATCTCAACCGACTACGTCTTCGCCGGAGCGGCGACCGAGCCCTACGCCGAGGACTCGCCGCTCGACCCGCGATCGGCCTATGGGCGCACCAAGGCGGCGGGCGAGCAGCAGGTGCGCGGGATCCTTCCGACCGATTCGCTGATCCTGCGCACGGCGTGGTTGTACGGGGCGCACGGACCCAACTTCGTGCGCACCATGATGGGGCTCGAGGCCTCGCGCGACACTCTCGACGTGGTCAACGACCAGCGCGGCCAACCCACCTGGGCCCACGACCTCGCCGCACGCATTGTGGCGTCTGTCGACGCCAACATCGCCCCCGGCGTTTACCACGCGACGTCATCAGGTGACACAACCTGGTTCGGACTCACCCGCCGCATCTTCGACAAACTCGGCGCCGATCCCGAGCGTGTTCGCCCCACCACCACCGACGTATTCCCTCGGCCGGCCCCCCGCCCTCGCTACTCGGTGCTGGGGCATCGCGGCTGGGAGGCGGCCGGGCTGTCGCCCCTTCCGCACTGGTCTGACGCACTCGACGCGGCCTGGCCAGAGCTAATGGCAGCAAGTCAGCGCGGGTGAGCACGCTCCAGTGGAAAGGCTGTCTCTGACGGCCCGTGGGCACGCAGGTGCAGCAGCGCCCACTCGGCCTCGGCAACGCTGGGCCGATGCCCCTCGGCCACCCACCAGCACACCGTCGGTACCGTGAACTCAGAGTCATCGGCCTCGAACCACTCATGGCGGCGCTTCATGATCTCGAGGTGGGCGGCGTCGCCGTAGACCCACGAGCGCAGCGCCTGCACATCGGTCCAGACTGAGATGTTGACGAGCAGCAGGCTGTCGCCGAGGAGAACCGGATCCGCGATCGAGTCGTCTGGGTCGTCGTCGAGTCGCCACACAAATCCAGGCGCGGCATCAGCGGTAGCGTTCACTCGCGCGATGCTGTCGACAAACCCTGCCATGAGCGGGTGATCGAACGGCGCAAGGGCGCGACTCGTATTGAGGTGGGCAACGTGCACCTCACGAGGCTACTGCTACCGGGTACGTCAGACTCAGCGTATGAGCACCGACAGCCCCCTGCCTCTGGTCGCGTCGGGTCTCGACGTCTGGGTGGCCACGTCACGCCGCTACCAGAGCCTGTCAACGGTCATCCGCGGCGATGACAACACCGCACTCGTGATCGATCCGAACTGGGACGACGACGAGCTGGCCTCGATTCCCGCGGAACTCGCCGCCTTGAATATCAGCTGCGGGCTGGGCCTAGCGACCCACATGCACTACGACCACGTGCTCTGGCACCCCGACCTCGGGTCACCGCCTCGGTACGCCTCTCGCTGGACAGTATGGGCGCTCGACACTCAGCGCGACTCCCTGCTTGCGCCACTGGTCGGTGACATCTCTTCCGCGGCCATTGAGCTGGCGGGGCGCGTCGTCGAGATTCCGGGAGGACGTGCACCCCGCGAGGTGCCCCCGCCCGAGACGCCGCGCGCAGCCGGAGTCCTTCCGGCGCCCTACGAACTGCCCTGGGCGGGTCGCGAGATTGTGCTGCACGAGCACGACGCTCACGCACCGGGCCATCTGGCCGTGGAGGTCGTCGATCGTCGGGTGCTCGTGTGCGGCGACATGGGGAGCGACATCGAACTGCCCACACCCCACGACCTCAACCCCGACTTGGTCGCGTACCTGCAGGGGCTCGACCGCGTTGCCGAGGTGGCGGCGCGCTGCGACCTCCTCATTCCTGGGCATGGCACTCCCAGCCGCCGACCGATGGAACGCATCGACGCCGACCGGCGCTATCTCGACGATCTGCTCACGCGCGGCAACTCCGACGACCCGCGCATCTCCCTGCCCGACATGGCCACACTCCACGCCGCTAATCGGGCTCGGGCGCTCGCCACCTGAGACCACCCAAAAAATTTCACTGCTCTTTTTCAGCATAATAGGGATAAACTAGAATAAAAGAGTTCCGAGGAACACAGTGGTCATGCAGCACCTTCAACGCATATAGGGTCAAAAGTGAAGTAAGGCACAGAAGGAGAGGGGCCACCGTTATGGGTCCGACCGTCCGACATTCGCGGCACATGGTGCGCACCCCGGTGCAGGATCGTTCGAGGCGCACCGTCGAAAAGATCCTCGACGCAGCCGTCGGGGTGCTCGCCGACGACGGGGTGACCGCGTTCACCACGGGTACCATCGCTGCTCGTGCACACGTCAACATCGCCACCCTCTACGCCTACTTCCCCGACAAGGGGGCGGTCCTCTGCGCCCTCGCTGAGCGGCACGACGACGCGCGAGCCGCATTCATGGAGAAGCGGCTCGAGGCGCTCACGTCGATCGACTGGCATGAGTGGCTCGAGACGACTGTGGCGGCGATGGCCGACTTTCGGGTGACTCATCCCGGCGACATCGCCCTACGGCGGGTGCTGACGAGCAGCCCTGAACTTCGCGATATCGGTGTCAATTCCACAGCCCGCAAAGCGGAGAGGGCGGTCAGGTTTCTCCTAATCACTAACCCCGACCTGCCGGCCGACAAGGCGGCGCGCATCGCGCACGTGACTGTGTTAGCCAGCATTGAGGTGCTTGACTGTGCGTGCAGCTCAGGTCAGGTCGACCGCGCGCTGCAGGGGGAGCTGATTGACATGCTCACGAGCTACCTCGGCCCCCATCTCGGGGACCGAGCTCTCGTCTAATCGTTCCAGGGGCCGTAGTCGTCCTCAGTCATGAGGTACTCCTTTCAGGACACCACCGCTTCTACGCGGGAAGCGGAGCGGTGAAGTCCTCATGATGATGCGTTCGAGTGAACTCCTGGGTCAACTCCCATGAAACACGAGGGAAACTGATCACGAATCGGACGCGATGGGAACCGGAGGTCACACAGCACTCCGGGCAACCGAATTTCGGTTACTCAGAGTGTAGCACTCATTGCCGAGGGTATCTAATCGGCGTACTCACCCGAGCTACCTATCCGCCGCTACATCGTCGCAGAAGAAGCAGATGAGCACCTGCGCCTCAGGGTTCCAGAACGCCTCATCACCGGCCGCCATGTCTTGGTGGCACACGGCGCACGTGCCCGCATGTCCTATGCGCACCCGCTGGTCGAGGTCGCGATCAAGGTGACCGTGGTTTCTCACGTGAACGCCGTTGCTGCGGTAGGCCCAGACCATCACGACTAGGCCCAGAATCACGATCGCTACCGCGATCGCGACAGGCCCCCATAGCCCGCGTCCACGCCCATACAACTGCTCGCGCGGCCAGAGCGAGTTGACGGCCAGTCCCAGCAATACGAGGGCTGCTACGACGGCAATGGGTGTCAGCCAACGGCCGAGTGCAAAGGGACCTGACTTCCACGAGCTTCGAGTACTCGAACGCAGCAGCCCCACGAGAGGAATCAAAAACGCAATCATCAAGGGCGCCACACTCGCACCTTGCAGAACGTAGGCCGTCTTCACTTCAGAAATAAGGAACGGGAAGATGACCCCGATCACAGCGACGACGATGATGGCGTTACGCGGAAGTCGACGCCGAGGCGACAGTTGAACAAGCCATGCGCTGCGGGGCAGTTCGCGATCACGCGCCATTGTCCAAATCGTGCGTGACGCTGCGAGTTGGCACACGGCGATCGCTGCGAACGTCGCGATCACAAGGAGCAGGGCAAGCAACTTCGCCGCACCAGCCCCCATCGCCACCTCCACCGTGGTTCCGACGGATGCTGCGTACGGGTTGATCACCAGTTCGTCACTCACCTTGGGAGCTGCCGGCACCACCAGTGCGATGGAAATACCGGCGATGATGGTGAGCACACCACCCACCATCAGGCCGGTGAGCATCGCGCGCGGCACCACGCGTGGTGCATCGTCCATTTCCTCCGAGATGTCGCTGGGAATCTCAAAACCACGGAAGGCGAACGCCGATGCCCAGGCGAGAGCAACGAGGAACGACCCACTGAGCCATGCGCCGCTAGCATCGGCGCCGCCTGAGCCCACAATGTCGCCGAAGCCACGGCTCGAGTGCCCCGCGATCAGCGCGATCGAGAACCCGATGCAGCCAATGAGTGACGCTGCCACAGCAATGAGTGCGATGACTTTGACCCACGCTCGGGTCAAAGTGTTAGCGACTGTTGCCAGCAGTAGTACTGCCGCGGTGCAGATATTCGCGACCAGAACTGTGGGGGGCTCGAGTCCGAACAAGTAGAAGATTCGCTGCACGTCGAAGTACGCGAGCGACGTCATAAACAGCAAGTACGAGCACAGGTAGAGCCACCCGGTGACGAATCCACCGCGTGCTCCTGTAAGTTGCCGAGCCCAGCCGTGAACGCCGCCCTCGACCGGCCACCGGGAAGCAAGCGCTCCAAAGACGACCGCCACCAGCAGCATCGCAGCAAGAACTGCCACGAGGGCTTGCCACGCACTCAGACCTGCGTAGCTAATGAGCAGCGCCGCTCCACCGAAACCCACGATGGGCCGAATGGCGGTAAAGGACAGTGCCGTCGCCACTCTCGCACTCGCACCGTGCCGTAGTCCTCTGACATCGACAACCGGGGTGACATCGTCGCCGTACGGGGCCGTCGTAATCGTTGACTCCTTTATTGATGAATTGTCATCTCTTTTGAACATACTGCACATTTGCCCCTACTGCAATCACCGCAGGCCACGGCGCATGCGGTCAGCTAGTCGGCCAGCTCAAGCCACGCTTCTTCGGCCGCTTCGCGCCCTGCTCTCAGTTCGCGCAACTGGTCATTGAGCACACGTGCGGCTTCGAAATCAGCACCCACATCAGCTATCTTCTCGTGCAACTCCGACTCTGTCTTGTCGAGCCGCGCGATGAGACGCTCGAGTCGGATGACCTCCTTGCGAGCAGCGCGGTCGTCGGCGGCTGACGTTGCCGGGGCCATTGACCCCGACCCACCCGCTCCACCCGTCTGTTCGCGGCGGCGCGACAACAGCAGCGTGAGGTACTGTTCCACCCCACCGGTGAGGGCGCGCACCCTGAGGTCGCCGAGCAGGCAGATGAAGTCATCGCACACGCGCTCGAGGAAGTATCGGTCGTGCGAGATCACGATGAGCGTTCCGGCAAATCCGTCGAGCAGGTCCTCGAGCGCCGAGAGCGTCTCGACGTCGAAGTCGTTGGTGGGCTCGTCGAGCACCAGCACGTTGGGCCCGCCCATCAGCAGGCGCGTGAGCTGAAGCCGACGCCTCTCGCCTCCCGAGAGGTCACCCACAGGAGTCCACTGCGCGTCGGCTCCGAATCCAAGCCGCTCGCAGAGCTGCGACGCCGTGAGCTCGCGCCCCTTGCCGAGGTCAACTCGACTCGCGACGTGCTCGACCGCCTCGAGCACACGCCACTTCGGATTGAGCTCCTCGAGCGTCTGCGAGAGGTACGCCGGCTTCACCGTGACCCCCACGACGAGCTTGCCCTGCGCCAGCTTCACCTCGCCCACCAGCGCTCGGATGAGGGTGGTCTTACCCGCACCGTTGGAGCCGAGGATGCCCAGTCGCTGGCCTGGTCCGATGTTGAGGTCGAACCGCTCTATCAGCGTGCGGTCACCAATTCGCAGCTCGCCGTCGTGCACCTCGTAGACGGTCTTGCCCAATCGGGCGTTGGCGAACGACAGCAGCTCGACGCTGTTGCGCGGCGGGGGTTCGGCGGTGATCAGTTCATTGGCAGCGTCGATGCGGAATTTCGGCTTGCTCGTGCGAGCCGGAGGACCCCGACGCAGCCACGCGAGCTCCTTACGAATGAGCATGTTGCGCCGCTGCTCAGAGGCCGCCGCCTGGCGACCGCGCTCAGCCTTGGCGAGCACGTACGCGCTGTACCCGCCCTCGTAGGGCTCAACCCGGCCGCCCACCACCTCCCACATGTCGCTGCAAACCTCGTCGAGGAACCAGCGGTCGTGGGTGACCACGAGGAGCGAGAGTCGCGGACGCGACCTGATGTGGGCAGCGAGCCAGGCCACCACCTGTACGTCGAGGTGGTTGGTGGGCTCGTCGAGCAGCAGCACGTCGTCGTCGGACACGAGCAGCCGGGCGAGGTCGACACGTCGACGTTCGCCGCCCGACATCGTGCCGAGGGTGCGGGTGAGGATCGAGTCGTCGTGGCCGCCGAGGAGTCCCTCAAGGACGTCACGCACCCGAGGGTCGGTGGCCCAGTCGTGAATGGGTCGATCGCCCATGACGGCCTCGATCACCGTGATCTCCGGCGGGAAGGAGTCGTGCTGACGCAGGAAGCCGAG
>CALQEM020000045.1:0-18343 GCA_943329595.2 Bifidobacterium breve
CCACGAGCTGTCGGGCGGATTGCTGCAACGGGTGATGATCGCGGCTGCCCTAGCGATGCAGCCTGACCTGCTGCTGGCCGACGAGCCCACCACGGCCCTCGACGTCACCACGCAGTCGGAGGTGATGGCGATTCTCGCCGAGGTGAGGCGCGAACGTGGGCTGGCGATGCTCTTCATCACCCATGACCTCGAGCTCGCGGCAGCGACGTGCGACCGCACGGCAGTGATGTATGCGGGGCGCATCATGGAGGTGCAGCGATCGACGAGCCTGCAGCACGCGCCGCTGCACCCGTACACCTCGGGGCTGCTGGTCTCGCGTCCGGACATCGACGTGGTGCAGCGCCGGCTCCAGGTGATTCCCGGCCGGTCGGTGGCGGCCTTCGAGGCACCGACCGGCTGCGCGTTCGAGCCTCGATGCTCCTACGCGCAGGCCGACTGCCGTGCGGGTGAGCCCGAACTCGTGCTGCTCGGCTCCGCAGAGGTGCGATGCGGTCGAGTCGACGAACTTCGGGGGACCCTGCCCCACACGGTGGGTGGGCCCGATGCCTGAGCTGCTGGAGGTGCGAGACCTCCGCAAGGTCTTCCGTGGTCGCGGCGGCCATGCTGACGTGGTTGCTGTCGAGGGCGCCTCCTTCAACCTGTCGGCAGGAGAGTCACTAGCCATCGTGGGCGAGTCCGGCTCGGGCAAGAGCACTATCGCGCGCATGCTGGTGGGCCTTGAGACTCCCACTGCCGGCAGTATCTCGGTGCTGGGTAGAACGCGGGGGGCGACGTCGCCGCGGACCCGCGAGCGCCGGGTGCGCGCGCGTGAGGTGCAGATCGTGTTTCAGGACCCCTACTCGTCGCTAGACCGGCTGGAGCTCGTGGGACACGTGATCGAGTCGGCGCTGAGGCTGAACCCGGCGGTGTCGCCTGCCAGCCGGCGGCAGCGAGCGTTGGAACTGCTCGAAGCGGTGGGCCTTCAGGCCCGGCACGCGGGGGTGCTTCCCCGTGCTCTGTCAGGGGGGCAGCAGCAGCGGGTTGCCATCGCGCGCGCCATCGCCGTCGAGCCGCGGATCCTCATTCTCGATGAGGCCGTCTCAGCCCTCGACGTGTCAATTCAGGCTCAGATCCTCAATCTGCTCGCCGACATCCGTGAGCGCTCCGACATTGCCTATCTCTTCATTAGTCATGACCTCGCGGTGGTGAACCAGATCAGTGATCGCTGCCTCGTGATGGAGTCCGGGCGCGTGATCGAGCAGGGTCGCACGCGTGACGTGCTGACCTCGCCCTCAGAGCCCTACACGCGGGCCCTGCGCGATGCGGTGCCCAGACCGGGGTGGCAGCCAGCGCGCTCACCGAGCCTCGACTAGGTAAAGATAGGTGCATGAGAAGCCGCCTGCTGTCGTCACGTGACGTTGAGTTTCTGCTCTACGAGTGGCTCGACGTCGAGTCGCTCACCCAGGAGCCGAGGTACGCCGAGCACTCGCGTGAAGTGTTCGACGCTGTGCTCGAGCTTGCCGAGCAGCTAGCGGAGCAGGAGTTCGCCCCGCACAACAAGCTCAGCGACGAGAACGAGCCCACCTTCGACGGTGAGCGGGTGCACATCATCCCTGAGGTTGCAGCAGCGCTGCGCGCCTACTCGGCCTCGGGCCTGCTGGGGGCAGCGATGGACTCGTCGGTGGGCGGTGAGCAGCTTCCGCAGGTGGTAGCGCGCGCGTGCCTCACGTGGCTGCAGGCAGCTAACTCGGCCACGGCCGGCTACCCGCTGCTCTCGATGGGAAACGCCAACCTGCTGGCCCGCTACGGCAGCCCCGAGCAGGTCGACAGGTTCGTGCGCCCCATCGTGGAAGGGCGGTTTTTCGGCACCATGTGCCTGTCTGAGCCGCAGGCGGGGTCGTCGCTGGCCGACGTCGCGACCCGGGCTGTGCCCGACGGCGCGGGCGCGTTTCGACTGTTCGGCAACAAGATGTGGATCTCCGGTGGCGACCACGAGCTCAGCGAGAACATCGTGCACCTCGTGCTGGCCCGTGCTGTGGGCTCGCCCCCGGGTGCCAAGGGCCTGTCGCTGTTCATCGTGCCTCGCTTCCTGGTCAAGGACGACGGATCGCTCGGCGAGCGCAACGACGTGGTGCTGGCCGGGCTCAACCACAAGATGGGCTACCGGGGCACCGTGAACACCCTGCTCAACTTCGGCGAGGGCGTTCATCGGCCCGGGGGTGAGGCGGGGGCCGTGGGGTACCTAGTCGGTGAGCAGAACCGTGGGCTCGACTACATGTTCCACATGATGAACGAGGCGCGTGTGGCGGTGGGGGCCAGCGCGGTGGCGCTCGGCTACTCGGGCTATCTTCACGCACTCGAGTACGCGCGCACCCGCCCGCAGGGCCGGATGCCGGGGGCCAAGGACCCGAGCCTGCCCCAGGTGGCGATCATCGAGCACGCCGATGTGCGGCGCATGCTGCTGGCCTCGAAGTCGTACGTCGAGGGCGGGCTTGGGCTGATCCTCTACGTGGCCAAGCTGCTTGACCAGCAGGTCACGGCTCAGTCGCCGCAGGAGGCCGATCGGGTGGGGCTGTTGCTCGATGTGCTCACTCCCATCGTGAAGGCCTGGCCGTCGCAGTGGTGCCTCCGGGCCAACGACCTCGCGATTCAGGTGCATGGCGGCTACGGCTACACCCGTGAATATCCGGTCGAGCAGATGTACCGCGACAACCGGCTCAACCCCATTCACGAGGGCACCGACGGCATCCAGGCCCTCGATCTACTGGGGCGCAAGGTGATTGTGCGTGAGGGCGAAGGTCTCCGGGTACTCGAGCAGGCCATCAGGAACGCTGTCGAACGTGCGCCCGAGCCGCTGCGCGGCTACGCCGACGAGGTGGGCTCAGCGCTTGACCGGGTCGTGCGTGTCACCGCAACTCTCTGGCGCGACGGCGACGCCCGCACGGCGATGGCGAACTCAACGGCCTATGCCGATGCACTCGGCCACATCGTGATTGCCTGGGTGTGGCTCGAGCAGATGAGCGCGGCTCACGGCAGGGAGGGTTCCTTCTACGACGGCAAGCGACTCGCCGGCCGGTACTTCATCACCCACGAGTTGCCTCGGGTGGGACCCATGCTGGCACTTCTCGAGAGCGGCGACACACTTTTGGTCGACCTCGACCCTGACTGCCTCTGAGAAGTCTGTGAGTTGCGGCACGATGATGGCCGACCCAGGTGATGGGCCACGCTGCTAGGGCGAGGCCGCTGATGGCGGCCTTCGTTGGTGATGCGCTGGTCGGAGCGGCTCCCCCACATCCGGTGCCGGCCAAGCCTGCTGCTGCACACCTCAGCTGATCGAGAAAGCGGCGTATCCCAGCGCGCGAGCCGGTCTGTGGGAGCAGGCGAACGTGATGGGGCTGGCGTCAGCCTAGGAGCGTGCCTCGGACCACTCAAGGTGACAGATAAGGGGCATCTGGCAGGCGGAAGCATTCCGGAATACAGTGATGTCCAGCCCGTTTTGCCCAGTGCCTCAGGAGGCCATCATGGACGACACCACAAGCTGCCCGGTTCTGCACGGCCCTGAGGCCGGAGGAACCCAGAATCGCGACTGGTGGCCCCAGCAGCTCAACCTGCGGCTGCTGCACCAGAACTCGCCGCTGGCCGACCCCATGGGCCCGGGCTTCGACTATGCGAGCGAGTTCGCTCGCCTCGACCTGAGCGAGGTCAAGGCCGACCTCACCGCGCTGATGACCGACTCCCAAGACTGGTGGCCCGCCGACTACGGCAACTACGGCCCCTTCTTCATCCGTATGACGTGGCACAGTGCTGGCACCTACCGCACCACCGACGGCCGCGGCGGGGGCGGCGCGGGCATGCAGCGCTTCGCACCGCTCAACAGTTGGCCCGACAACGGGAACCTCGACAAGGCCCGCCGACTGCTGTGGCCGATCAAGCAAAAGTACGGGCACAGCCTGTCGTGGGCCGACCTGATGATCCTTGCGGGCAACGTGGCCATCGAATCGATGGGACTGCCCACCTTCGGCTTCGGAGGCGGACGCGCTGACGTGTGGGAGGCCGACGCGACGTACTGGGGCTCGGAGTTCGAGTGGTTGGGCGACGCCCGCTACACCGGTGACCGTGACCTTGAGAACCCTCTCGCGGCCGTGCAGATGGGTCTCATCTACGTCAACCCCGAGGGCCCCAACGGAGTGCCCGATCCGCTGGCTGCGGCCCGCGACATCCGCGAGACGTTTGCTCGCATGGCGATGAATGATGAAGAGACCATCGCACTCATCGCCGGCGGCCACACCTTCGGCAAAACCCACGGCGCAGGCGACCCGGCCAACGTCGGTCCTGAGCCCGAGGGCGCTCCTTTGCAGCAGATGGGCTTGGGCTGGAAGAACGCCTTCGGTAGCGGAAGCGGCGCCGACACCATCACCAGCGGACTCGAGGGTGCCTGGACGCCCACGCCGACCACCTGGGACAACAGCTACTTCGAGACCCTGTTCGGCTACGAGTGGGAACTGACCAGGAGCCCGGCTGGCGCCCAGCAGTGGATTCCGAGTGGTGGCGCGGCAGCTGATGCGGTTCCCGACCCGCAGGACCCCTCGAAGCGGCACGCGCCGGTGATGCTCACCACCGACATGGCGCTGCGGATGGACCCCATTTACGAGCCCATCTCGCGCCGGTTCCTCGAGAACCCGCAGGAGCTGGCCGACGCGTTTGCTCGCGCTTGGTTCAAGCTGACCCATCGCGACATGGGCCCGGTCTCCCGCTACCTCGGCCCCGACGTGCCCAGCGAGGTACTGATCTGGCAGGACCCCGTGCCCCCCGTGACCGGCGACCTCGTTGACGCCGAGGATGTGAGCGCGCTCAAGAACGCCGTGCTGGCCTCGGGTCTCACCGTCGCCCAGCTCGTGTCCACCGCCTGGGCCTCGGCCGCGACCTTCCGCGGTACCGACAAGCGCGGTGGCGCCAACGGCGCCCGCCTGCGCCTCGCGCCGCAGAATGCCTGGGAGGCCAACAGCCCCGAGGATCTCGGCCAGGTTCTCGCCACACTCGAGGGCGTCCAGCGCGTGTTCAACGAGGCTGGCGGCAGGCAGATCTCACTCGCTGACCTGATCGTGCTAGCCGGCTGTGCGGGGGTTGAGCAGGGTGCTCGCGCCGCCGGGCACACGGTGGTGGTCCCGTTCAGGCCCGGGCGCACCGACGCCTCTGCCGAGCAGACCGACGAGGAGTCCTTCGCGGTGCTGGAGCCCTCAGCCGACGGCTTCCGCAACTACCTCGGCAAGGGGTTGCCCCGACCGGCCGAGCACCTGCTGATCGATCGCTCCTGCCTGCTCACCCTCACCGCGCCCCAGATGACCGTGCTGGTCGGCGGAATGCGCGCGCTCGACGCCAACCACCGGCATTCTCCCCTCGGAGTGCTCACCAGTCGGCCAGGAGCCCTCACGAACGATTTCTTCGTGAACCTGCTCGACATGGGCACCACGTGGGAGCCCACCTCTGATGCCGAGGAGACGTTCGAGGGACGCGACCGGGCCACCGGCGAGGTGAAGTGGACCGCCAGCCGGGTCGACCTCGCCCTCGGCTCGAACAGTGAGCTGCGGGCTCTGTCGGAGGTCTACGCCAGCGCCGGCGGAGAGACGAAGTTCGTGAGCGACTTCGTGTCGGCGTGGGTCACCGTGATGGAGCTCGACCGCTTCGACCTGGCCTGACCTGGCAGGTCGGCTACACCAACTGGCGCTCGGCCGGGTCACGGAAGTGGCCGGGCGCGGCCATCAGCTCATCCAAGGTGCCCTCCTGGGCGACCTTGCCCGCAACCAAGACGATGATGCGGTCGGCGGTACGGATGGTCGATAGGCGATGGGCCACCACGATGCGTGTGAGCCTGAGCTTCTCGAGAATCTCGATTATCAGCCCCGGCGCAACCACGTCGACGATGGCGTCGAGCACGTCTGAGTGGTGACCCCCGGCATCGCGCGAGGGCGTCCGCTCGGTCATGGGACTTCCCCTTCCGTGGCTGTGGGCGCTCTGGGTTGTTGATCGTCCGCTGAGGCGCATCTGGACCTCGTGCTCATGGGGTCAGACTTGGTGGCAGACTCAGGTCATGGCCCCCTCTCCTGAATCACCCGAAACCCCGAGCGACGACGACTTCCGCGAGAAGTACAAGGCTGCCCTCGAGGCCAAGAAGAACAAGTCGGGTCACGGCAGCGCGGCCCCTACCTCGACCGGATCCTCGGGTTCGGGTCAGGCCAACCGTTCGGGCGGCAAGCGCGAATTCCGCCGCAAGAGCGGCGGCTAGTCGGGTCCTGCCTCTAGCAGACGCCTCCGTTCGCGGTCAACGAGAACGCGCGACGCCTACGAGGCGGGTGTTGAGGTGGGAGTCGGGGGAGGTGTGCCACAGGTGTTGGGCGGTGCCTCTCCGGCAAAGCGCGCGGCCGCCCATTCCATCACTGCGGGCCCGGCTACCACCGACGTGTCCTGATGGTTAACGCCCGGAAGCCACAGGCTGTCGATGGTCACTCCCGCTGCGCACCAGTCGGCATTGAGCTTGATGTTGCTGCTCGCGAGGACGACCGTGTCGTCCATTCCCTGCGCAAGGTACATCGGCATTCCCGCAGGAGGCTGCTGCGGCATTTGCTCGGTGACCGTGGCGCTCCAGTCGGGGTTGCTGAGGGGGCTTGCGGTGAAGAAGGGCCCGTTGATGCGGTTCAGCACGATCGCCGATGCAGCGCCGGCTGCGATGCACTGGGAACTCAATGAGGTGAACTGATTCCTCCCCGACCTCGATAGGGCCGACTGGAAGTCGCGACTCGGGTAGGCCGGCTGCCAGGAGACGATCGCGTAGGAGCCGATGAGCCAGCCCATGGCGTTGTTCCACTGGGCCGCCATGATGGTCGGCAACTCAGCGGCTGGTACGGCCGCGGCGACCCCGCGCAGTGTCAACTCCGGGGCCAGCGCGGCGGCCTGGTCGGCGGTCCAGAGCGCCGCGTGCCCACCCTGCGACGCCCCATAGACAAGCCAGTCGGTGCCGGTGGAGGAGTCGGGGAAGAGTCGGGCCGCGCGCACACTGTTGACCACGTCGCGCGCCTCCTGCTGGCCCACGAGGTAGGTGGGTGCGCCTGGCATCCCCAAGCCCGCGTAGTCGGAGGCCGTGACGACCCAGCCCTCGGCGAGCGCGCGCTCCAGCCAGCCGGTGCTTGAGTAGGCGGTGGCAGCCGAAGGTGCGCACCGCGCGGCCAGTCCGACGGTGCCGTGCGCCCAGGCCAAGATTCTGCGGCCTTCTGCCGGTGCTGGGGTGGTGGGTAGGAAGACCATGCCGCTGACGGCGATGGGGGTCCCGGCGGCGTCAAGCGAGGTGTACGCGATGCGGTAACCCTGTCCGCCGACGACTGCGTACTCCAGTGGCTCGCTGCGGATGATGGTGCCCGGCTGGGCTGGGACCTCGGCCGGCTGGCTGTAGAAGTCAGGCGAGGAGCTCTTGGCCTGGGGGCTGCCAGCGGCGGGAGATGGCGTCGAGGTGGGTGCAGCGTCGTCGTACTCTCCGGCGAGGCCCATCACCGCCCCGGTGACGTAAGACCCCCGGCCCGAGATGATCGCGAAGACGCCCACCGCGACGGTTACCACCACGGTCAGGGCGCCGATGGCCGCCAGCACAAGAATCCACCCGGGGGTTCGCCTCATGGCGTCCGCCTCTCTGGGATGGGCTCTGTGGACGCCCACTCTAGAGCATCTTCCCGGACATCAAGCCCACATCGTGGTGGCGGCCACGGGGTTCCGTGCGCCGATGTGCAACCCTTGGTGAATGCCTCCGCCCTCGCGGGGGATTCAGCGTCGTGTCGAGGAGTCAGCATGAGCGTCGAGTACAAGGTCATCAACCCTGCGACCGGATCGGTCGAGAGCGAATTCCCAACGGCGTCCGACGCCGAGATCACAGCCGCCATCGCGCGCTCCGAGAGCGGCGCCCGTTCGTGGGCCACCGTCTCGATCGCCGATCGGGCCTCGATCATTCACCGCGTCGCCGACCTCTACGCCGAGCGCGTGGCGCCCCTCGCGGCGATCATCACCCGCGAGATGGGCAAAACCACGGCCGAGGCCGTGGGCGAGATCGAGTTCGTGGTTGACATCTACCGCTACTACGCCGACCAGGCACCCACGCTGCTCGCCGACGAGCCCATCCCGGCGTCCACAGGTGGCCACGCGATCGTGCGCAAGTCGCCGATCGGCCCGTTGCTGGGCATCATGCCGTGGAACTATCCCTACTACCAGGTGGCCCGCTTTGCCGGCCCCAACCTGATGGTCGGCAACACGATCCTGCTCAAGCACGCGCCGCAGTGCCCCGAGTCGGCGCTGGCCATGCAGCAACTCTTCATCGACGCGGGTCTTCCCGCCGACGCCTACATCAACATCTTCGCCGACCACGAGCAGGTGGCCGACATCATCGCTGACCCTCGTGTACGCGGGGTCTCGGTCACTGGAAGCGATCGTGCGGGCACAGCGGTGGCAGCGGTGGCGGGAGCACACCTCAAGAAGGTCGTGCTCGAGCTCGGCGGCTCCGACCCGTTCATTGTGCTTGCCACCGACGACCTACCCTCGGTGGTCGAGTCGGCCGTGACCGCGCGCATGGAGAACGGCGGCCAGGCGTGCAACGCGGCCAAGCGCTTCATCGTCATTGACAGCCTCTACGACGATTTCGTCGAGCAGTTGACCGCATCGATGGCGGCGCTCACCACCGGTGACCCCTTCGACGAGTCGATGTCATACGGCCCGCTGTCGTCGGAGGCTGCCGCGGCCGGACTCATGGCGCAGGTGCAGGACGCCATCGACAAGGGCGCCACCGTGCGCACCGGCGGCGGTCGCCCCGAGGGCCCCGGGGCTTTCTTCACGGCCACGGTGCTCACCGATGTAACCGTAGACATGCGTGCCTTCCGCGAGGAGCTGTTCGGCCCGGTCGCCGTGGTGTATCGCGTCAGCGACGTCGAGGAAGCGGTGGCGCTGGCCAATGACACCCCGTACGGACTCGGTGGCGCGGTGTTCCACACCGACCTCGACGTGGCCCGCGATGTCGCCAACCGGCTCGACACCGGCATGGTGTGGATCAACGAGGCCGAGGGCGGCGGCGCCGAGCTTCCGTTTGGCGGCACCAAGCGGTCGGGAGTCGGACGCGAACTCGGCCCCTATGGCATTGACGAGTTCGTCAACCGCAAACTGATCCACACTCCCGCCGAGTAGGGGGCTCAGGGGGTTGAGGGGGTTGAGGGGGCTGAGCTGGAGTCGCCACGTTCGCCGTGGAGACAGTAGTTACATTTCGGATTGAGGCTCGTCGAAGGTACGAAAAGGTACAACATGGTCCAAGGCGCGGCCGGGCCCGAGGTGCCCCCACCACGGGTCGGCCCATCGCCCTGATGAAAGGGCTCGACATGTCTGCTTCGACTCCCTCCGCGAGACTTCGTTCACTCGCAACCGCAGTAGTCGTGACCGCCATCTCTCTAGCATCCATCGGGATCGTTGCCGGGTCCTCCGATGCTCAGGTGGCCTCGAGTGTCTCGCGACAGCGCCCCCTGCCCAGCGCCAGCGTGGGGGTGCAGTCGGCGGTTCGTCACGAAGTGAAATGCATGCGCGCGTACGCGAAGGATCCAGCTAATAATTTCACGAACTACGCGGCGGCGATCGGCGCGCCCGAGGTGACCGACGCGATTCACAGCGGGCTCCAGCCCTGCGCCACCTTCACGGGAAGGGCGAAGGGCGCGAATCAGGTCGCCCAGTTCACCACCTCGCAGTCGTACCCCGGCGGAGTTCAGATCGTGACCTTCGGGGGACCCGACTCCGCGTTCCTCCTCGCTGGAGCGCCCGGCACACCGATTCCTGGGTACACCGACGGGCCGTACGTCGCGCGGTTTGACCCTGCGACAGGCGACCAGATCTGGCGTACCTACCTGCCGATGCTGACGGGCCAGTGGCTGCTGCCCGGCAGCATGGCCGTGGTCAAGGACGGCTCGGTCGATGTGGCGATCGGCCCGCGCGTGTACAAGCTCGACCCCTCGACCGGGGCCATCACCGCCTGGGTGCAGCAGCCGATTCTCGACGGCGAGCCGGAGGACGCGAATCTCGACGGGTTTGCGGTGGCGCCCGACGCACGCGGCACGATCTTGCTCAAGTCTCAGACCCGCTCGCCCGGCTGCCCCACTCAGGGGAGCGGGGCGATGTCAGGGTGCATCGACCAGTACGGCCCGCAGCCGTTCACGACGTTCGTGGCGGTCGACCCCGTGACACTCGAGAACATCGCGGCCATCAAGCTCGACCAATCGGTGGTTGCTCGCCCCATCGTGGTGCCCCACGGCAAGAAGACGTACATCTACCTCTCGGGGGCCACTCACGGGGTGCGCATCATCTGGGACCCGAAGGCACGCACCCTCACACAGGACGCGTCGTGGGCACCGAGCTATCTTCTGCCGGGTCAGGGCGCCGGTGACGCCCCGGTGCTGATGGGCCAGTGGGTCATCTTCAACTCCAATGCGATCACGTCGACCACGATGCACATCTGTGCCGTGGTGGTGCGGCAGTCTGACGACAGTGATGTGCATCGCGTCTGCCCGTGGGGAACGGCGCTGCCCGGCGGTGCGAGCAGCGAGGCGCCCGCCAGCTTCTCGACCGACCCCGAGAACAACATGTTCTTTATGCAGGACCTGCTCGTGGGAGGTGTCTTCGGGGTGCACCTCGATCAGGCGACCGGGGCGATGGAGGTGCGGTGGAGTCGGCCCGACTGGCGCACCTCCGACTACTTGGTGACCATGGGGTCGGCCAAGGATCGTGTGGTGATCTCGCAGTACATCGATCCGACCGGCTTCACCGTGGCCGACCTGTTCACTAACGGCTGGCGCGAGAGCGTGCTGTGGGCGAGTGAGGCCACCGGCGCCACCGTGGCGCAGTCGGCGGTGAACGGGCCAACGAGCCTGGGCTGGATGCCCATGCCTGGCTACGCGGGTCGCGTGTACACCATGAACGCGGATGGAACGTTCACCATCTACCTGCCGCTGGCATGCTCGCGCTCAACCACGCAGGCGGTATCTCCCGCTTCGATCACCATGTGCTCCACCGACTACTCGACCCTGCCTCAGCCCATCGAGTTGCCGACTCTGCCGCCCCAACCGTAGGTGCTGCGCCGGGGCTGAGTTCGCTCCTGACGGGTGGATCGTCAGACGTGAAGGCCGCGCGTGAGCGCGCCGTCGACCACCAGGTTGGTGCCGGAAGTGAAGCTCGAGGCGGGGCTCGAGAGGAAGACGATGGCCGACGCCATCTCGACCGGCGTTCCCATGCGGCCGGTGGGGTTCAGGCCCATCGCCATCGCGAACAGTTCGGGGTTGCCCTCCTCGATCTGCTCCCACACACCGCCCGGGAAGTACGTGTTGCCGGGTGACATCGTGTTGATGCGGATGCCCTCGGGCGCGAGCTGAAGGGCCAGACCGCCTGAGTATCCGATGAGGGCGGTCTTGAACGTGCCGTACGGACCGGCAGCGAAGTCGGCCTCACGACCGGAGACGCTCGACACCACGACCACCGAGGGGTGCTTGCTCGCGCGAAGGTGCGGGAGCGCGGCATTCACAGCATTGACCGTGCCCATGAGGTCGGTGCGGAACGACGCCTCCCAGTTTTCCGGGGTGTCGGGAATGGCGAGGGCGCTCACATTCGACACCACCATGTCGACACCGCCGAAGCGCGTGGCCGTGGAGTCGATCCACGCCTTCACGCCGTCGGCGTCGGAAACATCGAGCTGCGTTCCCACGGCGGTGACGCCGTGCGCGGTGAGCGCAGCCTCGGTCTCGGCAACATCGGCGGCGCTACGAGCGCAGAACGCGACGTGTGCCCCCTCCTTCGCGAACAGCTCGCACGTGGCGCGCCCGATTCCGCGGGTGCCTCCGGTAACGACGGCGGTGAGCCCAGCAAGTCCAAGGTCCATGATGTTCCTCCAGTACTGGTTCGTGCGCGAGTGGTGGCGGGTGTCAGAAGTCGTACGAGAAGGTGCCGAGCGAAGCGGCGACCTCGCGCATGCGCGCGTGGACGCCATCGTAGGCCGCAGCCGCTGGCAGGTAGTGCTTTCCGGCTTTAAGTACCACGCTGTAGTTGACGTCAACCACGTTGGCCAGCGGCGCCTGCACCATCTGCGACAGCAGTTGGTAAGCGTCCATGTGGTGCAGGCCGTAGAGCTGCTCGAACCAGCGCACGAGTTCAACCTGGCCCGAGCGCCAGGCGTCTTCGAGCGGTCGTGCCGATCCGACCGCCATGTAGTGGGAATCTGACTCCAGTCGTGGCCACCCGGGGCCGCCTCCCTTGATCAGGTCGACGATGACCGTCACGTTCATGGCACCCTCCACTGCTGTGCCGCATGCCTCACCCTCACCCTGGCGGTAGTGCCCGTCGCCGAGCGACCACAGCGCGCCTTCCACGTTGACGCCGAGGTACACGGTGGTGCCGGCCCGCATCTCGGGGGTGTCCATGTTGCCGCCGAAGCGGGAGGGAACCAGCGAGGTGCGCACCTCGCGGCTGGCCGGGGCCACGCCAACCGTTCCGAGCATCGGCTCAATCGGCAGGCTCACGCTGGGCCCGGACCCGAAGCGAGGCTCGAAGCCGACGGTGTTCGTGGCGGAGTCGACGTGGTAAATCCACGTGGTGTCGGGCAGCGGGTCCTGAAGCGTGGACGTGACATCGGTGGACGTAAGCCCCCCGAAGAAGGGAATAGCTGCCGATGCTCCCCAGGTGCGCGCTGGGGTGAGGTCGACGATGTGAATCACGAGCGTGTCACCCGGCTCGGCGCCCTCGACGTAGAAGGGGCCGGTCTGCGGATTCACCTCGGCGAGGTTGACCTTCTGGCTGGCGAGGTCGTCGACCGACTGCAGCGCGTAGTTGAATGCGTCCTCAGTCCACAGCCGCATCGCCGTGCCGGGCTTAATACGCATGATGGGCGCGGCACCGCCGAAGGTGTACGCGAACTGATCACGGGTCGGTCGAAAGTCGATCAGGTCCATAGCCGCATGCTAGGCGCCGCAACGTCCGCCGGCACCCCTTCCTGCCGATTTGCGGGACTTTCGGCAGATCGCTCTGCATGCTTGCTGTGCCGCGACATGCGCACCACCACCCTGGACCTCACCTCCAACACGGCTCGCGACATCTGCCAACCAGTGAGCTGGCCAACCGGTGAATTCTCGGCAAAGTCGGGTGAATGGCGGTGATTTGACTCAACCAGACGCGCAGCTTTGCCGAAGACATTTATGCTCTGCCGAGACTTTGGAGGTCACATGACGGCAGTCCCGTCCGTTCGGCGCAATGTTCGCCGCATTCTTTCCGCCAGCGTGGCGGTTGCCGTGGTCTCGGTGAACCTCACGATGCTGCCTGCGAGTCAGGCTGCGACATCGGACTTCGCGTCAGCGATCTCACCGATGTCGACGGGCGCAGATAACACCGTGTGGTCGATGGCCGCCGACAACGCAACCGCGTACGCAGTCGGCGGTTTCACCTCGATGGGCGGTGTGACAGCCGACGGCATTGCCAGCTACGACATCGCGACTAGCACCTGGTCGGCCATGGGCACCTTCGACGTGACCCCCGAATTAGTGCGGTTCTCTCCCTCGGGCTACCTCTATGCCGGCGGTGCATTCAGCAGCGCGAACTCCGCTCCCTACTCCAAATCCATCGCCATGTGGGATGGAGCCGTCTGGAACGGCCTCGGCGACTCGAGCCAGGAACTCAACGGACAAGTTTACGCGATGGCCTTCGGCCCCGACGGTTCGCTCTATATTGGTGGCACCTTCTCCCTGGCCGGTGGCTCAACCGGACTCAACTACGTCGCCAAGTGGACGGGCACCGCCTGGCAGCCCCTGGGCACCGGCGTCAACGCTCGCGTGCGCAGCATCGCCGTCGATTCCGAGAGCAACGTGTATGTTGCGGGCGACTTCACGCAGGCAGGCGCGACCACGGTGGCGTCCATCGCCATGTGGGATGCCGGAACGTCGACCTGGGGCGCTGTGGGCAGCGGCCTGGGACCCTCGGCTCCCGCGAATGTCGACCTAGCGATCGACAGCCACGACCATCTCTACGTGGTGGGGGCGTTCTCGACAGCCGGCGGCGTGAGCGCCAACCAGGCCGCGATGTGGGACGGCACGTCATGGAGCGCCCTCGACGGTGGCCTCTCGAACGGCATCCCCTTTGATCTCACGATCGATACCGCGGACCAGGTGTACGTTGTCGGCTCCTTCCTTTCCGCCATGGATGGCGATTCGGAAGTCGCCAATACCTCCTACTTCGCTCGCTGGAATGGCGACAACTGGCAGGGGATGTCGACCGTGTTCAACGGCGGTAATGCGAACGCCGTTGCGATCGGCGGCCGCTATGGTGCGGTCTTTGTCGGCGGGTCGATGACTTCGACGAATCCTGCCACGTCGGCCCTGAACTATGTGGCGTCAGTGCAGCCGGGGCCGACCATCACCTCGGTGACCCCCTCACGGGTCACAGTCGACGGCGGAACGCCATTCGCCGTGAATGGCGCCGCGCTGAAGGGCGCCTACATCGGGATCACTGTCGATGGAGCCGTTCCTCCTCGCGACGCGTCAGTGAGCCAGGCGCTGTTCACCGCGGAGACCGATCCGCATGCAGCGGGAGACGTGACTCTGTCGTTCCTCACACCCGTGGGCACGGCTACAGCCACCATCACCTATGTCGCGCCCGCAACCATCACCAGCATCTCGCCGGAGGCTGGCCCGGTCGGAGGCGGCAACACGGTGACGATCTCGGGTACCGGATTGACCGATGTGACGTCCGTCGACATCGGCGGCACAGTAGCAACCTCGCTCACTGTCGTATCCGATTCGCAGCTCACGGTCGCTGCCCCGGCACATGTGGCTGACCTCAGCGACGTCGTCGTTCATTCGCCATTTGGAGACGCCACCTCGACCGGCGCCTACCGTTTCGCGGTTGCTCCGGTCGTCACCACAGTCTCACCGTCGTCGGGGAGTTCCCTCGGTGGCACAGCAGTCACGATCGACGGCGCGAACTTCACCGGAGCGACCACGGTGGAGTTCGGCTCAACGCTAGGAACGGTGGTGACGGTCGTCAGTGACACACAGCTGACCGTACTGTCCCCTGCAGGGTCCGGCAGCGACGTAGGTATCACCGTCACGGGACCAGGAGGCTCGACACCCTCGAGCGCGGCGTGGGACTACATCTCTGCTCCTACGGCGCCTCGCAGTTTGAGGCAGACGGCCAAGGCAAAGGGGTCGATGTCCTTCGCGTGGTTAGAGCCGGCCTCTGACGGAGGGGGTGCGATCTCGGGCTACACGGTGCAGTACCGCAAGCACGGAACCAGCACGTGGACAACGTGGGCAACGCTCACGAGCGCTCGATCTGTGAAGCTGAGGAATTTGTCCGATGGTGTCAGGTACGACGTGCGAGTTGCGGCGCAGAACGTGCAAGTAGGTACCTACGCCTCAATCACGTCCACGACGCCAGCTCGTCCGGCGGCCCCCACCCGCGTATCGGCGACAGTGAGAGGCGCAATCGTGACGATGAAGTGGTCGAAGGCGGTCGTGCGTCATGGCGGCACTCGCACCGCCAATCGGATCGTATGCGTGAAGGGGTCGGCGACCACGCAGCGACGGTTCTCAGCGACCGCGACGGCAGGACGCGTCACCGTGACAAAGGGCACCTGGTCGTGTCGCGTGTACGCCTACACGGAAGCAGGACGTGGGCCCGGAAGCACCGCCAAGAAGGTGCGAGTCTCGTGACCTGCGAGCGGGAACACGGCCTCCACGCGCGGCCCGCCGGATGTCCAGAACACCCTGTACGGCGGGAAGCCGGCCGCGGGCAGCCTCAGGACCGTGGTGCTGTCCGGGACGAGTCACAGCGCCTCGATCCGGCATCGCGGGCCCCTGAGAACTGGCTCCACTGGGGATGTATCATTATGTGACGGCGTATCAATCCGCGACGAGGAGGATTCCGGTGAAGCGAGTCGCAGACCGTCCAACACGCGTGGCCGCGGACCTCTTGGACGCTGCCGCAGCGGAGGGAGAGCGGCAGTCCCGCTCGGCCAAGCAGCAGTTGGATCACTGGACGCGGGTCGGGCGAGCGGTATCTGCGCAGTCGAGCTCGGCCCGGTTGCATGTCGAAGCGACGCTGGCAGGGGAGTTCGACGAGCGTGAACTGACCCCGGACGAGCGCGTGGGACTCAACGCCGAGCTTGATGCGCTGATCTCGGAGAGCGTGCGCACGGTCAGCTTCGGCGAGGTCCTCGCTGCGCGCGGCGTCACCACGGTGGCGCTCGACGAGCAGGGTGTCTTGACCCGGTATCACCCCGATGGCACCACCAGCCGGCTCGAGTAGAGCGGCGTGCGTCTCGACCTGGTTGTCGGACCTCACGGCGCCGGCAAGTCGACGTTCGTCGAACTCGTGCTCGCGCCGCTGCGACCCGGTGTCACGTTCGTCAACGCCGACGTCATCGCGGCGGCTCGATGGCCGGATGATCCTGCTCGTCACGCCTACGATGCGGCACGTGTTGCCGCCGACACCCGCGAGTCACTCATCTCGGCGGGGCACCCCTTCATCGCCGAGACAGTGTTCTCACATCCGTCCAAGCTTGACCTGATTGATCGCGCCCACGATGCGGGCTACACGGTCGCATTGCACGTCCTGATGGTTCCCGCGGACCTGTCCGTCCAGCGCGTCGCCCACCGGGTCGCGGCTGGAGGGCATGACGTCCCCGAGGAGAAGATCCGCGCTCGATACGCGCGCCTATGGCCACTGGTGGAAGATGCGATTCGCCGCGCCGACCTGACCCATGCGTACGACAACTCGCGAGTCGACGGGCCGGAGGAGGTGGCGATGTTTGCTGGCGGATTCGCGGTCGGCTCCAGTCGCTGGCCTACGTGGGCGCCGATTGAATTCGTCGGCCGCTGGCCGCGGCCGAAGGTCACGGACGAGTAGGCCAACCGTGCGGTAGCGCCAGCGGTCGCACTGTCCGCATCTTTGGCTACTCCGAGCTCCTGGGATCAATCGTCACGGTCATCGCACTGTCCGACGATGGCGTCGACTACGGGGTCAACGGCTGGTTGAGCAACGAGAAGGACCAGAGGATCTAGAGAGAGGTAGAGGGCCATGGCCAGAATTGAGAAGCTCCTGGAACAGGAAGCGGTAGCGGCTGAAGTCGCCGAGCACGCAGTCGATCTGGAGGCGCCGTTGCCAGCGGGTAGCAAGGTCACTCGCGGAAGTGCTCGCACCAGGAACGTTCAGGTCCGGCTGCGCGACGAGGAGTTTGAGGGACTATCCGCCTTCGCCGCGGAGCAGGGACTGCCAGTGTCAACGGTGATTCGTATGCTCGTGCTCAGGTGCATCGCACCAGTCGACGACCTGAAGTCCGCGCTCGATCGACTAGAGACCGATCTCGCGGCAGTTCGCCGCAAAGCCCTGAGCGCCTGAATCAGGCGAGGGTCAGTGCAGATAGTCGCGCAATACGTGCGAGCGGGACTTCTGGACGCATCACGGTGGTGAAGGCCTCCCGTCCTGCTGAAGGAGGGTGAAGCTGCTCGCCCGTACGCGTGACGTGGCCTCACTGCTACCTTGCGCCCATGGTCTTGGGAGTTCCGCGCGAGTCGGTGTCGATGTTGGTGTCGGGGCTCCTCGGTGTCGCAGAGGTTGAGGGCGGGCCGACTCGTGAGCAGGTCGTCGTCATTGGTGCCATCGCTGGGCATCTGTGGAAGGTTGACGTCGCTGCGCTTGCCGGACTCGCCGGGGCGGAGCCGAGTGTGGTGGCTGAAGACCTCACTGATGAGCACCTTCGGCGGCGCTTCGTTCAGCTCGCCATCGTGGTGGCATTCTGCCGACACCCCAACGTTCCTGAGCAGGTGGCTCGGCTCGAGGCCTACGCCGGGGCCGTGGGTATTCATGGCGACGAGCTCGATGTGATGCACTCGTGGATCAACAAGACCACCGAGGATGCCAGCCGCGACTTCATCCGCACCTATGACGGGTACGTGCCACTGCTCTCTGAGTCGGTCGCGCCAGTGCGCAACGACGGCGACGTACTGCCAGAGGTGGAGGCTCTTCGCGCGCTGCCGAAGGGAACTCTGGGGTCGGCCTTCCTGGGGTTCTATGAGCGCAATGGCTTTCATCTGCCTGGTCCCCACACGCCGGAGCCGGCGTACTACATCAGCCATGACATGAACCACGTGATTGCGGGATATGAGCCCAGCGGCCCCGGTGAGATCGCTCTGGGGGCTTTCAAGCTGGCCATGAGCGACACCGACGCGAACTGGATGGCCTTCATGGCCAACCTGTTGATTCATGAGGCGGGACTGCTCAAGCACGGGTCGTCGTCGCAGTTCATCCCCTACGGCGGCGA